>DASSZL010000341.1:0-3208 GCA_035713505.1 Vulcanimicrobiaceae bacterium | reverse complement strand
TATGCCAACAGCGTCATGGTGCCGGTGAGCAGCAGCATCATCAGGATCGCCGTACGCGTAATCGCCGGAACTTCTTGCAGGTTTCGGGCGCCGATGGCTCTGGCGGCAAACGCGGACGCGGTTATCGAAATCATGCTAATCGGCGTGGTTACGTAATCGATGACTTGATTCACCGCCGCATATACCGCGACGGGCAACGCGCCGGCGGCGGTAATGATCGAAAGCACGACGAGCTGCGATGCCGATACCGCAACATACTGCAGCGCGATCGGCATTCCGAGCCGAAGAATCCTCCACGCCGTCCCGATACTCGGAAGGAGTGTGCGCAATCCGCTTGCGGGCAGATGAAACTCCGGGTGGATTCGCGGCACGATGAAAGCCGTGCCCAGCGTGACGAGGGTAAACGCAGCGAGCGCGCCGGCCGGTGCGCCGAGTACCCCCAAATGCGGAAGCGGCGCGACGCCGATGATGAGCGCCGGCATGGCCGCCAGCGTGAGCAGCGTCGAAACGAGCAGCATGAAGAAGGGCGTCTTTGAATCGCCCAGCCCGTCCAAAAGCGCTCCGTACATCATGTACGGCACGATGACGATCATGGAAACGGCCACGATGCGCAAATAGCTGAGCGTTTGCGTAAAGATGATTGCGGGCGTTCCGAGCGCGTGCAGAATGCGCGCGCCGAGGAACAGGCCTGCAAGCGCGAAGACGATTCCGCCGGCCGCGGCGAGCATGAGCGCCTCGACGATCAAGCGTTGTGTTTCATCGTCGTTTTTCGCGCCCTCTTCGCTCGCGAGTACGATCGTCGCGCCGTTCGTGAGGCCCGTCGCGAATGAGTAGCACAGCATGGTGAGCGGGAAAAGCACGCCGGCGCTGGCCAGTGCGTTCGCACCGGCAAGGCGGCCCAGCATCGCCACCGAGGCCGTGCCGGAAAGCAGCTGGAGCACGTTGCCGGCGATCATCGGCGCCGCGAACGCGCCCATGCGGCGCCAAAGCAGGTTGCCCACCGGGGCAGCCTGCCCGCAGCGCGCCGGAAAATCCTTTGGAAGGGAGCTTGACGCCGCCCGATGTTGTGCTATTATACTAGCGTACTAGTACAACAGCAGATTGGTACTGGTGCGGAAAGTTCGAGGTTATCATGACCATCCATGTCAACCGCCAGGTTCCCGCCACGCAAGGCGAACAGCGGCGTCCGTCTTTCCCGCTCGACCAGCAACCGGGCGGCCTCTTTCTCGGCTGGGGCCCGAAGATCTAAGCGCGCCCGGCATGCCTGCGGTCCTCACGGTCGACCCGCGCAGCGGGGTTCCGATTTACCTGCAGATAATCGAGCAGATCAAACGGTCGGTTGCTCTGGGAGTGCTTGCTCCGGGCGAGCAGCTGCCGACGGTCAAACAACTCGCGCTCGATCTCACGGTGAATCCCAACACCGTTGCGCGTGCGTACCGCGATCTCGAGCGGGACGAGGTGATCGAGACCGCGCCGGGCCGCGGATCGTTCGTTCGCGCAAACGGCTCGGCCGAAACATCGCGCGCGGCGGCAAGCCACGTCGCAGCCGAAGCGTTGCTTCACGCAGTGCGTGAAGCCAAGTCCATCGGCCTGAACGCCGCGCAAGTCCGTGCACTCTTCGACGCCGCGCTCGCGCGGTGGTTTCCGGAGGAACAATGAGTATTTCCATCGAGCGCTTGACCAAGCGGTACGGAAAATTTACCGCCGTCGAGGACGTAACAATCGAGATTCCGGCCGGATCCGTATTCGGTCTGCTCGGCCCCAACGGCGCCGGCAAGACCACGACGTTCAAGTGCATGCTCGGTCTCGCGAGCGCCACGTCGGGAACGACTCGTTACGACAGCAAGCCGCTCACGCCGCAGCTCTTCGAAGAACTTGCGTACGTGCCCGAGCGCAGCGCGCTTTATGAGTGGATGCGCGCCGGCGATCATCTCGAGATGCAGAAACGCGCGTTCAAGTCGTTCAGCGCCAAGCGCGCGGACGAGCTCATGCAGCTGTTCTCGCTGGACCCGCGCAAGCGCGTGCGCAACATGTCCAAGGGCATGCGCACCGCGCTCAGCGTCGTGCTCGCATTTGCGAGCGAGCCGCGCATCATGATTCTCGACGAACCAACGAGCGGGCTAGATCCGGTCAATCAGCGTTCGGTGCTCAAGCTCATCATCGACGCGTCCGCGCAAGGCGCCACGATCGTCCTCTCGTCACATCAAATCGGCCAAGTCGAACGCGCCGCCGACCACATCGCCGTGCTCAAAAACGGAAAGGTGGCGCTTTCCGGCGCCGTCGACGATTTGAAGGCCGGCTCGAAAATCGTCGAAGCGATATTCGAATCCGACGCAATCGCGCTTGACGGCCTGGCGAACGACACGCGCGTCACGCGCCTGGAGAAGACGGGGCGCATCCTGCGCGTCACGGTCCGTTCGGGCGGTGACGACGTCGCCGGCGAGCTTTCCTCGCGCGGCGCGCTTAGCGTGCGCGTCGTCGACCTCAACCTCGAAGACATCTTCCTCAATGCCGTCGACTCCGGCATCCAAACCGCCGAAGTCGTGGAGGCCGTCCAATGACGTATTTTGTCGAGTATCAACGCGCGCTGCGCACGCTGCGCGTCATCGCGATTATTTGCGGCGTGCTGTTTCTCATGGCGGTCGCCGGGCGCATTGCCGTCCATGGGCACGGGCCCGATTCCTACATGGGCAATATTGAGAGCTCGCCGACGGCCCACATAACGCACGAAACGCTGGCGGATGGATCGCGCCGTACCACCGTCGACGATCCGGTCAAACATATCCATGCCGTGGCGACGATTCACGGCGCGGACGTCCATGTGGAGATCACCCAGCCGAACCATTCCACGGGCCGCGATTCCCGCAATGTCTATATCGGCAATGTCGTGATAAACCAAACGGTCGACCGGAAGAATGGCATGGAGCACGTGACGATTCACACGAGCACCGATCGAAGTTTCCCCCTGGACGTGCTCTTTCTGGTGTCGATCATTATGGGCTTCATCGCGGCCTCGATGCTCGGCGGCGCCCTCGCTAAGGAAAACGACGGCCATCTGGAACTGGCATGGACGAAGCCGGTATCGCGCGAGCGGTACGCGCTTGGCGCATTCGCCGTCGACGTGCTGGCGATTATCGCCGCGCAAGTCTTGTTCGTCGTCACCGCTCTCCTGTGCGCGCTGCTGTTCTTCGTGCCGCACGTGGCGGTG
>DASSZL010000340.1:0-8321 GCA_035713505.1 Vulcanimicrobiaceae bacterium | reverse complement strand
ATGCCGTCCATCTGCAAACACACTTGCACGATCGCGGGATGAATCACGAGCACTACGCTCCGCCGCCGTTCTACAACGAAGCGGACGTGCAGCGCACGATCCAAATGACCAAGCCCGTACCGCTGGAAACGCCGTTCGAGGCGGCCGGCTTGAAAGCCACGTACAAGAACGCCGCGCATATTATCGGCTCCGCGTTCGTGGAACTGGGCATCGCCGATCGGACAATCGTGTTCTCCGGCGACATCGGGCGCTACAATCGCACGCTGCTCTACGATCCCGCGCCGATCGGCAAAGCCGACACGCTTATTTGCGAATCCACGTACGGCGATCGCGTGCATCCTCCGGATGCACTCGGCATGCTGGCGCAGACGCTCGCACACGCGATCGCCCGCGGCGGCGCCGTGGTCATTCCGGCATTCGCGGTGGAACGTTCGCAGGAACTGCTGTTTTCGATCGGGCAACTGCAGCGCAAAGACCCGCAGCTCGCGAGGATTCCGGTCTTTTTAGACAGCCCGATGGCCGCGCAGGTCGATAAACTCTTCACGGAGTTTCCCGACGCGCACAAGCCGATTCAATTCGATTCGAACGGCACGCCGTTCGGCTGCGAGAATTTGACGATTGCGGTCGAAACCGAGCAGTCCAAGGCCATTAACCACGTGAGCGGACCGCACATCATCGTATCGGCGAGCGGCATGGCGGCCGGCGGCCGCGTGCTGCATCACATCTACAACCACGTCTCCGATCCGAAGGCCACGCTGCTCTTCGTCGGCTACCAATCGGCGGGTACGCTCGGGTATTTCCTCACGCACGGCGCGCAGACGATTCGGATCTTCGGTGACACGCTTCCCGTGCGCGCCGCAATCGGACAAATATCCGGGTACAGCGCGCACGCCGACCGCGACGAGATCCAGCAATGGTTCGACACGTGCCCAAGCAAGCCGTCGTTTTACGCCGTGCACGGTGATCCGGTGTCGGCGCAAGCGCTCTGCGATTTGGTTCGCAGCAAATACAACTGGGTCGGCAACGTCGCCGCTCGCGGGACGACGGTCAGCGTGTAACCGGCACGACCGTTCCCGTGCTCACGCTTGTTCGCGAATCAGTTGAAGTACTTTGGTACGCAGGGCATCGCTTTCGATCCCAAGGTCCGCGAAGAGTTTGCTCTTTTTCCCGAACTCGGTGATATAGGCGAGCAGTAAATGCTCCGTGCCGATATACGAGTGCGCAAGATTTCGCGCCTCGTCAAATGCTCGTTTGATCAGTTGCTTTGAACGCTGCGTAAAAAGCATTTCCTGCTGTCCGGCTTCGGTGCCGTGCGGCAAAGCCCGCTCCACCGCTTCATTCATGCGCTCGACACTCACTCCGCACGAGGAAAACGCGTCCGCGGCGAGATTGTCGCCTACTTCAACGGTCGCCGCCACGATGTGCTCCGCGTCCAGTTCCTTGGCCCCGAGGCGTTTTACGAGCTCTTGCGCGACGACCATCGTGCGGCGTGCAGGCTCACGGAACGGTTCCCACATCGACATCTCAGTCGTGCGTCCAATCCAGCATCGTCTTCCACTCCTCTTTAGGGAAGCGCTGCTTGCCCTTGATGGTGTCGACGTACTTGCGTTTGCCGCTGCGGTTGCCTTTGCCCATGAAACACCCTCCGACCAGGCGATGGTCCCAGAAATAGAGAGCACGGTACCATTTTTTTTCGCGATCGACCGTAAACACGGTTTCGATATCCGGGCGATACTCGGGCGATAAGCCGAACTGGGTAATCGTCTGCCCCTTGAAAAGCAGGCTCGAATACTCCGGGACGTCATCGTATGGAACGTTGTTGCCCATCATGTTCTGCGCGGCGACCTTGCCGTGCGCGCCCGCGTTGTTCCAGGTGCCCATGCGATAGCGCATCTCGAGAATCGGATCGTAGAAATCGGCGATGTCGCCGGCGGCGAAAATGCCTTTGACGTTCGTTTCCAGGCGATCGTCGCACAAAATGCCGTTCTTGCTGATCTCGACGCCCGCGCCTTCCAGCAGCTCGGTGTTCATCGTGAGCCCCAGGCCGATGCCGTAGCACTGCGCTTCGATCTCGGTACCGCTTTTTAAGCGCACTTTCTTGACCACGCCGTTGTCGCGGACGAATTCCGCGATCTCGTCGCCATAGTGCATGTGCACGCCGTCATGTTTGGCGGCTTCATCGATGAGCTCGCCGGCGATCTCGTCGAGCATACGGTGCAGGACGCGGGGGCCGCGCATGATCCAATGCGTTTCCACCTTGCGTGAAACGTACGCCTCGGCCAATTCGTACGCTATGAAGGAACCGCCGATGGCGACGGCAGCCTTGGCCGTTTCCAGCTCGCGCGAAATCGCGAGCGTGTCGTCCATGTATTGAAAGTTGTAGACGTTCGCGCCGTCGGAACCGCCGGCGGGATGGCGGTTGGGCCGCCCGCCGGTCGCGACGAGCAGCGCATCATACGGATAGGACTTCCCGTTTGCGATAACGACCCGTTCTTGCGGCACCACGCGCTCGACGCGCGTTTCGAGATGCAACTCGATGTTGTGCTTCTCATGCCATGCGAGGTCGCGCATGATGACCTTTTCCTTGGTCACCTGCTTACGCAGCAGCGGCGGCAGAGCGATGCGATTGTACAGACAGTACGGCTCGTCCGTGAACAGCGTAATGGAGCAAGAGGGATCGTGTTTGCGCAGTTGTTCGGCTGCCGTCGTCCCCGCAAATCCGTTTCCGACGATGACATAGCGGCGGAAATCTCCCACGCTCGAATCCACGCTTGCACTCTCCTCAATCACAGCGGAGCAAACAGGCCCGCTTTTCGCCGCTCCGGAAGAGCGCTCCCGTAGTGGAAGTTCGGCTCGTCCAGCTCTCGGCATCGTTCATCCGCGTTGGCGCGGAATATTCGCTCGCGCGCCTCGAATACGCGATGTCGCATCCGCAGGCGCCCGCGCCCCCGGCGATCGACCGCCTTCCGGACGCCTCGGAGGACACCTTGCGCACCGTCTGGCCGCACGTCGAGGCGCAGCTCGAGTCCGCGGCCGCCTATGCGAAACAGTTGCCCCGCCCCGAGGGTAGTCAGGAACAGGAAGACGTCGCGGCAGGCTGGCTGCGGCGGACAATCAAGGAACTCGACCAGTACGCCAGAGCGATTCGCTGGGTACTCACGGTTACGGAAAAAGAGCAATAATGAACGACTATCTCGACGAGAAGACCAAGGCCCGCCTGCAAGAGGCGCTCAAGCAGACGCAGGCCCAGACCGAAGAAGCCGCGACCCAACTCGGCGCCTTCTTCCGCGTCGGAGCCAAGAAACTGAAAGAAGCCGCGGACAAAGCGAAGGAAGCGATTCAGCGCGATATCGACTCGCGCGATTAACCGCGCAGTCCCAGTCCCACCATCATCTTGAAGCCCACTTCGAGGGCGCGTTCGTCGATGTCGTAGCTCGCGCTGTGCTGCGGAAACGTGCCGTGCTTCTCGCCGCGCGCGCCGACTAAGAAATACGCGCCCGGCCGCTCTTCGAGCATGTACGCCATGTCTTCGGCCCACATCACGATGTCGTGCGGATACACGACGTTCTCGATTCCGAGCACGTTCTCGCCGACCTCGCGCACGATTTCGTTCATCGCCGCGTCGTTTACCGTTGGCGGATAGCCGTAACGGTATTTCATTTCGTAGTCGACGCGCATCGCTTCGCATAGGCCCTTTAAGATGCGCTCCATGCGCTCGGGCATCGTCTTGCGCACGTCGCGATCGAAACTGCGCACGGTGCCTTCCATCTCGGCTTCGTTCGGGATGACGTTGAAGGTCGAGCCGGCCACAAATTTGCCCACGGTGAACGCCGCGGGATCTTTCGGCGCGATTTCGCGGCTGACGATCGTCTGCAGCATCGTGACGAAGTGCGCTCCCGCGACGATTGGATCGATCGCGCGCTCGGGCATGGCGCCGTGACCGCCTTTGCCGCGGATTGTCAGGTGAAACTCGTCGGACGATGCGAAGAACGCGCCGTCGCGCACACCGATTTTGCCGACTTCCAAACCGCTGAACACGTGCAGCGCGAACGTGCGGTCGACGTGCGGATTCTCGAGCGCGCCGTCCTCGATCATCAATTTGTTGCCGGCGTAGCCTTCTTCACCGGGCTGGAAACAAAACACGAGCGTTCCCGGAACCTGTGCCCGGCGGCGCGCCAGTTCTTTGGCCGCGCAAAGCAAAATCGCGATGTGCGCGTCGTGTCCGCACGCGTGCATCACGCCGCTTTTCGTCGACTTGTACTCGACGCCGGCGGCTTCGGTCACCGGCAGCGCGTCGATGTCGGCGCGCAGCAGCGTTACAGGCCCCGGGCGGCCGCCGCGCAGCGTTCCCAAGATGCCCGTCCGGCCGACGCCCGTCCGTACATCGTCGAGTTCCAGCCCGCGCAATTCGCGCTCGATGTACGCGGCCGTTTCGAACTCCTGCATCGAGAGCTCGGGGTGCATGTGAAAGTGGCGGCGGTGGCGGCTGAGTTCTTCTTGGGGAACCTCGATGGCGGCAATCATTGCGGTGGGCGGTTCTTGCCCGCGCAGGCGCGCACCCGCCGAGCGCCCAATTCCGCTCCATGCTCATACGGGTGTTGCTTACGGTTATGATCGCCGCCGTTTTCGGCTTTTCCACCGCACGTGCGGCGCAGACGTACCTACCCACGACGCTCACCCCGGCGCAGGTCTTCGCGAAGGCCGCGGCCGCGCAGGGGCATCTCAAAGCCGGCAGCTATCATCGCGTCTACCAAAAAACGCGCGGCAGCACCGTAATTTCCATCGACCTGTACGAGTCGGGCGACGACTACGTCGAGACGGACCGCGAAGGCGATTACCGCTGGTCCGAAGGCTCGTACGGCGGCAAGCAATGGCGTCAAGATGAAAACGGCGTCGTGACGCACGTCAGCGGCTTCACGGAAACCGCGGATCCGTTCATCGCCGCCCTCGCGCATCCGCAAACGAACGATTCGTCCATGCGCGTTCTCGGCATCACCACGACGCAGCCCACATGCGTGGTCGTTCAGGTTACGCCGCAAGACGGTCTGCTGCAGCAGCGCTACTACGACGCGAAGACGTTCCTGCTCCGCCGCGTCGTCACCAGCGATTACCAGGGCGAACCGTGGACGCGCGACTACGGCGATTACCGGACGCAATACGGTCTGACGTTCCCGCAAACGATCGGCTACCAAGACGAACATCCCGAGAATACCTCGGTGACCCGGCTAACGAAATTCGAAACGGTCGCTCCCGCGTCCGTACATGCCGCGCCGCCGCAAACGCGCCCGCTCTTTACGTTCTCGGGCACGGCGCCGGTGGCCGTCCCCGCTCAATTCACCTCCCAGGGCATCATCGTTCGCGTCACCATCGAAGGGCGCGGTCTGGATTTCAAACTCGATTCCGGGGCAAGCGATATCGTGCTGGACGCGGAGGTAGCGCGCCAGCTGGGCCTTACGATCTCCGACGTGCACAAAGGGTCGTTCAGCGGAGACTACTCCGCCGGCCGCTCGCGGGCGCCGGACTTTTCGGTCGGCTCCCTGCATGCGCAAAACGTCGCGATCACCACAATCCCGTTCTCGCAAATGATCGGGCCGACGAAGGTCGTTGGGCTGCTGGGCGGAGACTTTTTTGCATCGGAACGCGTGGCGGTAATATTCCAAAACGAAACGCTCGCGGTTTCACCCGCGTCAAACGAAGCGCCGCCGGGGACGTGGAGCAAGCAATCCATTGCGGTCGACGACTTCGTACCGCGCCTGCACGCGAAGTTCAATGCAATCGACGGCGCCTTCATCGTCGACCTCGGCGCCGACTTCACGCTCCTGTATCCGCATTTCTTCCGGCAGTTCAAGCCGACGTCCCAAGCGGATGTGATGGGAAAAATGCGCGGCATTGCCGGCAAGGGCGTCGATTATCGCCGGTACACGTTCAGCCGCCTGGATCTGGGCGACTTGTCTTTCGCGGACGTGGGCGCGGATGTGACCACCGGCACCAAGTTCGAGGATCTCGACTTCGATGGTCTGCTGGGACGCAACATCCTCGACCACTTCAACCTCGTCTTCGACTACCCGGACGGCGAACTCTATATTCAGAACCCCGCGCCATAGCCGGCTCGCACGCAGGATTTCCGCCTTGCCGCAGGCGAGTACGCTCGGCTGTGGCTCCCAAAACCAAGAATCCCAAGGCCTCGTTCGAGCGGCACGGGCTTTCCGACGAGCAGCTGATCGAGATTTGGCGCACCATGCTCATGCACCGCCGTCTGGAGACGCGCGGCTTCGAGCTGAACCGCCAGGGCAAGATTCCCTTTGCCTCGGCCGGCGAAGGCCACGAAGCCGTGCAAGCCGGCGCGGCGATGGCGTTCGAGCGCGGCAAGGACATCCTGGTGCCCTACTATCGCGACCTGGGGCTGGACATCGGCGTCGGGCTCACGCCCTACGAGGTGCTGCTCTCGCTATTCGCCCGCGCCGCCGACCAGAGCGGCGGACGGCAATTTCCGCACCACTATGCGAGCAAACGCCTGGGCATCTACACGATCAGTTCGGTCATCGCCGCGCACCTGCCGCATGCGGCGGGGGCGGCCTACGCGCTGAAACTGCGCAGCGAACACGGGCGCGCGGTGCTGACGACGTTCGGCGACGGGTGCACCAGCGAGGGCGAGTGGCACGAGTCCCTCAATTTTGCGGCCGTGCACAAACTGCCCATCGTATTTCTTTGTGAAAACAACGAGTGGGCCATCAGCACGCCGCTCGAACACCAGATGGGGCAGCCCGACATCTACAAGCGCGCGCAGGGATACGGCATCCCGGGCGTGGCCGTGGACGGCTTCGACCCCATTGCGTGCTACGGCGCTACAAAGGAAGCTCTGGAGCGTGCCCGCCGCGGCGGCGGACCGACCCTCGTCGAGGCCAAATGCTACCGCTTCCTCGCCCACACGACCGATGACGACGACCGGACCTACCGGACCCGCGAGGAGGTCGCCGAGCGCCGCAAGCTGGACCCGGTCCCGGGCTTCGAGCGCTTCCTCGTGGAGCACGGGGTCCTGACGCCGGAGCGCGCCGAGGAATTGAAGTCTTCCGTCCTGGCCGAGACGAACGAAGCAACGGACCGGGCGGAAACCATGCCCTACCCGCATCCCGAGGACCTGTACACGAATCTGTACGAGGGCTCTTGGGAACCATGGCAGTGACCACTCATGGAGCGCCTCGATAAACTCGGCGGTCCTTCGACAAGCTCAGGATGACAAAGTAATGGCAAAAACCGGCACTCAAGTGCCCAAGACACTCGAGCGGCACGGGCTGTCCGACGAGCAGCTCAAAGCGATCTTCCGCAACATGCTGCTCCAGCGTCAGCTCGACAACCGCGGTTTCCAGCTGAACCGGCAAGGCAAAGTCCCCTTCGCGCTCGGCAGCGAGGGACACGAAGCGCTGCAAGCGGGCGCGGCGATGGCCTTCGAGCGCGGCAAAGATATTTTGGCGCCGTATTATCGCGATTTGGGACTGGCGATCGGCGTCGGCCTCACGCCGTACGAGATCATGCTCTCCCTTTTCGCGCGCGCCGAGGACCACAACGGCGGGCGGCAATTTCCGAATCACTATTCTTCGAAAAAAGCCGGCTTGATGTCGTTCTCGTCGATCCTTGCGGCGCATATTCCGCACGCGGTCGGCGCGGCGTACGCGATGAAGTATCGCAACGAGCGCGGACGTGCGGTGCTGGTGACGTGCGGCGACGGCACGACGAGCGAAGGCGAATGGCACGAGTCCATGAACTTTGCGGCGGTCCACAAACTGCCGCTGGTGATGCTGGTCGAGAACAATCAGTGGGCGATTTCGACGCCGCTGAATCAGCAGATGGGGCAGCCCAACATTTACAAGCGCGCGGAAGGCTACGGCATGCCGGGCGAGCAGTTCGACGGTTTCGATCCGATCGCAACGTACGACGCGGTGCATCGCGCCATGGAACGTGCCCGTTCGGGCGCGGGTCCGACGCTCGTCGAAGGCGTGTGCTACCGCTATCTCGCGCACTCGACGGACGACAACGACATGACGTACCGCACCAAAGACGAGGTCGTCGAGCACCGAAAGCACGATCCGGTCCCGCGCTTCGAGCGCATCCTGATCGACGCCGGGGTCATGACCGCGCAAGACGTGGAAGCGATGAGAAAAGACGTGCTTCGCGAGACGAACGAAGCGACCGACAAAGCCGAGGCGATGCCGTATCCGCAGCCGTCCGACCTGTACAAACACGTGTACGAAGGCGCGTGGCAACCGTGGCTATAGCAACTAATAACACTGTAACCGGACGCGCACGCGAGGGGGCCGAAGGCC
>DASSZL010000339.1:0-6194 GCA_035713505.1 Vulcanimicrobiaceae bacterium | reverse complement strand
GTATTCGATCCGGTCTCGGTAATCGGATCGCATTTGGCCGAAGCCGCCCGCTCGCACGCCGGCGTCTTGCTCGGACGTCAGGAACTGCAGACGCTCCTGGAGCATCTGCGTGCGAGCGTTCCGACGGTGGTGAAAGAAATCGGCACCGATGCGCTCCCGCTTTCGGCCGTGCAAAAGGCGTTCGCGCTGTTGCTGCGCGAGCGCGTTTGGCCGCGCGATCCCATCGCCGTGCTCGAAGCGATGATCGACGCCGCGCCGGGCGGTCGCGACCCGCGGGACTTGGCCGAGGCGGCCCGTCGGGTCATCGTGCCGGTGATGCTGCGCCGCAAAGCGGTCGAAGTGTTGGAACCGATGCTCCTGGACCCGCAGCTCGAGCGCAGTCTGGGTGCTTCCTTTGCCGCGGCCGGCGGTGGGGCCATCGATCCGGCCCTGGCCCTGCGCATCCGGGACCGCGCGCAGGCGTATGCGCGCTCGACGCCGCAGAACCGCGCCGCCCTCATCTGCACGACCGGCGTGCGGCCGCTGCTCGCCGACTTCCTCTTACGCTCGGGAGTGCGCCTGGCCGTCTACAGCTATGCCGAGGTGCCCGCGGAAACCCGGCTCACCCCGGTGACGCTCCTTAAAGAAGACGCGCTCGCGGACGAGGGGCCCGCGGCCGCCTAGGCCGAATCCCCGGCAAAGCCCAATTTGACGGCCCCGGTAGGGGCTGTTAAACTTTTAGGGTTTGGCCCGTCCATGGGGCTCCCATGACGGGTACTGCTTTTTTCCGCGGTACACATGAGCTGGAATAAATATAAAAATCCGATCAAAGCGGTGGTCGTACTAGCGATCATCGCGCTCAGCCTATGGGCTGCGCTTCCCATACAGCAGAAGATCCATCTGGGTCTGGATTTGGAGGGCGGCGCGCATTTGCTGCTCCAGCTCGAACCGAACGAGCAAGTCAAAACGATCACGCCGGAGATTCAGGCGGACGAGATCCAGGTCATCGACAAGCGCATCAACGGTTTGGGCGTAACCGAACCGCAGATCGCCAAGGTCGGAACCAATCGTATTTCGGTCGATCTGCCGCAGGTGAAGAACCCGGAGCAGGCGGAGAACGCGATCAAACAGGTCGCCGTGCTCACGTACAAAATCATGCCCGACGCGGTGCGCGCTCAGGCTGATGCCGCGCTCGCAACCTGCACGGCCAATCCGAAGGACAAGAAGGCGTGCGACTTCGTCAACGTCACCGCGTCCAAACTCAGCGGTCCGGTCGTGTATTCCGGCAAAGAACTGAAATCGGCGCAGCCCTCGTTCACGCAAGCCGGCGCCCCGAACATCGTCTTCACGACCAAAGATCCCAAGAAATTCTACGACATCACGTCCAAGAATCTCGGTAAGCCGCTGGCGATGTTCCTGGACGGGCGCTACATTTCGGCGCCGACGATTCAAGGTCCGATTTCGGACACCGGCGAGATTACCGGCCAGTTCACCGAAGATGAAACGGCGGCGCTCGCCAACGATTTGAACGCGGGCGCGCTTCCGGTGCAGCCGAAGATCATCGAGAACGATACCATCGGGCCCACGCTCGGCAAGATCGATCTCGCGATGTCGCTGCGCGCTTCGATGCTGGGCCTAGGCCTGGTGCTGATCTTCATGATCCTCGTGTACCGCCTGCCCGGCTTCTTGGCCGACGTCGCGCTGCTCATCTACGTGGGGATGATGCTCGGACTGCTTGCCGCGGCGCACGCGACGCTCACGCTGCCCGGTATCGCGGGCTTCGTGCTTTCCATCGGTATGGCGGTGGACGCGAACGTCCTCATCTTCGAACGTATCAAGGAAGAGCTGTGGGCGGGCAAATCGTTCCGCGCCGCCGTGCGCATCGGTTTCTCCCGCGCGTTTACCGCGGTGTTCGACAGCCACTTCACCACGATCGTCGGTGCGGGCGTGCTGTTCGAGCTCGGTACCGGTACGGTGAAAGGCTTCGCGTACACGCTGTTCTGGGGTACCGTGTTCTCCCTGATTACCGCCGTGTTCATCACGCGGTTCTTCGTGGACGTGCTCGTCGAGAACGATATCGCGACCAATCCCACGCTCTACGGGGTCAAATCCGAAGAGGTCGGAATTTTTGCAAAATCGGCGGGGGCACAGGTCTAAATGTTTTTCCGTAGACTCAACTGGAACGTCGTCAGCTGGTTCCGCACCGTCTCGCTGATCTCGTACCTCATTATTGCCGCTGGTCTGGGCTCGATGATTTGGCATGGTTTCGCGGGCGGGAACGGCTTCCAACCCGGCAAGATGATGCAGCTCGGCCTCTCGTTCACCGGCGGTACGTCGATCGACGTCTCCTTCAACCAGCCCGTCTCGCAGGACAAATTGCGCGCGGCGGTCGCGCCGCTCGATCTGAGCGACGAGACGATTCGCACGATGGGCGCGCAGCAAGGCAACGGCTATTCGCGCTATACCATCGAAACGCAAACCGCGCTCGGCGACACGACGCCGGCGATGTGGAAGGCGCTGAACAGCGCGGGGCCGGTGAATCGCGAAAAATCGCAGGTTTCATCGGTCGGCCCGACGCTCGGCCGTGAGTATCTCACCAAAGCCATTGAAGCGCTGATTATCGCGCTGGGCATCCAGTTTATTTACATTGCGTTCCGTTTCGGCTGGAACTACATCTTCGGTCTGGTCACCGTTATCGCGCTGGTTCGCGATGCCGCGATGATGATCGGCATCTACGCCATGGCGGGCAAACGCGCGGACGACGCGTTCCTGGCCGCGGTGCTGACGGTCATCGGCTACTCGGTCATGGACACGATCGTCATTCTCGACCGAATACGCGAGAATACCAAGCTCATGGCGGGCCAGCCGTACGAGAAGATCGTCAATACGTCGATTTTGCAGACGATGACGCGTTCGTTCAACACGCTTGCCACGGTCGTCATCACGCTGGTGGCGCTGCTCGCGTTGGGCGGCCTCTCACTGCAGAACTTCGCCTTCGCGCTGCTCGTCGGCATCTGCTCGGGCGGTTATCACTCGATCTTCTACTCCGCTCCGCTCGTACTCGGGTTCCGCAAACGGCAACTGGAGGCGTCGGCGCGTAAACGCGCAGCCGGCGCGGCGGTCGATCGCACTCGTTCTGCCCGCAGCGTCGCGGAAAGCAAAGCGCTCGGCGCGCACGGCGGTGCCGCGCGTGAGGACATCGTCGCCGCTCGCAAGGCTCGCCGCCAGAAGGCCAAGGCCACGCGTCCCGCCGGTGCGTCACCGTCCCGCTACAAGCGCAGCAAGCGTTCCGACGCCGGATCGACGACCACGGTCGTGGAGCAATCGCCGGACGAAGCGTACGAGGAGCAGATCGATCCGCTCGACGCGCAGGCTGCGGGCCTGGATGAAGCCGCGTACGATCAAGGGCACGAAGAGATCAATCTGAATCTGGACGACTTCGCTCCCGAACGCGATCTGCCGCCGCACGATGCCGCGGAGCAGCACGAAGAGTAAACCGCTGCCGCCTCCGACGCGCTCGGAGGCGGCATTCGAACGCCTTCTCGCGTCGTTTGGCCACCCTTCGGTACCTCAGGGTGATACGTCGTCAGCGTTCGTCGATCAAATGTTCGCGCGCCGAAACGAGTTTTTGGCGCGCGATGATTTTGCGGGCATCGGCGAACGCGATTCGTTTCCCACCAAGGTCATGGGCGTCTCGTTCGAGGGGCGTCAAGACTTGGTCGCGGGCCTGCTTGCGGGACACGAATTAGAGCTGCAGCGGCAGCCGGACAATCCGGCCGATTGCAATGCTATCGCCGTGCATTACGGCGCCATGCAGATAGGTTTTCTGCGCAAGCAAATCGCCAAGCATCTGGCGCCGCTCATCGACGCGGGCGTGCGCTACCGCGCACGCATCGAGCACGTCACCGGCGGCCCTTCGACAGGCTCAGGACAGGCTTCGACTGGCAAGAACTACGGCGTGAACATTCGCGTCGAACGCGATCGCGCCCCCCGCGCCGACGCATTCGCGATTCAGGCACGCGCCGCGGCCGACCATGAAACGCTGCGCAACGCGCTCATCGGCCAGGCGCTTCCGCATGACGCGCAGCAGGCGGTCCTTGCGCGAATCGAGTCCGGTAAGAACGCGCTCGCCGTGCTGGGAACCGGCCGCGGCAAGTCGTTTTGCTTTCAGTATCCGGCGGCGTATCGCGCGCTGGAATCGGAGCAGAAGACGCTGGTCATCTATCCGCTGCGCGCGCTGGCCAACGATCAGTTCGACGCGCTCACGCGCCGTCTCGACGGTTTCGGTCTGCGCATCCATCGCGCGAACGGTTCTATTTCCGCCGACGAACGAGCCGGTCTGATGGAGGCGCTGCAGAGCGGCGCGTGGGACATCGTGCTCGCGACGCCCGAGTTTCTGCAGTTCCATCGCGACGCGTTCACCGGACGCAGCGCCCCCTCGTTCGTCGTCGTGGACGAGGCGCATCATATTTTCGAATCCAAGCATCGCGCCGCCTACGGCAAACTCGGCGAGACGATCGCCTCGCTCGGAAACCCGCAAGTGCTCGCGCTCACGGCGACCGCGGGTGACGATGCGTTCAAGCAGATCGTAGCGGACTTGCGGATCGACGCGTGGGTCATCGATCCGACGGTGCGCGAGAATCTGCACGTCGTCGACGCGCGCGGCAGCAAGGACAAACTAAACTACCTCGCTCGCATTCTCGATTCCGAAGGCAAAGGCATCGTCTACTGCAACTCCCGCAGTGAAGCGACCAAGACCGCGGACGCGCTGCGTAAGCGTTTGGGCGACCACGTGATGTTCTACCACGCGGGAATGCCTTCTCCCGAGCGCGCCGAAGTCGAGACGCGCTTTCGCGCGGGCGAGCTGCGCATCATCGTAGCGACCTCGGCGTTCGGCGAAGGTATAGACTTGCCCGACGTGCGCAACGTCGTGCTGTATCACTTGAACTTTGATTTCACCGAATTCAATCAGCAAGCCGGCCGGGCTGGACGCGACGGCGAGCCGGCACATATTCATTTGCTGTTCGGCGATGCGGATCGGCGCATCAACGAGTTCATCATCGATCAGGAAGCGCCGACGCTCAACGTGCTGCGCGAACTGTACAAGGGCATGCGTTCGCTCGCGTCCGAAGGGATGCTGCGCATGACGTTCGTGGATATCGCGCGCACGCTCGATTTGGACAAGGCCAACGAGCGCACCGTCAGCACGGCGGTGCGAATCTTCGAAGACGAGCATTTGCTGGAAACCGGCATCGACGACGACGGACGCTACATTCGCTTCCTGCCGGCGGCCGGCAAGACCGATCTCACCAAGAACGAGCGTTTCGCGGAAGGCGAGGCCGCGCGCGAGGATTTTGCGCGTTTCTGCGACTTGATTCTGACTGCGGACGCGCCCACGCTGCAGCGCGTCATCAACCGGCCGATCTATCCCGAACGCGTGGAGTTGCGCCGGTGAAACAGCCGCTGCTCGCGCCCGCGCTTCGCCGCGGCGATACCGTGGCACTCATCGCGCCCGCCGGACCGCTTGCCTCCGATGAGGAGTTTGCGCGCGCCGAAAGCATCGTGCGGATGCTCGGGCTCGTACCGCGCCTGGGCCGCTTCGCCAAAGAGCGGGACGGCTATCTCGCGGGCAGCGACGCGCAGCGCGCCGCCGACTTCAACGATGCGGCGCGCGATCCGCAGGTGCGCGGGATTTTCGCATTGCGGGGCGGCTACGGCACGATGCGAATTCTCGATGCGATCGCATACGACGCGCTGGCCGCCGATTCGAAAGTCGTCCTCGGCTATTCCGATCTCACTGCGCTGCTCAACGCAATCACGCAGAATACCGGACTGATAACGTTCCATGGACCGGTCGCGGGATTGTCCGGATTCAGCGAACGGGAAACCGCATGGCTCAGCCGCGCCGTCATGCATCCCGAACCGCTCGGCGAGTTGGCCTGGCCCGAATCCATGATGCTGCGAAGCGGCAGCGCCCGCGGGCGACTGCTCGGAGGGAATCTTTCGCTCGTGACGGCCCTGCTTGGAACGCCCTACGAGATCGACCTGAGCGGCGCGCTGCTGATACTCGAGGAGGTCGAAGAATCGCCGTACCGCATCGATCGCATGCTCACGCAGCTGCGGTTGTCGGGTGGTTTATCGCGTGCCGCGGGCGTTCTGGTCGGTACGTGCAAGAACTGCGAGGTCGACGAGCAGCATCCGTACGCGGCCATGCC
>DASSZL010000338.1:0-2517 GCA_035713505.1 Vulcanimicrobiaceae bacterium | reverse complement strand
TCATGTACAACTTGAACGATGTGACGCCGCGATCGGCCCAGAAGTCGACCGTGCGCCGTGCGTCGGCTGGACTGCGCAGCGTCCCCATTTGCACGAAAAACGGCTCGTAGCCCGTCATGTACGGGCTCGTGACATCCATGTGCGGGCCGGCGAGTTCTCCGGAATCCACTGCGCGCTTCACGCGTAAATCCGTGTACGGTTCGACGCTCCCCGTCGTGCGTATCGTCGTTACGCCGCCGGCGAGATACAGGCGCGGAAAACTGTACGGCATTTCACGCATGATGAAGAGGGGTCCGCCGCTCACGTAGTACAAGTGATCGTGCGTGCCGACGAAACCGGGCGTGAGCGTGTAACCTCGTCCGTCAATCACTTTTGCGTTGGACGGTACCCGCACGGCCGCCGCGCCGCCCGCGGCGCTGATCCTGCCGTTCGAGATGACGATGGTTTGATCGCCGCGCGCGGGCGCGCCCGTGCCGTCGATCACGCGAACGTGCTCGATGGCAATGACGGGTTGGTGATACGAAATGACCGCGCTGACCGGCGGCGCGCCGAGATTGGGCGGGGTCTGCCCCGTCAGGCCCAGGGCTAGAAAGGCGGCGAACAGTCGCTTCTGCATGAGCGCGACCGTTCGCCGCCTGTGCGTGAGTTCTTACTTAGTAGCGGCTGGCCTGGCGGCGCACGGAGCGCAGCGTTACGCGAACCGCGGAGCCCTGCGGAACGGTCATATTCTCTTTGTTGTTCTTGGCAGCGAGATAGCCGCCCGCGGCACCGAGGAACCCGCCCATGCCGTTGCCGGCATGGAAGATCGTCTTGCCGATGATGTTGCCGACGATCATGCCGGCGACCGCTCCGCCTATTTCCTTGAGCGCATTGCTCTTGGTCTGCGCTTGCATCCCGGTGACGACGCCGTTGATGGCGTACGTCGTGCCGTTCGAGAGCACGAGCCTGGTGAACGTCATTTGCAGCTGAGCCGGACGGCCTTGCCCAGCGCGAACCACGCGCGTGACACTTCCGTACATTCGGGCACCCCTCACGCTGCCGTCTTCAGACGTCACGTTGGTCAGGGTTACGGATTGGCCGACGACGGCGTTTCCGCTGTTGACCGATGTCGTAATCACGCCGGCATATTGCGCGCCGGCATACGGAGCCGCGCTTGCGACCTGCGCGACCATGAAAAATGACAGAACCGCCGCGGCGGTGGCAAAGAGATGACGCATAGAATTGTAGCCTCCTGAGTCTGGTGGTGAGATCGGCTAGAAGGAGCTTACCCGCTTTTGACTGCTTCCCACGCCGCCAACACCGATGCGCCGGCTGATTCGCCGGTAGCGACGCAATCGGGAATGCCCACGCCACGGTAGGCGGAACCGGCAAGGGCGAGGCCGCCAACGGCTGCCGCGCGCTCTTCGATCGAAGCGACCAGTGGAACGTGCCCAACGCCATACTCCGGGAGCAGACGCAGCCACCGCCGGGTCACGGCAAAACGCGGTTCGGCCGTGATACCGAGCAATTCGGCGAATTCCCGGCGAGCGATGTGCGCAAGCTCCGCATCGGCGAGTTCGACAAGGTGCGGCTGCAGCGCTCCGCCGATGAATGCTCGCAGCAAAACGCCGTCCTGCGGAGATCTATTGGGGTATTTTTGCGTGGAAATCGTCGCCGCGGTTATGCTTCGCCCCTCGACGGCGGGCACGACGAAGCCGGGCGTGCGCGGGAGGGCCGGAAGATCCGCCGCGTCGTACGCGAGATTGACGGTCGCAATCGAGTTGTAACGGATGCGCTCGAGCAATTCGGCAAGTTGCGCGTCCACGCCGCGAAGAACGCGCGCGGCTGCGTAAGCCGGCAGCGCACAGACTATCGCGTCGGCTTGCGCGGTGGAACCATCGTTGAAAGCGATAGTCCAGCCGGCGGGACCGCGAGAAAGTTCTCGCACCTCGGATGAGAGGCGCGCCGCCGATCCGATGCGCGAACTCAAGCCGTCGACGATCGTTTGCAGACCCCCGCGCAAACTCATGAGCTGCGGGGCAGTCCCGTTGGCGCCGGATTTCGCCTTCGCCATCGCTCGCACGAGGCTGCCGTGTTTGCGCTCCATCTCCAAAAACTGCGGAAGCGTCGCCCGCATGCTCAGCCGCTGCGGATCGCCCGAATAAATTCCGCCGATGAGCGGCTGCGCCAAACGGTCGAGCACTTCGCGGCCGAAGCGCCGCGTAACGAACGAGGCTAAACTCTCGTCGTCGTCGGCGCCGGTTCGCGGCGGAATGAATGGTTCCATCGCCGCGCGCGCGATTCCGGCGGGGCTGAAAATGCCGCTCTTGAGCAGCGCGGGTAAAGACGTCGGCGTGAACAGGCGAAACTCGCTGGGAATCGGCCGCAGCCGACCATGATGCACGATGCGCGAACCGCGATACTCCGGGAGCATCGCAACCAGCTGATCTTCGAGATTCAGTTTGCGAAGCAGGTTGCGCGCGGCGGGCTTATCGACGAGCAGTGAATCGGGGCCGAGTTCCATCGTGTAGCCGCTGT
>DASSZL010000337.1:0-16443 GCA_035713505.1 Vulcanimicrobiaceae bacterium | reverse complement strand
TCCGCCGCTTTCCAGCACGCAGGACGAAGTGCGTGCCTTCCTGGGGGACCTCATTGAACTACTTGCAGCGGGTTGACGCCGCTCTTGCGGTTATCCGCGCCGCCGATCGCCATCGCGAAATTCAAACGGATGAGCCCAAGTACGTCGCCGATTTTTCGACCAACGATTATCTGGGGCTCGCCGCCGACTCGCGCATGGTTGAAGCGATGCGCCACGTGAAGCGCGTGGGCGCGGGCGGGGCCAGACTGCTCGGCGGCCGGCACCGCGAACACGCATTGCTCGAAACGGATATCGCCAAGTGGACCGGGCGCGAACGCGCGCTGGTGTTTTCTTCGGGGTACATGGCGGCGCTCGGCGTGATTCCCGTGCTGGCCAAGTTCGTGGACGTCATCTATTCGGATGCGCTCAACCACGCGTGTCTCATCGACGGCATCCGCGCCGCAAAGACACCGCGGGAAATTTTCCCGCACGCGCAGCTCCCCGCGAAAGCGCAGCGTCGTCATCCGGCGCTGATCGTGAGCGAGTCGGTCTTCGGCATGGACGGCGACACGGTGGACGTCCGGGCGTTGCTGGACGATTTGCATGAAGACGACATCTTACTCCTCGACGAGGCGCACGCGCTCGGGCTCTTCGGTCCTGAAGGCGCCGGCCGCGCCCACGGTATCCGCGACCCGCGCGTCGTCGTGCTTGGCACGCTGAGCAAGGCGATCGGAGCCGCAGGCGGATTCATCGCGGGACCGGCGGCTCTGATCGATTTGCTCGTCAACGCCGCGCGAACGTTTATCTTCGACAGTGCGCTGCCGCCGGCTATCGCGTTTGCGGCCCGCGTCGGCATCATGCTGGCGCGAACTGCGGACGATCGCCGCGGGCGATTGTTCGCGAGATCTGCCCAATTGCGCGACGGATTACGCGCGCTGGGACTTCCGGCTCTGGACGGGCCGACGCCGATTGTGCCGATTATTTTGGGGGAAGAACGCCGTGCGCTCGAACTGATGCAGCGCGCTTTGGAGCGGGGCATCAACGCGCCGGCGATTCGTCCGCCCACGGTTCCGGTTGGAACCTCTCGCGTGCGCGTCTCGATCCGGGCGGATCACACGGACGAGCAGATTGGATTATTGTTGGAGCAATTGGCGTGCTGCACCGTTATCTCGTAACCGGTACCGACACGGACGTCGGCAAGACGCGCGTGACCGCGGCGCTCGCCATGGCACTGCGCGTCTGCGGCGAAACGCCGACCGTCATCAAGCTCGTGCAGACGGGCCTGGATCCCCGCGTTCCCGGCGACGCGGTCCGCGCCGGCAAACTCTCCGGCAGCAAGCACGTCGAGCTTGCGCGCTTTCGTAAGCCCGCCGATCCTTGGTCGGCCGCGCTGGCCGAAGGCATGCCGACCGTTCACGCCGAGGACTTGGCGCGCATCATCGAGGGCGTCAAAGGCGCGGTGGTTGCCGAAGGCGCCGGAGGCCTGGCGGTACCCCTGAACAGCGCGCAGAATTTCGGCACGCTCGCGGTGCTCGCGAAGCTCGAGGTCATCCTCGTCATCGGCTTGCGCCTGGGGTGCATGAACCATGCGTTGCTCACGCTCAGTCTGTGCGACCAGCTCAATGTGCGCGTGGCGGGCGGCGTCCTGGTCGATCGGTGGGAAAAGTCGGACCCGTCATACGCGGCCGACGTCCGGCGCGCGTTGCAGGGAAAACTCGAAATTCTTGGCATTGTGCCGTTTGACCCTGACGAGGCGGCCTCCGTCGAGCAGGGCGCGCAGTTGTTCGTCCCGCTGTTGTAGAGGAACCACGACGAGTTGACCCACCCGACCATCGAACGCGCGCGAGCGCGTGTGCTTGGCGAGCGCCGCGCCGCCGATCGCGACCTACTCCAAGCGCTTGCCGATTTGCCGCAGGAACACGTTTCCGCTTTGCTGGCGCTTGCCGACGAAGTGCGCGCGGAGTATTGCGGCAACGGCGTCGCCGTCGAAGTGCTCTACAACGCGAAAAAAGGCGGCTGCTCGGAAGACTGCAACTTCTGTTCCCAGAGCGCGCGCTTCGCGAGCGACGTCGAAGCCGAACCCCTAAGCTCCGTCGAGGGCTTCCTGGAAGCCGCACGCGACGCGTACGAGCGCGGCGCCGCGGAGCTTTGCATCGTGGTTGCCGTGCGCGGGCCGTCAGCGAAGTTACTCGAACGCGTGTGCGCCGCCGTGCCGATCATCAAGCAGCGCTATCCGCTCACGGTCGCGGTTTCGCTGGGCATTCTTCGCGAAGATCAACTGGCGAAATTGGTCGAAGCCGGCGTTGACAAAGTGAATCACAATCTGGAAACCTCGCGGCGCTATTTCCCTTCGGTGTGCACGACGCACACCTACGAAGAGCGCTGGCAGACGTGTCAGCTCGTCAAGCAGTTCAATCTGGAACTCTGCTGCGGCGGCATCATCGGCATGGGCGAAACGGTGCAGGACCGCATTGACTTTCTGACCACGCTGCAGGAACTGCAGCCGCAAGAAGTGCCCGTAAACTTTTTGAATCCGCGCCCGGGAACGCCTTTCGGCGACCGTTCGCTGGTCGAGCCGACGGAAGCGCTGCGCTTCGTCGCCATGGCGCGCCTGGCGCTGCCTGCCGCGCTCATTCGCTTTGCGGGCGGCCGCGAAGTCACGCTGCAAGGGCTGCAAGACCTCGGCATGCGCAGCGGCGCCAGCGGTCTGGTACTCGGGAATTATCTGACGACGTCGGGGCGCGGCGACCAAGACGATTTCGCCATGCTCGATCGTCTGGGGTTCGAGGTGCTGGCGTAGTGCGCACGAGTCTGGTCGAAGGACGAGTGTTGCGGCGAGCAGCCTGGCTCATCTCGCACCATAGTCACACGGCAAAGGGATACTCGCGCGGTTAAATTCCGCGGTTTGCCCTTTTTCGCTTTTCTCCGTTAACGGAGCGTGTGCACGTGGACCAATCAAAAACCCCCTACTTCCAAGCGCTGCTCGAGTACGTAGACTCGGGCGTCATTCCGTTTCATACGCCGGGTCACAAGCAAGGCATCGGCATGGACCGCGCGTTCCGCGAATTCGTCGGCGACAACATTTGCGCGATCGATTTGACGCCGATGCCGGGCATCGACGATCTGCTGCAGCCCACGGAGTCGCTGCTCGAGGCCCAGCAGCTCGCCGCCGAAGCGTACGGCGCCGATCGCTCGTATTTCCTCATCAACGGCTCGACCAGCGGCAATCAGTGCATGATGATGACGGCGGTAAATCCGGGCGAGAAGATCGCCGTGCCGCGCAACTCGCACAAATCGATGCTCGGCGGTCTGGTTATGAGCGGCGCCGAGCCGGTCTACATGCAGCCGATCGTGGACGAGGCGCTGCATATGGACCATTGCGTCACGCCCGAAACGATTTCGGAAGTGCTTGCGCAGCATCCCGACCTCAAAGCGGTGTACGTCGTCAGCCCGACGTATTACGGCGTCGCCGCCGATCTCGAATCCATCGTGAAAATCGTGCACGATGCCGGCAAACTGCTGCTCGTCGATGAAGCGTGGGGACCGCATTTCCATTTCCATCCCGCGTTGCCGATTTCGGCGACCGCCGCCGGCGCGGACTTGTGCATCAATTCGACGCACAAGATGCTTTCCGCGTTCTCGCAATGCGCAATGCTGCATCAGACGGGCTCGCGGGTGCGCGTCGATCGTCTCGAAGCGGTGCTGAAAATGTTTCTCTCGACCTCGCCGAACCTGCCCATGGTGGCCTCGCTCGACGTGGCGCGCAGACAGATGGCGGTGGACGGGGCAGCGCTGCTCTCGCAGACGATCGCGCTTGCCGAAGAAACGCGCCGGCGTCTGAATGCAATCGATCGAGTCTACTGCTTCGGCGAAGAATTGCAGGGACAGCCCGGCGTGTTCGATCTGGACCCGACCAAAGTCACGATTACCGTCAAGGATCTCGGCTACACGGGATACGAAGCGTCCGAGATTCTGCGGCGCCGGTACAACGTGCAAGTGGAACTCGCCGACTTGTTCAACGTCGTCGCGCTGTTCACGATTGGCACGACGGAGTCCGCGGCGGACCGTTTGGTCGAAGGCGTGATGGAACTGGCGCGCGAGGATCGCCCAATCGACATTTTCTCGCCCTCGGGCATTTTAGAGCGGCGGCTGAAAACCGGCACGTACAAGCTTCCGAAGATTCCGCCGATGCGCATGCTGCCGCGCGATGCGTTTCTCGCACAGACGGAGTTCGTGAAGTTCAAGAGCAGCAAGGGCCGCATCTGCGCGGAGACGATCTCGCCATACCCGCCGGGCATTCCCGTGATTTCACCCGGCGAGGAAATCTCGGACGAGATCATCGACTACCTCTCGCTCGAACTCAAGGCCGGCGTACGTATGCAAGGTCCTTACGATAAGGAACTCAAGAAAATCCGCGTCGTCAAGGAGTAGGCCGCTGCACTCAAAGAATCACCGCGCAAGGCGCGCGGGCGATCGTGCTCGCGCGCGCGCGAACGCGCGGAGAAAGCGCTAGCGGAAAACGTCCCGCCCAATCAGCGCGAGCGTACGGTGCCCTATGCCGCGGACTTAACCGACCCCGCTGCTGCCGCATTTCGCCGCGCGAACATAAGGCCGACGGCAACGGCGCGCTCGTCGACGTGAACGCGCGCGAGGCGGACTAGTTTACGGAATTCTTGAAAATGTGGTAGAATTCATGAATGGCGCTCAGTATCAAGGATCCGGAAACCAATGAACTTGCGCGGCAGCTGGCATCGGAGACGGGTGAAAGTATAACGACCGCCGTTTCTTTGGCCGTTCGTGAGCGGCTCAACCGGATACGCGGCCGCAAGGGACGAGCGTCTGCCGTCGGCCGCGTCCTGAGCGCGGCATGGGCTCTGCCGCTGTTGGACATGCGCAGTGCCGACGAGATCGTCGGATACGACGAGCGCGGTCTGCCATCTTCATGATTCTGGACTCGTCCGCCGTGGTGGCTCTGCTGCTGCATGAGCCTGAATCCGACGCTTTTCTCAAGTTGATCCAGCAGGCTGACGCGATTCAGATCGCCGCGCCGACGCTGCTCGAATGCGAGATCGTCATTGGCGCGATGCTGGGAGCAGAAGGCGTCGTGCGTCTGGACGAATTGATGATGGCGCTCGGAGCACACGTAATTCCATTCGCTGAGCGAGAATTGGCGATCGCGCGTCTCGCGTACCGGACGTATGGCAAGGGCCGGCATCCGGCGAGTCTCAATTTCGGCGATTGCTTCAGCTACGCCGCCGCGATAACGCAAGACGAGCCGTTATTGTTCAAAGGCGAGGATTTCGCGAAGACGGATGTGGCAAGCGCGGCCCCTCGGTAAGCTCCTCATGCCTGCAGGGGCGCTGCCCGATAATGGGAAAAAGACTCAAAACGCTCTGGAAGCGAGGGTCAGTATTGGCGGTTAAAGCCGAATCGTTCGCTCCCAACTGGGAGCTCACCCAACTCCTCGACATCTTTCCGCTTCCCATCCGGCAATCGCTCGTTCGCCTTCCCAACCTCGATGCGATGATCGAGGTCGTATTGGATTTGGGACGGCCGCCGGAGGCGCGCTTCGAAGATGACTTCGTGTATCTCTCGGACACGCCCGTCACGCAGGAAGATATCGCGCACGTCTGCTCACGTTTGTCGACGTTCGGCGCCGACAATCGCGCGGGCATCGAACAAACATTGCATCGCATCAGCGCGATACGCAATCGCACCGGAAAAATCGTCGGTCTCACGTGCCGCGTCGGACGCGCGGTGTACGGAACGATCGACATTCTTCTGGATATTTTGCGCAGCGGCAAATCGATTTGTCTGCTCGGGCGTCCGGGCGTCGGCAAAACGACGATGCTGCGCGAATGTGCGCGCGTGCTTTCGGAAGACCGAAAACGCGTGGTAATCGTCGACACCTCCAATGAAATCGCCGGCGACTCCGATGTCCCTCATGCGGGTATCGGAACCGCGCGCCGCATGCAAGTCGCCGATCCGGCGCTGCAGCACGGCGTGATGATCGAAGCGGTCGAAAACCATATGCCGCAAGTGGTCGTCATCGACGAAATCGGCACGGAAGCAGAGGCGAGCGCAGCGCGCACCATCGCCGAACGCGGCGTCGCGCTCATCGGCACGGCGCATGGCCAAACACTCGAGAATCTGCTCATGAATCCGACGCTCTCGGACCTCGTGGGCGGCATCAGCGCGGTAACGCTCTCCGACGAGGAAGCGCGCCGCCGCGGTACGCGCAAGACCGTACTCGAGCGCAAGGCGCCGCCGACATTCGACGTCGTCGTTGAGATTCACGACCGCGACACGATGGCGATTCACAAAAACGTCGCCGAGGTCGTTGACGCGCTCCTGCGCGGTTACCAGCCGCAGCCGGAGGTCCGCAAACGCACGGCGAGCGGTCAAGTCACGATCGTCCAGGAAGCGGATACGGAATCGATGCCGCAGCTCGCTGCATCGGCCGCCTATCACGAGGATCAGGGCGAACGCGAAGACCACGACAAACCGCTGCTCATCTTCCCGTACGGCGTCTCGCGAAACAAAATCGAACGCGCCGTGCATAATCTGCGCGTCAATGCGTCGATTGCGCGCAATTGGGACGATGCAGACGTGGTGCTCACCCTCAAGACGCTGGAGCGCAAAGAACAGCCCAAGCTCAAACAGATCGCTTCGGAAAACATCCCGATCTACAGCATCAAGACGAACACCACGACGCAGATCCAAAGCTGCCTGAAAGACGTCTTCAACCTGCCGTCGATCGACACCGAAGAGATCGCGCTGCGCGAAGCCGAGGAAGCGGTTTATCAAGTACTGCTCGACAGCAAGGCGATAGAACTCTCTCCGCAGACGTCGTACGTCCGGCGCATGCAGCACCAACTGGCCGAGAAGTACCGCCTGCAGTCGCGAAGCACGGGGCTGGAACCCAACCGCCGCGTGCGGATTTTCAAAGCCGAAATCTAAGACGAGAGCATGGTCCGCACACGAGCCTCGCGAATGCGGGGCTCGTGTTCATTTCGTTCGAGGGAATCGAGGGCAGCGGCAAGTCCACCGTTATGAGCGCCGTCGAGCGCGCGCTGCGTGCGGACGGCCATGAGGTCGTGGTTACCCGCGAGCCCGGCGGCACGGCCGCCGGCGACGCCGCGCGGGAAATTCTTCTGCATAACCGCGAGATCGCGATTAGCCCCATGACGGAGCTGATGCTGATGAACGCTTCCCGCGCGCAACTCGTAACCGATGTCGTTCGCCCGGCGCTCGCGCGCGGTGCGGTCGTGCTTTGCGATCGGTACATGCACTCGTCCCTTGCTTATCAAGGATACGGACGCGGTATTCCCCTCGAGGTCGTGCGCGCCGTGTGCGACGCGGCGACCGGCGGCCTCATGCCGGACCTCACACTTTTGATCGACGTCTCCTACGAAACCTCGCGCGCGCGGCTCTCGGAACGCAGCGCCGCTCACGACCGCATGGAACGCGAAGAGGAAACTTTCCACCGCCGCGTGCGCGAGGGATATCTCGAGATGGCCGCGCGCGACGAACGCTTTGTTTGCATCGACGGCGACCGCGCACCCGAAGAAGTGGCTGACGCGGCGCTGGCCGCACTTTCGGCGGTGCTGGCGTGAGCGATCTGAAGTTCGAAGTCACCGGGGCCGAAGGACCTAAGCAATTTTTTTCGCGCATCACCAAAGAAACGATCGCGCATGGCTATCTTTTCACCGGAACAAGCGGCGTGGGCAAAAAAACCTTCGCGCGCCGGCTCGCACAGTCGCTGCTTTGCGAAGCGCCGCACCCCGCAGGCGTGCTGGGGTATGACGGCACCTGCGCGGCGTGCAAACTCATCGGCAAAGAAGAGACGCGTCATCCCGACCTGCTCGAAAGCATCGGCGCGCTCAAGATCGGCGACGCTGACGATGCGTTGGGATTTCACGAAGCCGAATCGACGACCTCACGCGATCTCGTCCGGCAGCTCTCCCTGCAAAGTTACAGCGGCGGCTTTCGCGTCTTCGTGCTGGGCGATGTCGATTTCGCCTCACCCGCGGCTGCAAACGCGCTGCTGAAATTTTTCGAAGAACCGCCCGCGAACGTGGTGCTGCTGGTTACGACCTCAACCCCCGCGCGGCTGCTTTCGACGATCCGCTCGCGCCTTATCGAAATACGCTTCCCGTCGCTATCCGCGGCGCAGGTAGAACAGATCTTGCGTGAGCGCGGCTTCGACGAGGAACACGCTTCCCTGGGCGCCGCCCTTTCGCAGGGGTCCGTCACGCGCGCGCTCGCTGCGCTTTCGGAAGATGAAGAACAGCTTCGCGCGCAGGTCGCAAACTGGTTCTTCGAAGTCGTCGGCGGGGCGACGCCGGAAAATACTTGGGCGACGCGCGAAACGCTGGACGAGGGTCTGGAGATCCTTAAGACGCTGCTGCGCGATTGGGTCGCCCTCTCGAACGGAGGAAAGAACGTGAACCTCCTCGCGCTGGACTACGGAAAAGAACTCAAAAAACTACCTGAAGTCGGTTCACAGACCGCAATCGGCGCATTTGCCAAAATCACGGAAGCCCAGCGCCTGGCACGCACGAACGTCAGTCCCGCGCTCGTTTCCGACTTCGTACGCATGGCATTGACGGGAACGGCCGCGTGACGACCCTACCAGAATCTGAAAGCTAAATCCGCGTACTGGCGCGCGATGACGAGCGCAATATAGCCCAGGGCAATCGCGGTCAGCAGTACTTGCGCGGCGTCATAGCCTGCGCCTAGGTAACCGCCGACCGCGTCGAGCGCGTAGCGTGTCAGACCGACCCACACGCCGTACGAAACGATGGCGAGAATCGCCGTCGAGAGCGGGTGCCGGCGCGCCGCCTGCAGTGATGCGGAAAACGCACCGCCTGCCGGAATCCCGCCGATGGCGGCGGCCGGAATCGCGTAGATGAATGCCCAAACAGCGAGAATCGTGAGCGCGAGCGCGACATATCCGCCGCCGATGCTGCCGACCAGGCCCGCAACGTAGATCAAGAAATAGAAGCCGATAATCGCCAGGAAAATGTCGCCGGCGCGCTTGCGTCCTTGATCCCACGCGGCTCGCAGATTGGCGCGGCCGTGGCGCCAGGCGTCATCGGCGAAGATAACCGCCAGCGCGAATCCGAAGCCGTAGACGATCTGAATGATGAAGTTGATGATCGGATCGCCCGCGCCGCCGATGGGGTTGAAGAGCGGGCCTTCGATATACGTGAGCCCCAGGCCGATTCCGGCCGCGAGCAGCGGATATAGGATGACGCCGAGATTGCGTGCGTAAAGCGGCAGCGCTTCGAGGTAGAGTTTCCAGTCGAGTTGGCCGCCGCTCCGACGCATCAGTTTATCCCCTTGCTCCTTCGAGTGCGCTCTGGCACTTGCACTTCGCTTTTACATCGAGATGCTCGATGATTTTGAAGATGCCGTCCTTCACGCGCGCATTGTTTTGGTTGAAGACCTCGATTACTTCGTGGTGCGAGACCGGCTGAATGCCGCCCACGCCTTCCAGACCGACATCGTAGTCCGTGATCAGCGAGATGTTCACATAGCACATCTCCAGTTCGCGCGCCAGGTATGCCTCCGGGTACTGGGTCATGTTGATCACTTCCCAGCCCATCGCGGAGAACCAGCGCGACTCCGACCGCGTCGAAAAGCGCGGACCTTGGATCACGACGACGGTGCCGTGATCGTGCGTTTCGATGCCGAGCGCGCGAAGCTGCTCGATAGCGAGCGGGCGCATCGTCGGACAATATGGGTCCGCGAAACTGACGTGCGTGGTCACGGGACCGTCGTAGAACGTGTCCTTGCGGCCGGTCGTGCGGTCCACGATCTGATCGGCGACGACCATCGAGCCGGGCTTGAAGTCGGGGGTGAGGGACCCGCAGGCGGTCGGTGCGATGATGCGCCGCACGCCCAGCGATTTCATCGCCCACAGATTCGCACGATAGTTGATGACGTGCGGCGGATAGCGGTGGTCCTTGCCGTGCCGCGGCAAAAATGCCACTTTTTTGCCGGCAATTTCGCCCAGTGCCAGTTTGTCGCTGGCCGGACCGTACGGCGTTTCTATCGTAACTTCGCGGGCGTTCTCGATGAGCGCATAAAACCCCGAGCCGCCAAAAACGCCGATGTCGGCGCGTTCTTGTGTCTCCATAAGTGCCGCAGGATTCTGGGAAAACCTCGCCACCCCTCGAAGCAACCCTCATGCGCAGGCGAATGGCTGCCGCGGTCCTTCTCGCGGTCACGGTTTTGTCGGGGTGCACCCGCAGCGCGCAGGCTCCGCCGGTGCGCGGGCGCCACGCATTCAGCGTACCGCACGTCCTGCGGTTTGCCGATATTTCCGATCCGGACAACCTGAACGAGTACCTCTCGACGATGGACCTGGTGTATTTTCTCTCGTCGATGATCTACTCGTATCTTATCGTCGCGAACGATCACGGGCTGCTCGAAGGGGATCTAGCGACGCAAGTCCCATCACTGGGCAACGGCGGCATATCGCGCGACGGCAAGACGTATGTCTACCATCTGCGCCGCAACGTGCGCTGGCAGGACGGTGCGCCGCTCACTTCGGCCGACGTGAAATTTTCGTGGCAAGCCGTCGTCAACCCGAGCAACAATACGCTGCACCGCGAAGGCTATACGGAAATCGCCTCCATCGATACGCCCGATCGCTACACCGTGGTCGTGCACCTCAAGCGCCGCTATCCGCCGTTCGTCTCGAAATTCTTCACGCCGCTGCAGGAGGGCGGCAAGCCGATTCTGCCCGCGCATATTCTGGCGAGGTATCAATCGATCAATCAAGTGCCCTTCAATTCCGCGCCTGTCGGCAGCGGCCCGTTCCGCTTCGTGAAGTGGGAACGCGGGCGGGAGATCGTACTCGCGCGCAATACCGATTACTTCAAAGGCGTGCCGAAGCTCAAGCGCATCGTGTTTTCGATCATCCCCAACGACAACACCGTCTTGAATGAAGTGCGCCTGCACCATATCGACCTCGTGGCGTCCCCTCCCTCCACGTTGTACGCGCAGTACCGCGAGTCGTCGGACGTCACGACGCGGCTGTATCCGTGGAACTCACAAGCGCTGCTCATCATAAACAACAGCCATCCCGGACTCGACGACGTGCGGGTGCGCCGCGCGCTCGCGGCATCGATCGATTACAACGCGATTATCGACAAGCTCACGCGCGGCTCTGGAGAACCCGCGCACGACATCATTCCGCCGACGGCGATCGGATACGTGAAGAACCCGCCGTACAAATACGATCCGGTCGCGGCAAACGCGACGCTTGACGCCGCAGGCTACAAGCGCGGGCCGGACGGCGTGCGCACGAAGGGCAAGGTGCGCCTCGAGTACACGCTGGACACGATTTCCGGCTCGGATTCGCTGCGCATGGAAGCGGTGCAGCTGCAGCAGTACTTTCACGCAATCGGCGTGCGCCTGAACATCAAACCGTATGCCTACAACGAGATATTCACGCCAGACGGCCCGATTTACGGCAATCGTTACGACTTCGCCATCTACGGCGTCACGCTGCCGTGGGATCCGGACATGCTCTACTACATCGGGTGCGACTACTTCTATCCGAAGGGTGAGAACGTGTATCGTTACTGCAACCCGCGGGTCGATGCGCTCGAAAAAGCAGGGTTGAACACGGACGACCCGGCCAAACGCAAGGCGATTTACTCGCGCGCGGAGCCGCTAATCCGGCAGACGATTCCTTACATTCCGCTGTACGAGCGGCGCCGCATCGCCGTGCATTCACCCGACTTGCGCAACTTCAAGGTCAATCCCAGCAGCACGCCGTGGTACAACCTGTGGCAATGGGATATTTGAACAGGACGGATGTCGACGTACTGATCTGCGGCGCCGGCCCGACGGGCCTGGCGACGGCGGCGGAGGCCGCGCGATTCGGCTTGCGCTACCGGATCATCGACAAGGCGGCGCACGGCGCGCAATACTCACAGGCGCTCGTCGTGCAGGCGCGTACCCTCGAGCAGTTCGAGCGCTACGAGATCGCGCAGCGAGCCATTGAGTGCGGGCGCATGCTGCACCGCATCCGTATGTACAGCGACGGGAAGCGCCTGCTGGAAGCGTCGTTCGATGAAATACCCGGAAGTTACCCGTTCGTGCTGTTCTTGCCGCAGACCGAAACCGAACGCCTATTGGCCGAGCACGTGCAGGCGCAGGGCGGGAATATCGAACGCGAAGTCACGCTGGAAGGCTTTACGTCCGGGGAAGACAGCGTCGCGTGCGATCTGCTTCACGCCGGCGGCTCCGCCGAACGCGTGACGGCCGCCTACCTCATCGGGGCTGACGGCGCGCACAGCGCGGTGCGGCATCTGCTCGGCATGCCGTTCGAGGGACGCTCCGTCGATTTCGATTTTTTCTTGGGCGATTTGCGCGTCCAGGGCGACGTGCCGGCCGATGAATTGAGCGTGCACCTGCATCACGGCAACCTGGTGTTCATGGGACGTATGGACGACACGCATTGCCGGTTCATCGTCGCGCTTCACGACGATCCGATGCGGCGCGAGCCCACGCTCGAGGATTTTCAAGGCGCTATCGATTTGTGCGGCATCGAGAACGTCCGAGTCAGCGATCCGCGCTGGATGACGGCCTTTCACATCAGCGAACGCAAAACGCCCGCCTACTCGCGGGGTCGCGTATTTCTCGCCGGCGACGCCACCAATATTCATTCGCCGGTCGGCGGCCAAGGCATGAACACCGGCATACAAGACGCTGCGAATCTGGTCTGGAAAATCGCTCTCGTGCAGCGCGGAAGCGCGCGCACGCTGCTGCTCGACTCGTATGATGCCGAGCGTAAACCCATCAGCGATGCGCTCATGGACACCACTTCGGTCGCGCTGCGGGCCGCAACGGCATCGAACTGGCTGCTCGAGCGCATGCGCGACGCGCTGCTCTCGCGCATCGCGACGTTCGACGCTGTACAGGACCGGCTGCGCGGTGCCGTGTCCGAAATCGGCATCAACTATCGCCGCAGTCCCATCGTCCGTGATGCCGGGGGACACGCGCCGCTGCATGGAGGCGATCGCGCTCCGGACTACGAGGTCGTGGACGAAACGGGCACGCGTTTCCGTCTGTTCGATTTGCTGAAAGAGCCGCTGCATACCGTGATCGCCGCGCGACCCGCGCCCGATGCGGATCTCCACCGGCTTGCGGCCCTCCTGCGACGCTACCGGGACGTCATGCAGGGCAGCGTGGTGGTCGACGGCGATGGCGGGTTCCGCAAGCAATACGCTCCGGAGGGCGGAATGCTGTACGCGATCCGTCCGGACGGCTACATCGGCTTTCGCGGCACGTGTTCAGATATTGCAATGCTGGAGGAGTGGGCGGCCGCGCTGTTCTACGACACGCATGCAACCAGTGAATAGATACGTCGAATTCCACCTCGGCAGGACGATTACGCTCACGGCGCTCTCCGAATTGCTTACGGATGTCAGCGTGCAGCGGTTTCAAGGTTTTGTGCGCGTGAACGAAGTCGGCGAGGGACGTTTCGTCCTTTCTTTTGCACGCGCCGCGACGGCCGACGTGTCGCTGCTCACGCTGATTCGAGAAAATCCGAGCCAGCTCTATGCGGAGCGCAGCGTGGCACTTTTGGGCGATTGGGTGCTGGAAGTGTACACGGGCGAGATTGCGGCACGGACCGGCGCGCTCATCGCGACGGAAGACAACGGCTCGCTGCATTCGCCGAGTTTGATGCCGCTGCCCACCTTTGCCGACTGGCTGCTCGACGACCCGCAACGCCACGCATCGGCGGCCGAGGCATTCGAACGCTATGGCCCCGTTGTACCGCTGGCGCTGCGCGGCGTCGTCAATTTCAAAGAGCGCTTTGCGCGTTAGTCCTTAACCAACCAGTTCGATCCGGTTGCCGAACGGGTCATGCACAAATGCGCGCGGCGATCCGGTTGCGGTGTCCTCTTCGTACGCGATCCCCGCATCGCCAAGCCGCCGCAGTAACGCCTGCAAATCCGCGCACCTCAAGCCCGGATGCGCTTTGCGCGCCGGGCGAAACTCCGTCTCAACGCCCAAGTGCACTTGCACCTGGCCGCTCGTGAACCAGCAGCCGCCGCGCTTGGCGAGTTCCGGCGGCTTGGGCAACTCCGTCATGCCGAGCATGCCGCAAAAAAACGCGCGAGCATCATCCTCACGTCCCGCGGGCATCGCCAACTGCACGTGGTCGATCGCGGTGAACGGCGGCGTCAACATAGCAGCGCCTTCTGCATTTCGTCTGCGGACATCTGCTTGACCGGCGTGCCGTGACCGACGATGAGACGTTCCGGCTTCCACTGCGAGATTTGCTCCGCCGCGGCTTTGAGCTGTCGTCTGCCTGTTCCGGACCAGCGCAGAACCGGGAAGACCTTCACGCTGCCATCCAGACCGAAAAGGCCCAAGCCCAGTCGCGTCAAGAGCGGTGAATCAGCGCCGGCCTTGGCGTTCATAAGCACGTCGGCGACCATGAGCGTACGCGATACCCGGTGGAAGAATATCGATTCGTCGAATGTGAGCAGCCCACGCAGCGTGAGATGGCTCAGTTCCTCTCCCCATGGCGGCGCGATATCTCCGTCAATCTCGCGATCGACGCATCTTCGCAGACGGTGCGGCCCCCAAAGGACGGCGTTCGGATACAGCTCGCGATACTGGGACAGATAGAGATCGTGAAACCAGTTGGGTGCGATGATATGGCCGACGTTCCCTAGCGCGGCGATCCCGGCGCGCAATTCGTCCGACGGGCGGCACGGTGAATGCAGTACGAGGTCGCCGCCTGACAGGCGTATGACGGCCATAACGTGCGGAAACCAGGTGCCGGCGAAACGTACGGGCGTCGCCGCGGTCCACACGTTTTCACAGAACGGCGTGACTATCGGTTGAAATCCGAAGGCTTGAGATCTTCGATGAATTTCTTGAAGCGCTCGACTTCGGCGTCTTCGGTTTTCTTGTCCGGAACCGATTCTTCGAGCACGATTTTGTCGGAAACATAAATCGGCGCGCTCATGCGCAATGCGAGTGCGATGCCGTCGGATGGGCGCGCATCGATCTCTTGCAGCTCGCCATTGGTGCGTACGACGAGTTTGGCGAAGAACGTCGATTCGCGAATGTCGTGGATGACGACTTGTTCCAGATGCGCTTCGAGCGTTTCGAAGACGTTGCGCATCAGGTCATGCGTGAGCGGACGGGGGACGGGCGCTCCTTCGAGCGCTAGAGCGATCGCGGTGGCTTCGAACGGGCCGATGAGGATGGGCAGAAACCGCTTGCCGTCCAAATCCTTGAGAATGACCACCGGGTCGTGGGTCAGCAGATCGATCCCGAGTTTGTCGACCTTCATCTGGCGCATGTGAGTCCTATCCTACGCACTCCATCGCTTATCATTCCTAAGGAACCGGGCGGGTTAACCAGGGTGCGGTGCGGCGCCGGCCGAACGGAGCGCGGTTCACATGGCTCTTTCGTGCGGAATCGTCGGCCTGCCGAACGTCGGCAAGTCCACTATCTTCAATGCGCTCACCCGCTCGGCGCAGGCGCTGGCGGCAAACTATCCGTTTGCCACCATCGAGCCCAACGTGGGCGAGGTGCCGGTACCGGACCCGCGGCTCGGTGTCTTGAGCGACCTGGTGCATGCCAAGCAAATCGTCCCGGCCACCATGCGTTTCGTCGACATCGCGGGCCTGGTCCGCGGAGCGAGCACCGGCCAAGGCCTGGGCAATGCCTTCCTGAGCCACATCCGGGAAACGGACGCCGTTGCGATGGTGGTTCGCTGCTTCGAGGACGAGAACGTGACGCACGTCGAGGGCGGTCCGGACCCGCGCCGGGACATCGAAATCATCGGCATCGAGATGGCGCTCGCGGACCTGGCGACGCTCGAAAAGCGCGTTGACAAACTGGAACGCGAAGCGCGCGCGAATCCGAAACTGCGCTATAAGCTCGATGCCGCGAAAAACTTGAAGGCGGCGCTGGAAGACAACAAGCCGGCGCGCACCTTTCCCAAAGGTTCGCCCGAGGCGGAAGTGGCAACCGAATCGTTTCTGCTCACGGCCAAACCGCTGCTGTACGTTGCCAACATCGACGAGCAGCAGATCCGCACGCCCGGCCCGCTGATGCGCTCGGTGCAAGAAATTGCGCAGGCAGAAGGCAGCCGTGTGGTCGCTTTTTGCGGCAAGGTCGAGGCCGAGCTGGCCGGCCTCTCCGAGGACGAAGCCAGAGAGTTCCGTGAAGAGCTCGGGATCGAACGCGGCGGCCTGGACCAGCTCATCGTCTCGGCCTATGACCTGCTCGGGCTGATGACGTTCCTGACGGCCGGCGAGAAGGAGGTCCGGGCCTGGACCATCGAGCGCGGAACCAAGGCGCCCCAGGCGGCCGGAAAGATACATAGCGACATCGAGCGCGGCTTCATCCGCGCGGAGATCGTGGACTACGGCGACTACGTGAAGTACAAGACCATGGATGCGATGCGCACGGCCG
>DASSZL010000336.1:0-2903 GCA_035713505.1 Vulcanimicrobiaceae bacterium | reverse complement strand
TCCCCATCTTGCCGCTTGGTGCCGGACGCATCTGCATGAACCCACCGTGCCGCAGCGCGGCGCAATTCCGGCGGGGCTCGACAAGCGCAATCTGCTGATTTGCTCGCCGACCGGCACCGGGAAAACGCTCGCGGCGTTCTTGCCCGTCATCTCCGGCTTGGCGCACCGGCGCGACCGTGACGAACTGTATCCCCGCACCTTCGCGCTCTACGTTTCGCCGCTGCGCGCGCTGGGTTATGACGTCGAGCACAACGTCCGGCGCCCAATGCGCGAGATCGGTCTGCTCGAACGTCCGAACACCGAACGGCCCCGGCTGCGGCGCGGCCGGATTCGCGAGCGGTACGCGCGTACGGGCGTGCGCACGAGCGATACGCCGCAGGAAGAGCGCCGCCTCATGCTCTCGCGAGCGCCGCATATTTTGGTGACGACGCCGGAATCGCTCGCCGTGATGCTCGCAATGGAGTCGTACCGCAAGACGCTTACTGCGGTGGAAACGGTGATCGTCGACGAAGTGCATGCGCTTGCGGGAAACAAGCGCGGTTCTCAGCTCGCGCTGCTGCTCGAGTCGCTCGAAGAACTGGTGCGGGCACCATTCAATCGCGTCGGTTTGTCGGCAACCATCAACCCGCTGGACCGCGTGGCCAAGTTTTTGGCGGGCACCCAGCGAGATTGCGAAATCATCGACGCGCGCGGTTTACGATCGATCGACATCGACGTCGTCGCGCCGTTCAGCGGCGCCGTGGCGCCGCTTGCGAAGGTCGCTCAGACGGCTGCGGATCTCACCGAACGAGAACGAACGACGCTGGTCTTCACCAACGTGCGCAGCCAAGCCGAGCGAGTTGCGCACGAGATGACGCAGCATCTGGAAGCGGGAGCAGTTGAGACCGTCGACGCGCAAGCGCGCGAACGGATCTACGATGAGCGCATCGGCGTGCATCACTCCGCGCTCGAGCGAAGCGTGCGCCATCGCGTGGAAGCCGCGCTGCGTGCCGGAAAGCTGCGAACGGTCGTTTGCAGTTCGAGTTTGGAATTGGGAGTAGATATCGGCTGCATCGATCGAGTGCTCGTGATCGGCGGAGCGCGCGGAATGACTCCGTCGCTTCAGCGCATCGGCCGCGCCGGCCACCGGCCCGGCGCGGTGGCCAGAGGCACCGTTATTGCGCAGGATCGCGACGATGTCATCGAAGCGGCCGCGACCAAACGCTGCATCGCCGACGGCGTACTGGAAGACACGGCCATTCCGCAGGCGCCGCTCGACGTACTCGCTCAATGGCTGGTCGGCAGCGTGTGTTATGACCGGCGGCTGCCGGTCGATAAAGCACTCGCGATCGCACGCCGCGCGTATCCGTATGCGGATCTGCAGCGGGAGAATGTCGTTCGCTGCGCCCGGTATCTTTCGGGCGGCGGCGTCGGATCGGAGGAAGCGCACGTGCGCCGCATCGGCTTTGACGGCGAGGCCATCTATGGTCTGGGCCGCGAGGTCTGCGCTGCGTTTTTTGAAAACGTCGGCACGATTCCGGACGAGCAGCACGTGATGGTACGGATCAAGGGCGGCAATGCCGTCGGGCGCGTCGAGGAAAGCTTCGTCAACGACGCGCAAGTGGGCGATGTTTTCGTCCTGAACGGCAAAACGCTGCGCATCAAGGAAATCATCGCCGCCGGCATCACCGTCGAACCGTTTGCCGGCCGCCCGACCGTGCCGCAGTGGAGTTCGCACCTCAAGGGCATTCCGCAGGCGCTCGCGCGTGAGATCCACGTACTGCGCAAGGGTGTGGAGGAACGGCTGCGCGACGGTGAGCCCCAGACGGCGCTGGACTGGGTCGAATCGCGCTACGGGCTCGAGCGTTTGGAGGCCGCACACGCGGTTCGCCACGTCGCGCAGCAGATGGCGATTTCCGCGGTGCCTTCGGAAAGCAAACCCGTTATCGAAATCTACCGCATGGACCGCCGCCAGACGGCCGTGTTTCATACCGGCGCCGGCCGGCGCATCAATGAAACGCTGGCGCGCGCGCTCGCAGCTCGCGTGTACGCGCGGATTCGCGCCAATACCACCCTCACGACGGACGACGGCGGTTTTCTGCTCACGCTGCCGCCGGGGAAAAAACTGCCGGACGCCGTGTGGGCGTCGCTGCTGCGTCCGCAGGATTTCGAGCGCGATCTGCTCGCCGGTTTACGATCGTCGCATTTGATTCACAACTTTTTCCGGCAGGTCGCGAGCACCGGACTGCTCGTGCTGCGCCGCGCAGGCGGCCGCACCCTGCGGCGCGGATCGCTCTCGTGGAGCAGTCAAAAGATTTTCGAGCGCGTCTATGCCGCGGATCGCAAATTCCCGCTGCTTCGTGAAACGTTTCGCGCGGTGACGCGCGACTTGCTCGATGCGCCCGGCGCGCGGGCGTACCTGGAACAGATCGACGGCGAACCTCGCGTGCTGCATCCGCCGGCGGCATCGCCGTTCACCTTCGGCATTCTGACGTCGAGTTTTGGCGATTCGGTCGTGCTCGACGACCGCGCAAGTATGGTACAGGCCCTTCACGAGCGTGTCTTGGAAGTGCTGAAACTGCATGAATAGCGCACCCCAGCCCGCGGCGCGCATCGTGGAGCTCGCACCGGGCGTGAGCGCCGTGGCGCCGGGCGTGCTGTGGATGCACGCGTCGCGCGCGATCGTGGCAGCGGACGTGCACTTGGGCTACGAGGACGTCATCGGCGGCGCGCTGCCGATCTGGAGCACCGGCGAATTGACCGGCACGCTGAGGATCGCCGCGCAGCGCATGCAGGCTCGTGAAATCATATTGCTCGGCGACGTCATTCACGCGAGCCGCATGAGTGACGGAGCGGCGCGCGCAGTGCGGACCGCGCTGCACGCGCTGCGATCGATAGCCGAGCTGACGCTCATCGCCGGCAAT
>DASSZL010000335.1:0-9921 GCA_035713505.1 Vulcanimicrobiaceae bacterium | reverse complement strand
GACCCCGCAAGGCGGCTGCCTCTACTGGCTGCACACGCACGGCCCCGACGGCATCATCCACGTCGAAGCGGGCTCGGCTTCAAATCCGAGCGGCGGCCATTACACGCTCGGGAACTTCTTCCACATCTGGGGCGAGCCGCTCAGCGGCGATCAAGTCGGCCCGTTCAAAGGCCCGGTCACCGCGTACGTGAACGGCGTACCGTACAACGGCGATCCGAACACGATTCCGCTGCAGTCGCACAAGCAAGTCGTGCTCGAAGTCGGCAAACCCACCGTACCGCCGCCGATCTACTCGTTCCCGCTGAACGACTAAGGTTTCAGCGCCGACTTTATCGCGCCGTCCAGTTCGGCGAACGAGGTCTCGCCGCTGGTGATGTACGTGACCTTCTTGCCGCGGTTGATCACGACCAGCGTGGGATAGCCGCCCTGCAAGTATTCTTTTGCGACCTCGAGTGAACCGTCGTACGCAACCGGATACTGCGCCCCGAACTGCTGCGCGAAGTTCAAGGTATCTTGCTCGCTCGAAGGCGACTGGTGATCCATGCCGACGGGGCTGCCGGTTACCGCGACGAAATCCACCCGTCCCTTGTATTTTTTGTAGAGCTGGTCGATGATTGCGGTTTCGCGCTGACAGTGCGGACACCACGTCGCGAACACTTCGAGAAATACCGGAGCGGTGGATTTGGCGAGATCGAAATACCCGTGATTGGTGGCCGCCGAAAACTCGGGCGCCTTCTGCTCGAGCTTGGCGGTGCCGAGCACCGGCGCTTGCGTCGCGGATTTTTGAACACCGCCCGTATTCGCATACCGGATCGCAACGAACACGCCCACGGCGACGACGATGATGCTGACCCAGAGCAGGATGCGGGAATTTTTCACGGTGCGCTCCTCATGCGGTTGTCGAGTGCGAGCAAACCGGGCGCGCGCCACGCGAGGATGGCGCAGACGCCGGCCAATGCCAGGTCTGTGGCGACGTGCGGCCAGTCGGCGGTCGCGGTATCCTGCGGCCCGAAGCAGCCGCAATTGGCGGGGATGTGGCGGATGACCGCCCAGGCAATGGCGGCGGCATAGATCGTCAGTTGGACCGCCCCGATGACCGCCGCGGCCCGGGTGAACAGCCCGGCGACCAAATACAGGCCCAGGCCCAGTTCGAAGAACGGAAGCAGCACGGCCAGCGGCCCCACCGCCGCCTCGGGCAAAAGCCGGAAGCCCGCGATGGCCGCGGCGAGGTCATTGAAATGCCCCACCTTGGTCGCCCCGGCCGCGATAAAGAGCGCGCCGACAAGCACGCGGACGATAAGCGTCACCGCTGCCATGCCGCTATCGTAACCGTCTTTTCCACCATTGCCCCCGACTTGTGACGTAAGCGGCCTTCCCAACATTTTGCTATCTTGAAGTTACTATTTAGGTTAGCCTAACTGACCGCAGGGAGGGACCATGCAGGCGCAGGCCACGCTCCGTCCTCAAACCGCCGCCGCCAGGCCTTGGAAGACGACGCTCTTGCGTTTTCTGGCCGTCGCCGGGCCGGGCATCGTCGTGGCCTTTGCCGACACTGAAGCGGGCAGTATTACGACCGCGGCGACCTCGGGCGCGCAGTTCGGCATGAAACTGGTGCTGCTCCAGCTGCTGCTCATCGTCCCGCTGTTCGTCGTGCAAGAGATGACGGTGCGTCTGGGCACCGCGACCGGGAAGGGCCATGCGCGGCTGATCCGCGAGAACTACGGGCTGGGCTGGGCTTGGGTTTCTTTGGGCACGATGCTGGTCACGAACATCGCCGCGCTCGTTACCGAATTCGCCGGCATCGCCGGCGCCGCGCTGATTTTCGGGCTCAATCCGACGTACATGGTTCTGGGGGCGGCAGCCGTTTTGCTGGCGGTAATCTTCAGCGCCAAATACAAGCGCGCGGAAGTCGCAGCGCTCAGCCTGTGCCTGGTCGAACTGCTCTTTATTCCGGCGGCATTCGCCTCGCACGTGCAGCCGATGACGGTTTTGCGTCAAGGGCTGCTCGGATCGCAGCCGCTGGGCAACCATATGTACCTGCTGCTCATCGCCTCGAACATCGGCGCGGTGATCATGCCCTGGATGATCTTCTATCAGCAAAGCGCGACCGTCGACAAAGGCCTCAAACTCAAAGACCTCGTGCTCGCGCGCGTCGACACGGCAATAGGCGCGGTTGCCACGCAGATCATCATGATCGCAATCATCGTGACGACCGCCGCCACGCTGTACGTGCGCCACATACCGGTCGGTGATGCCGCGCAGGCGGCGCTCGCGCTCGAACCGCTCGTCGGCAAATTCGCGGGCGTGGCGTTCGGCGCCGCGCTCATCGGCGCATCGCTTTTGGGAGCATTCGTCGTTTCACTCGCGACGGCGTGGGCGTTCGGTGAGGCATTCGACTGGCCGTGCTCGCTCAATCATCCGTGCGCGAAAGCCAAGCGCTTCTACGGGCTATACGCGGGATGCGTGCTGGTCGCCGCGGCGTTCGTGCTAATCCCGCATCTGCCGCTGATCCAAATCACCGTCGACGTGGAAGCGTTCAATGGATTCGTCTTGCCGGTCGTGCTTGGATTCCTGCTCGTGATGATCAATGACAAGCGAATCATCGGCAAATACCGCAATTCGTTTTTGACCAACGCCATCGCACTCGGACTCTCGGCAGTGATCGTCGTGCTCGGAATCTGGATGGCCGCCACGACGTTGCTCCACGCGTAATGTTCTTGCGACGCCTGCTCGCGTTCTGTGCGATCGCCGCGTTTGCGGCATGCGCCTCGCACGCTTCCGCGCCGCTGCACGGCATGCAATTCGCCCCGCCGGAGCCTGCTAAGAATTTCGCGTTGACCGACCAGAACGGCAAGACGTTTTCGCTCGCGCAGTCGCGCGGACAAGCGATCGCATTATACTTCGGCTTCACGCACTGCGCGGATATCTGTCCGCAAACGCTCGCGCTTTTAGGCAAGGCAAGAGCGCGCGCGGGGCTTACCCCCGCGCAAGTCCGCATCGTCATGGTCACGGTCGATCCGCGCCGCGATTCTCCCGCGGCTCTGCGCGCATTTTTCAAGAAAATCGGGGTCGACGCGACGGGACTGACCGGCACGCCCGCTGCGCTCGAGGCCGTGTACCGGGCGTACGGTATCGGCGTCGAGCCGCAAAAGAACGACATAGCGCACACCGACGTTATTTTTCTGCTCGATCCGCAAGGCCGGATTCGGGAAACGCTCGCTCCGCAGAGTTCGCTCAAGGACGTTGCGGCGGACCTGCGAGCCGTCGTAGACTAGAGGCCGATGTTGCACATCGTTCTGTCCCTGCTTGCACTGCTGACCGTGCCGGTTCACGGCGTGACGCTCGGTCCCGGGCCCGGTCACACGACAATCGTTCGTACCGACGCGGTAACGGGCATGGTCCCCGCGCAAACGCGCGCTTTTCGCATTTCACCGCGACTGCAGCTGCCGAGCGGCACCGGCGTCGACGCGTTTCTCGATCGATCGCAGACGCCTTGGCGTCTGTACGATGCGGCCGTCGCGGCGAGATTCGTCGCCGGCCTGCCGGACGCGGGCACGGGCTTCCCCATCGACCTGGGCTCCCGGCTTCCGCACACGAAACTCGTCGATCAAAACGGCTCCCTGCTCGATCTCGCCTCGGATTTCCGCGGCAAAGTCGCGCTCATCAGCTTCGTGTTCACGCGCTGCCCGGACAAGGACGAGTGTCCCGCGGTGAGCGCAAAATTCGCGTACATGCAGCGGTACCTCGACCCCGCACGCTTTCATCTGGTCGAAATCACGCTGGACCCGGTATACGATTCGCCGCGCGTGCTGCACGACTACGCGGCCCAATACGGGGCGAATGCGAAATCGTGGTCGATCGTGACGGGGCAGCCGCATGACGTCGAACGCCTCTTGAACCGCTTCGGCATTTCATCGCTGCGCGTGAGCGACGCGAATTTCATCCATAACGACAAGGTGTTCGTCATCGCGCAGGACGGGAAGGTCGCGCAAATCGTACAGACGGTGGGTTTTGCGCCGTCCGCGCTCGTCGCGCAGGTGCGGCACCTGGCCGGAATGGCTTCCGATCCGTTCGGGCGCCTGCAACTGGCGCTCGTCGCCGGCGCCGTCGCGCTTTGCGGCGGCAGTCAGTTCGCCGGCGTCGTGCTTCTGGAAACGGTGCTGTTTCTGCTAATCGCCACGGCGTCGTTCGCAACGCTGTACTGGGTCGCGCGGCATATCTTTTTGAAGAACGCGTAAGCCGGCGCCTCCGGCGCGGATCACGGCCGCTGCGGGATCCGCATCATGGCGTACGCCATCGCCGCGGCGCTTTCATCGGGACTTCCGAGCGTAAGGCGATAGCACTGCACGCCGCTCAAAATCGAAATGGCGCGGGTCGCGCGGTCGACCATATCTCCGGCTGAGTCGAACCAGCGCATGATCGCCGGCATCGCCGTCGCCGTGTCGATCGCTTCGAGCGCCGCGCAATAGCCCGTACCGTGGATAACGAACAACGCGCGCAGCGGTTTCGGGTCGGCGATCGCCTCGCCGCCGAAACAGATTTTCGGCGAGAGCTGCGGCCTCTCGTGCAGCGGATCGTCGTTGGGTCCGCAGTCGGGATCCGCAAGCAGCAGCCGTGCGCCCGCGCCGCGCACGGAACTGCGGCGCAGATAGGGATGGGCAACGGAATTGCGCAGCACGGTCCGCTCGTCCGAATACATGCGCATTCCGCGGCGCGCGCAAGCCAGCAGCGTGGACGTTTTTCCCACGGCCGAATGCCCTGCAAGCGATGCCGCGATGCCGTTGAGCTCCACGCACGCGGCTTGCATGCTCACGAGCGCTTGGTCGAAGCGAATGATTGCGGCAAGGGCGACCGAATCGGCCAAGAACGCGACCGCGTCGGGCGGCAGCGCTCCTTGCGTCCACCGCCACGCCGCCGCGTGCGCGCACCAAAACGCGTATCCCCCGCGAACCGTGGCGACGTAATAGCGAAAGTCCGGCGCGCTCCGTGCGGGATGGTCCGCATACCGCAGCGCGAACAACCGCGCCACTTCCGGAATATCCGTGCAAAGCTGCATCGTGACGCCGGCGATCTCGCAGGACGCCGTGTGTTTGCAGTGCGCTTCCAGCGCCGCGTTGGCGTTGCTGCCCGCGCGCGTGAGCTGCTCGGCGCGAATCACTCGCATGCGCGAACCTCTCGCAGGAGAAGCTCGGCGGATTCTTGCGGCGTGCCCAGCGTCATCTCGAAAAAAGCGGCGCGCCGCATCGCTCGCCGAAGCGCGCCGATCTGCGCAAGGCTGGTCGGACGCGCGTAGGCTCGCTGCGCGACGAATTTCACGGCGTCGGCGGGATCCAAACGCCGGACGCAGGCCGATTCGGCGCGCTGGCTCAGCACGCAAACCGCGCGCAGCGAATACGGGCGATCCGACGGCTCGATGCCGCCGAGTGCCGTCCGGTCGAGCGCATACCAAAAGCGCCCGCGTTCGGTCGTGAACACGTTCGCGCACGACGCCACGGCCTGTGCCATGCCTACATCGGGCAGCAGCTCGAGCGCGCTTTCGCGAAGGACCGGCCGGCGCGGCAGCGCGTACACTTCCTCTCGCGCAAGTGAAAGCAGTGCCGTCTCATCGCCCAAAAAACGCGCGCCCTGCTGCGCCAGATGCAGCGCGAGAACGGTCTTGCCGATTGTCGTGGGCCCCAGCAGCAGCACGGCGCCGTCGTCGACCGCGCACAGCGCGCCGTAGAGTGCGAGCGTCTGCGGCGGTTCGCACGCGAAGCGCGAAAAAATCTCGCGGGCGGCATGGTAGGCCGCGCGAAGCGGGATGCCGTCGACGGCGCTCGCCGGACGCAGGGCTTGGCGCCCGTAACGCACGTGAAGCCGCCCATCGGCCAGGCGCCGCAGCGACGCGCTCGCACGCGCGCCGGATGCCGGGCAACGCATCAGCGCGTAGGCGTGCTCGATCAACCGCAGCGCTTCGCCGTCCGCGACTTCGAGCGACAACGTCGATGTGCCCAACCGGAACGCGAGCGGAACGCTCGGCGCGGCCGCCCGCGCGCGCTGCGCGCGGACCGGCGGCAGTACAGCCGTTGCCATGAGTTCATGGTAGCCGCCGGAGGGCGGAACGTGCGACGGCATACCAGTCCCCAAGCGGGGACGGACGGGGCAACCCACGGCGGGCATTCTGACCCCGGTCCGGGAAAATGCGAGGTCGCATGGGAGTACCGCGTAAGCCCGTAGAGCCGCCCAGTCCGCAGCAGGCCGCCTTTTTGGAGGCGGCCATCGAGCAGTACGGCAAGGCAACCTACAACTTCGCGTATCGCCTCACGCACAACGAAGCCGATGCTCGCGACCTCACCCAGGAAGCGTTCATCCGGGTCTACCGCGCCTGGCGCAGTTTTCAGCCCGGAACCTCGTTTCTCTCGTGGATCTACCGGATCGTAACAAATTTGCACCGGGACGAACTTCGGCGAAAAAAGGGACGTTATCAGGAAGAGATCCCCGAAGACAACGCCCCGCAGGCGTTCGGGGGTGAGCGGCCGCTGGCCGTGAGCCCCATCGAGGATTACGTCGAGAGTCAGCTGAGCGAACCGCTCGCGCGATCGCTGGAGCAGCTCTCCGCGGACCAGCGCCAGGTGATTATCCTGGCGGACATCGAGGAGTACAGCTACCAGGAGATTGCGGAAATCATGGGCTGCTCGATCGGCACGGTTCGTTCCAGACTCCATCGCGCGAGAGCGTTGCTACGCCGTTTAGTACAGAGACAACAACAATCATCATGATGCAGCATCCAACAAGCGACATTTTCCTCGACTACATCCACGGCGAACTCTCGCCCGCGGAAGATGCGTCCGTGTACGCGCACATCGAACGATGCGAACCCTGCCGCGCGGAATACCAGGCGGAAGTCGCGCTCGGCGAGATGCTGCGCGCGAACGCCGCGCGCGAGGAACGCGAACTGCCCTCCTCCGTGAAAGCGGAGATTTGGCAGCGCATACGCGAGGCCAAACCGTCCCCGGCCGGGCGCCTCGCGGCGTGGCTGCGCCCGGCGTTGGCGCTCCCCGTAGCCGCAGCGCTGGCCGCTGCCGCGTATTTCGGAACAACGTACATGAGCCCGCACGGCGCACCTGCTATCGATGCCTCGTATTATTTACAAGATCACGCCGCCATGAACACGACGATTCCGTTCAGCGATCGCAATTCCGTCAATCCGGTCGAGCTGGAAAATGCCGCGGCGGTCGACACGCAGCAGACCGCGGTGAACGTCCAAGCCGCTTCGTACACGGCGGATGCAAATCCGTAAGCGCGGCGCGCTGCTCGCTGCGGTGCTGAGCGCGGTGCTCTGCGCGCCGTTCGCGCCGGCCCTCGCGCAGAGCGGCGGCGACGGCACGGCGCTGCTGCGCGACGCGGTGAGCGCGTATTCGAAATACTCCTACGTCGGGCAAGTGCAGAACACGGACTACGGCGTGCAGCGAGCCGACGCGGTGCTCTTTCGCTTGGAGCACCGCGCTCCGGACATGACGCGCCGCTGGTATCTGGCGCCCGAGTCTTTGTACGGCGACTCCATCATCAGCCGCGGCGACACCAGTTATGACATCGATCCGCACAGCCATCGCATCATCGTCACGCACGACGACGCCCTTGACGACCAGATAGCGATGGACGACAACTTCGGACTGCTGCTGCACAATTATCGCGCGGTGATCGGCCCCGACGACAACATCGCGGGGCGCCGCGCCATCAGCGTGCTGCTCGTGAACCGCTACACCGGTGAAACGGTGATGCGGATCTCGCTCGACGCGCAGACGAAGCTCGTGCTGCAGAAAGAGCGGTATTCCGCGAGCGGATCAGTCGCGCACCAGATGCGCTTCGAACAAATCCGCTTTACCGGCGCGATTCCGACCGAATTGTTCACCATTCCGGCGTCCGGCTACGCGCGCACCGAAGGCCCGGGCCACGGCACGCCTTCCAACGATCTGTCCGCCGTCGTACGCACCGCCGGCTTTCCGGCGGTCGGTCCAAAATATCTGCCGGACGGTTTTTTGCCGGTTGCGGGCGACGTAATGGATATCAAGAGCGTGCGCACGCTGCACATTTTGTATTCCGACGGCCTGCGCACGATATCGCTTTTCGAGAACGCCCGCGGGGCGGCGGTGGACATGAGCAAGTTCACCGTGCACAAGACCAAGGTGCGCTCCGGCGAGGCGCAATACGTCGAAGACGGGCCGACCACGCTGCTCACCTGGGCGAACGGCTCGCGTCACTTTGCGCTCGTCGGCGAGCTCTCGCAAGCGGAGCTCGTCCGTATTGCGTCCTCCGTAAAGAGCTAGCGCCCGGTTTGCGGGCACGCCCGCCGGGGTAGAACTCATCATGCATCTGTTGCCCTGTGAGCCGGCGAGTGCGCTCTCCGCTTACAAGTGCGGCAGAGGCACCATTTTTTTACCGCTGCATGCTTGACCGGCCGCCGGGCCTCTGGTAGGCCGGGAATCCAACGGTTTCGCAATCGCCGTCGACGACGCCGCAATCGACGATGCGAAAGCGCGAATAGGCGCCGAAGGAGCTCGGCGGCGCGGTGATTGCCGCGAGCGGAACGCAGTTCTTGCGATTCCCATGTTCGCGCCGCATTCGGCCGCTGCTCGTGGTGCCGGAGATCGATCTCGACACGCACAGCGTCCGGATTCTGCTGCCGCTCTCGTACGATCGCGCCGACGTGGTTTTCACGGCCCAGCGCGCCGCGGGAATCGCGCTTTCGGGCGCCGGCCCGAGCGTGCTCGCTGCGCTGCGCCCGCGCGCGGCGCGATAATCAGCGCAGCACCCGTGGCCGTCGACGCGTTTTCAAGCGCGCAGGACTTCGCCGATACGTTCGATGAGCGCTCGCTGCCGCTGGGGAACCGCGGCAGCATCGGCGCCTGACTGCGCGGCGCTTTGCGTGTCATGCGCGTCGATGACGCACGCGACGGACTGCGCGAGCACTTGCGCATCGTACCCGCCTTCGAGCACGTACGCCGCGCGGCCGCCGCAATACGTGCGCGCGACCCGCTCGATCGTCGCGGCCAAATGCGATGCAGCCGAAACCGCAACGCCCAAATCGCCTACCGGATCGCCGGCGGCGTAATCGAAACCGGCGCTCACGATGAGGATGTCGGGCCGAACGTGCTGCGCGACGCGCGGCAGCAGCGTTTCCCACAGCGCGACGAACGGCTCGGTGCCGAAACCGTGCGGCGGCAGCGGAACGTTCACGATCGCGTCGCGCTGCGGCAACGCATAGTTTTCGTCGGCGCCGCCCGTGCCGGGATACGCCGGGTACCCGTGAGTCGACACGTACGATAAGCCCTCACCGCTCACCGCTTGCGTGCCGTTCCCATGATGGTAGTCGAAATCGACGATCAGCGCGCGGGCGCCGATCTGCGCTTGAATGCTCCGCGCGGCAATCGCCGCATTGTTGAAAACGCAGAACCCCATTCCGCGCGTCGATTCGGCGTGATGGCCCGGCGGCCGCACAATCGCGAAAACCGCCGTATTTCGCTCGTACGCTGTTTGCGCGGCAAGAATCGCTCCGCCCGCGGCGCGCCGCGCGACATCCAACGATCGCTCGTCCACGACCGTGTCGCCGGTTGATAAGTAGCCGGCATGTCCGCGCATGGCCGCCACTTCCCGCCGCACCGTATCGAGGTATCCGGCGGAATGTACGCGTTCGATTTCCTGGTCGCTCGCATCGCGCGCGTTCAGGAACCGTGCGCGCCCGGAAAGAGAAGCGGCGACCACCTCGACGCGCTCGGGAGACTCCGGATGGGGAATCCCGCGCAGGTGGCCGCCGTAGAGTTCGTCATAAACGACGAGCATTATTGGCGCCTAGGCGTGTTTTTTGTTCTTCGCCGGCGAGGGCTTGGACAGATCGGCGATCTGCGATTTGATCTGCTTGTACTCTTTGGTGCCCGGGCGCAG
>DASSZL010000334.1:0-3158 GCA_035713505.1 Vulcanimicrobiaceae bacterium | reverse complement strand
ACCGATCCCAAATCATCGAGAAGCCGGCCGAATTGAGACGCCTGCGGCGCATTTGGGAAGCGCTGAGATGGGGCAGCGTCGGGAATCAACGCTTCGACTCTCATATTTTCCCCATCTCGATCGTTCGTTCGGCCAGACGTTTGCCGATGTCGAACACCGAGGCATTGGCTTCATAAGCGCGCGTCGCGTTGAGCACCGCCACCATTTCCGTGATCACGTCGACGCTCGAGCCGCGCTGCACGTGCGATCCGGCGATGGTGATTTCCGGCGCGTCGCCGCCGTTCTGAACCAGGCGAAAATCCGGAACCAGACGCGAATAGGAGCCCTTGGGCCCCGCGGCCTGCGCTGCAGCCACATTACGTGCTTCTACGTCGAGAACCGCGCGCTGCGCGTCCATTCCGCTCGCAGCCGTGCGCAATAATCCCAAACTATCCATGGGTCACGCTCTTGATCTCGGCCAAGCGCGAATGCATCGCATTCATGAGCGCTTCTTGAAAGATCGCTTTTTCCGCGACGCCCGCCATGCCGGCGTCGGTGCGGGCGGGCCCGTATGGCGTTTGCGCGCGCGAGGTAGCGGCAGCGGCCTCGCCCAAGCGCTCACGCGAGCGGCTGAGCGCGTTCATCAGAGAACCTGCGACATCGAACATGCCGCTAGCCTACGGTGCAGCTATGTCAGGTTGGCGGCGGAAATATTGCCGGGCTGTTTCCAGTCCGCCAGCGCTTCATCGAGCGACTCGTATATCGTCCACAACGTGTGAACGCCGACCAGTCCGAGGACGCGGCGCACGTTGCCGCTCTTGAGTACCAGGCGCGAGGGCTCGTAGCCCTTCGCGACGCGCTGCGTGCGCATGCGCACCAGCATACCGATGCAATGCGAATCGATATACGAAACGGCGGTCAAATCGATAACGGCGCGCGGATGTTCGAGGGTGCGATCGATGTGCCGCCGCAGCTCGTGTCCCCGCGAGAGATCCCACTCGCCCTGCAGGGTGATGATCCGCACGTGCCCGCGCGCGTCCTCCGTTTGTATCGAGCCGGTATGCGCGCGCGAAATCCGGCGAACGCCTAAGGTCTCCTCGACTTTTGCTATCTCCAGCAGACGAGCGGCGACGCTCTCGGCGTTTACCAGCGTCGTGAAACCGCTGCTCGCCAGACGCTTGGCGCGCAGCAGAGCGCGCAAACCGACCGAACCGATGTAGCGGCAGCGCGTCAGATCGACGGTGATGGGACGGGAAAGCGCGAGCACGCGCTGCAGAGCGTCTTCGAATTCGGCAGCGTTGTATTCGTCGACGTCGCCGAAAACGTGAATGTTCTCACTGGAGGCGGTCGTTTCGTGAACGGCGACGCCGGCTGAAATTGCCATGCCCACATCTTCGCAACTAGCAGCAGGGACTACAAGATGGGTTTGGACGTGGGATGCGATCAGCGCCCGGCAAACGCGCGTGCGGCTTTCATGAGCGGAGCCTGCACCTTTTCGAGCGGCTCGCTTCGCAGCAGGAGTGCCGGGATCGCGTCACCCAGGCGCGGGTTGCTGCCGCCGAACCAGGCTCGGACCGTCTCGTTATCACCGTCGACGCCCGCGATCATCCGCGCAATTTGGAGCGCAAACCGAAGCACGTGCCCGCGCTGAGGCTCCCGGCCGGCGGTCCATTGCTGCACGGCCCGGGTTTCCGTTACGCCGCCGATAACGGCGACGGTCGTGGCGCCCAGAAGGGCGACGAGCTCCCCGACGACTTCGCTCATCGGCAGCGACATCGCGTGCTCGTGAGCGCTCAAGTCCGTCAAGGGTTGGCTCGGCTGTTTCTGCTCCACGGCACCTAATATACCACCCCGAATCCCATACCTAAACGCTACTTTGGCAGCGGCAGTCCCTGAGCGTCCAGCGGAATGCCGGCCACGAGTTTGGTGACCTCGTCGTAGTTCCGAACGCCCGAGGCGACGTGGTTCGTTTGGAGATAGCTGTCGTACACGCGCCACGAAAAGCGCGAGATATTGAGATTCACGAACTGCGCGTTGCGCTTGCGAACCGCCTCGAAGTCCGCCCACACCTGCGGCACGAACTCGCGCCGCGCGTAGTGCGTTTTCTGCGGCAGATATAGAAACAGTTCCAGCCAGCCCGAATACTGCGCCGTGACGCTCGGATCGCGTAGACAGGTGAGCACGGCGATGTAATTCGCTTCGTCCTCGCGGTTGAAACCGGCAACATGGCTCCATTCGTGCGCCTGATCGAACGGGCGTTCGAACCAGAGCAGATCGGGCGCGAGCTGCGTCTCGAGCGTGAACGGATTGGTGAAGCCGCTCGTGCCGCTCTTATCCATGAACCAGCCGAAAAACGGCGGCTTGGAGGCGTGCACGTCCGGTATCCACGTATCGCCCAGACGCCGCACGACGGGCGCCCACGCCTGCCGCAAGGCGGGCAGTTCGAGATCGTGGCGACTCGCGTGCGCGAGCGGGGCGAGCCGATTCATTTCAGCCATCGCGTGCGCGCGCAGGCGATCGATCTCCGCGTCGCTCAGACGCGCGGCATCATAGGCGGTACGCGTTTGCAGCGGAGCGCGATCGTATCCGAAGCCCCAACCCGCGTAGAACCAAATCGCGTACAGACCGGCGATTGCGCCGATACCGACGATCGTTCGCCACCACGGACGCGCGAAAACCAGTGCGGCGAGAACGACTAAAACACCGGCAGCGATGACGGCGTCGCCGAGCGCGAATGGAACCGCGGGCGTGAACGAGGACCAGAAACGCTCCCAGTCCGGATAATATCCGTTGGTGAAGTGCTGCTCCACCCATGCGGGCGGCGGACGCCACACCGCGACGAGCGCGCCGATCACGATCAGCGCGACGTCGAGCGGAAGCGTGTACGACGTAAAAGAGCCGCGCTTGGCGGCTCTTTTGGTGGTCACGATTAGCGCTTGGAGAACTGGAAGCGTTTGCGGGCGCGTTTGCGTCCGTACTTCTTCGATTCTTTTTCACGCGGGTCGCTCGTGAGCAGTCCTTGCTTGCGCAGCACTTCCCGCAGCGACTCATCCATCAAGAGGAGCGCGCGAGCGATGCCGTGCCGCACGGCGCCGGCTTGGCCGGTCGGACCGCCGCCTTGGGCTTTCACGTCGATGTCGAAGCGCGTGCCGCTTTGCGTGGCTTCCAGCGGCTGGCGC
>DASSZL010000333.1:0-4899 GCA_035713505.1 Vulcanimicrobiaceae bacterium | reverse complement strand
GCACTCACGCTGTATCTGGGCTTCACGGTGTTTTGGGCTATCGACCAACAGACGGCGCTCAACGCGTTGATCGCGTACGCGTTCCAGGCTGGACTGTTTGTCGCGATTGCCGTCTACCCTTTCTCCAAAAAGGACCTGGCGCTCTTAGTGGGCGCAACGCTGATCGGCGCTCTCGCGCAGTCCGGGTATGGCGGCTACCTGTTTCTCCACGGGTCGCAAATTTGGGAGTCGCGCTTGTACATCGGGAGCGAGGCGGTGCATTCGATCGATCCGAACGCTTTTGCCACCGCCCTTATCGCGCCAATCATGTTAACACTGATCTTTTTCCTGCGCGCACCATCCGTGCTTTGGAAACTTCTGTCGTTTGCGGCGCTTGGCGTCATGCTATTCGCGTTCATGGCCAGCGGCTCGCGCGGCGCCGCGATCGGACTCGCGGTGGCGATCGCCTTTCTCGTGTGGCGGCCGCATTTCCGGTTGGGAATGTTCGTGTCTATCGCCGCTGCCGTTATCGCTGCCGCCGCGAGTCCCCTGGGCCGCCGCTTTGTGGAAGCGGACGTGATGACGGCGAACGGCAGGATGGATATTTGGAAGGTCGGTTTTGCGTCCCTTTCGCAGTATTGGCTCGGCGGGGCGGGCATCGGCAACTTCAACAACGCATTCGTCCAGTATTACTTTGCGACGCCGCATATGTGGCTGCCGTGGGATCGCGTAGCGCATTCGATATTTCTGCAGAGCGCGGTCGAAGGCGGAATCGCCGGGTTCGCACTGTTTATCGTCTTTTGGTATCTGCAGTTTCGGGAACTGGCCCGCGTTCCGGCTCACCACCCGTATGCGGACATGTGCATCGCGCTGCGTGCCGGCGTCCTGGGCCTGCTCGTCGCCGGCTTCGGTTTGAACCTCATGGAGTACAAGTACACGTGGCTGCTGTTCTCGCTTATTGCGGTAACGCGAACGGTGATGGGCGATGTAAAGCCGTCTGGTAAGCCGCGAGGTGGTTTCGAGTAACGCGATCCCATTGGCGCTCGTCGAGAACGTACCGTCTTCCCGCTGCGGCTAAGTCCGTACGCAAAGCGGTTTCCGTTGCCACCTTGCAGAGCGCCGCGGCAAGCGATGACGGGTTTCCCGCCTGATAAAGCAGTCCCGTTGCTCCGTCGCGGATCAGTTCGCGATGTCCGCCGATATCGCTGGCCACCACCGTCTTTTCCATAGCCATCGCTTCGAGCGGCTTCAACGGTGTCACGTATTGCGTCAACCGCGTGCTGCGGCGCGGATATACCAAGCAGTCGAGCAGCGAGTAATACCTCCGTACCTGGCTGTGCGGCACCGCAGTCCGGTAGATGAAGCGTCCGCCGCGGCTAAACTCGTGCGAGCGTTGTGCGACTATCGCTTCCCTCTCCCCGCCGCCGACGATGAGGAAGCTGACCTTCGGACACGCCTCCAATACAGCCGGAACGACGTCCAGCAGATCTTCGACGCCCTCGAAACTGAACAGCGAGCCGATGAAGCCGATCACGACGCCGCCGGTCAATCCCAGAGACGCCGCAAGTTCGTTGTCGCGCGGTAACGGCCCGAGTTCTCCGGTGTCCACGCCGTTCGGGGCGATAAAAATCTTGTCGGGATCCACGCCCCGTTTGGACGCGATATCTTTGAGCCCATGACAGAGCGTTACGACGGAATCAGCGCTGCGGAGGAGATAGGATTCCAATGCGCCGGAAAGTTGATACACAAACGAGCCGATACCGAACTTGCGCTGATCGACGGCGGCATCTTCCCAAAGTGCGCGAAGCTCGTAGACAAGCGGAATACGCCGCTCGCGCGCGATCGCCAGCGCGGCCAGGCCGTTGTAGACCGGGGAGTGCGCGTGGATAATGTCTGGCCGTTCTTGCGCTGCGACGTGACGCAACTGCTTTTTCAAGTCGAGGTACCGGCCGAATTGCTCGTACCCGAAGACGCCGCCGCGCGCTCGGCCCGGCGTTCTCAGATACCGCACTCCGTCAATGACGTCTTCGGACGCGTATCTGGCGTTGAGCGACCCGGTCAGCGCGCAAACATCGAGTCCCGCCGACCGCTGCGCGCACAGAATTGCGTGCGAACGGATCGCGTACCCGTCGACCGGAGCCGGCACCGAGTGGTGGAGAACGTGAAGAACTTTCATTATAAGTGCCTTAGTACCTAGGACCGGCGCCCCAACCACCGTGGCTTTGGCGCTTTGTTCCAGCAAAGTTGAAAGCGCTACCATAGTAACACTCAGCTCGACGAGCCGGTGAGGGCGTTATTTCCCAAGCAAAGGCCTCGGCGCATAAGGAGAAGTTCAAGACAGGCCGTGCGACTACCGTGAAGGTGATTGAATTAGGACCGTATTCGGGACCGCATGGCGGCGTGCGAACGAACTTGCTTGCTATCAGGCGTGCGCTGATCGATCGCGGCATATCTTGCACCACTATCAATCTTACGCATTTCACGGACGCGGGCGGCGAGGACGTCGAGTACCCGAGGAACGCGCTTGAGGTCGTTTCGCTGCTCCTGCGCAGGCGCTGCGACGTCATGCATTTGCACCTAGGCGGCATGCTCACGCGCCGCGAGCTTGTCTTAGCCGCGGTTTGCACCCTCATCCCCCGCTGCAAAACCGTGTTGACGTTTCATTCCGGCGGTTACCCGCACTGCGCGCAAGGAAAGCGTGCGCATCCGTGGACGCTGCGCGGAGCGATATTCCGGCGTTTTGACGCCGTTATCGCCGTGAACGCCGCGCTCGAGCGCCTATTCAAGGAGTTCGGCGTGCTGCCGGCGCGCATTCATCTGATCCCGCCCTATTCCGTCGTTCCGCCATGCAGCGCCGCGGAACTTCCTCGCCGCCTCGAGCATTTTTTCCAGCAGCACTCTCCCGTGCTGCTCAGCGTCGGCCAGCTCGAACCCGAGTACGACGTGCCGCTCCAAATCGGCGTTCTCTCACGAATTCGCGGACGTTTTCCGAACGCAGGCTTGATGATCGTCGGTGACGGCAGTCTGCGCGAGGCGCTCGCGCGAGATATTCAGCAGAGTCCGTGCGGGCAGGACATCCTGTTGTGCGGCGATGTGGAGCATGCCGCAACGCTGCAGGCCATCCGCCGTGCCGACGTGCTCTTGCGCACGACACGCTACGACGGCGACTCGATCGCTGTGCGAGAGGCGCTGCATTTCGGCACGCCGGTCATTGCGACGGACAATGGCATGCGTCCGGCAGGCGTTCACTCCATTGCCGTTTCCGATGCCGCCGAGCTGCGCGCTTCGCTTGAAACGGTGCTGCTGCAGCCTGTGAGCCGTCCCCCGACCGCCGCGGCCGACGATCGTCATATCCAGGCCGTCCTTGCCTTGTATCGCTCGCTCGTGTCATCACAGGAGGACCGCAGCGTTGCGCGCGCCGGCGTTTCACCGCGTACGTAAGCGGCTGCGGAAGCTTTCGGCAATGCATGCGGCGGAGCTGCTGGATCGCGTGCGCCAGGAAACGTCCAAGCACGTCGACTCGGCGTTGGCTCATTGCGGTTATCACTTTCACGAAGGCGCCGCTCGGCGCGGCGAGCCTGCCTTGGGCCGGTTCTTTTTCGACAACGAATCGGTTCCCGGTCTGCTCGCGCTTTTGAACGAACGCCTCCCTGAGCGTGCGGAGCAAATCGCCGGCGAGGCGAGGCGCGTCTGCGCACATCGTTTTGACCTGCTGGGATATCGCGAGGTCGATTACGGAGCCGTCATCGATTGGCAGTGCGATAAAGTGCACGGCAAGTCGGCGCCCGTGGTGCCGTTCCATCGCGTGCCGTATCTGGACTACGGCACCGCGGGCGACCCGAAAGTCACGTGGGAATTGAATCGCCACCAGCACTTTGTAACGCTCGCGAAGGCTTACCGGTTAACCGGCGATCAGCGTTTTGCCGTTGAGATTGACGAGCAGTGGCGCAGTTGGAGAGATGCCAACCCCTATCCGGCGGGGATAAATTGGGCGAGCAGCCTCGAGGTGTCTTTTCGCTGCCAGTCCTGGTTATGGACCTATTTCATATTGAGCGGCTCCGCGGCGGAAAGAGGCCGGTTTTATAACGAGGTCTTCGACTTGCTTGCCGTCAGTGCGCACCATATCGAGCGGTATCTCTCAACCTACAGCTCGCCCAACACGCATTTGCTCGGCGAGGGCGTGGGACTTTTCTTTATCGGCACGCTCTGTCCGCAGCTCAAATCCGCGCGGCGTTGGAAATCGATCGGCTGGAGCATCGTTCAACGCGAAGCCCAGCGGCAGATTCGCGACGACGGCATGCATTTCGAACAGTCGACGTACTATCATGTGTATGCGCTCGATTTTCTGCTGCACGCCATGATCTTGGCGGAGCGCAACGGTACGATCGTTTCGGACGAACTCGAGCGTACCGTCTCGAACATGCTCGACGTCCTTTGCCGGCTTTGCCAAAGCGGTCCGCCGAAAATCGGCGACGAAGACGGCGGCCGCGTTTTCGACGGCCGCCGGAACCGGGCGGAAGATTTGGCGGACCCGCTGGCAGCTGGAGCGATACTCTTTAGGCGTGCCGACTTTAAATCGCTCGCGGGCAGTCTGCGCGAGGAGACGCTGTGGCTGCTGGGGCGAGAGGGCGCGGGCGTGTGGGACGATCTGTCGTCGGTACGACCAGTGAACGAGTCCTGCGCATTGCGCGAATCCGGATTGTATTTCATGGGCGGAGCAAATGCCGCGCAAGACGTTGTGATCGAGGCGGGCCCCCGGCACATGCTGCTCGCGGGCCATTGGCACGCCGACGCGCTGAGCCTTTGTATGCGCGTGAATGGGAAGGCCATGCTCATCGATCCCGGAACGGGCGCATATACGGGCGCGGGCGCTGCACGCTCCGTATTTCGCGGCACGAGCGCGCATAACACCCTTCAGAT
>DASSZL010000332.1:0-6311 GCA_035713505.1 Vulcanimicrobiaceae bacterium | reverse complement strand
GCAGCTGCAGGCGCAGCAGGAGCAAATGCGGGCGAATCTGCGCTCGCAGATGCAGCAGAACGCGATGACGCTCCAGTACCTCTTACTGCAGCAGCAACTCGACCTGCTCAAACTACAACAGCGTGCGCACAAAAACTCATCGGCCTCTCATCATCGGCACCCGGGGCTCTAAGCAAGTTCTCTGATTCACACGGAGCCGCGGCCGCTGCCGCGGCGTTTACGCTCTACAACGTCGAGCACAAACATCAACTCGCGACCACCGTGCAAGGGTATTTGCCGGACGGTTCCACCGTCTATCGCGACGGGCGCGTCGTTTCCCCGAACGGCTACTCGTGGTATCCCGGCAACAGCGGGCAGACGGTCGCGTGCAGCGATCAATACTGCTCGATCAACGGCGCAAACAACGGCTACGGCGACAACAACGGCGACGAGCAGCAGGCGCAGCCGCAGGCGTACAACCAGACCTACGCGCGGCACCGCGGTCATCGCCACGGCGGTTAACGCTTAGCGATCAGCGCTTCCACCGCGCGGAAGATGCGCGGAACGTACTGGTGTTTATAGGAATCCGCAGGCTCGCGGCAATGCACGAGCATCGCGGTGTCCGCTTCAAACACCAGTACGTTTCCGTCCGGCAGAAGCGAACAGTCGACGCCGAAATACTCCAGCTCGAGCGCCGCCGCCATCTCCGTGAACACACGCTCCCAAGCCGGGAATACGCCGGCCGGATCGCGCAGAAAACGCTCTTCCTCGGCACGCATCCAATCAACGCTCGCGGTCGGCGTCTTGATGTAGTGCACCATCCACTGCGGCGACAGCGCCAAATGGTAGGGATACGGCCTGCCGTCGACGATCACGACGCGATACTTGCGATAGAAGCCGTCGGCGCTGCGGTAATCGATGAACGGTACGACGTCAAAGCGCTCCTCATCGTGAGCGGCCAAATACGCGTCGAGCGCGGCTGAGTCATCGACCCGTTCCAAACCGCGGCCCGCGTGCGTATCGATGGGCCGGAGCAGAATCGGAAACGTCGGGCCGGTAGAGAGCTGCGCACGGTCGATTCTCTGCGTGCGCGGTACGATGCATCCACGTAGGCCGCTCAAAGCGCCGGCAAGATGAGGACGGGCCGTCTTCCACAGATTCGCCGGTTGATTGATAACGCGCGTGTTATGCGTTGAAATAAACTGCGCCGCCAGTGAAACCGCGTCATGGGCGCGTTCCGCCTCGCCGATCGCATTGAAGATAACGTCGTGTGCCGGTAACGGCGGGGGCGGATCGCCGGTGAGATACAAGCGATGCAGCGCCGCCGCATGCGGATCGACCATGAATTCGAGCGGCGTGTTTTGCGCCCACGGCGCCGGCGCGTTGAGCACGAGAACGCGGCGCATTGCATCGTGCGAGTGCGGGCCGGCCGGATACAACTGCTTGTGCGCCAAAGCTTGCGAGCGCCGGCGTTCCGATGCCGCGTCTTCGCCGATATCGTACAGCAGTTCGGAGAGGGCGAGCGCCGCATCCGGCTGCTGCGGATCGATGTCGAGCGCGCGCCGGTACGCCGGTATTGCGAGAAGCGTTTGATTCTGACGGGCTAAAACGTTGGCAAGTGCGGCATGCGCGGGCGCGAGTCCCGGATCCAGCCTCAGGGCTTCTTCGAGCAATTCCCGCGCGCGTTCGATGGCTGCAAACGGCCCGGCGGAGCCGTAGCAGACGTTGTATGCGGCAACGTCCGGTTCCAAATCGATTGCTTCTTGCAGGCGCTGCGCAGCGAGATGGGGATTGGGACGTTGAGCGAGCGCCGATTCCAGCGCGGCGCGCCCCTGCGGATGACTTGGGCCTATGCGAACGGCTGCGCTGGCGCAGGCGATGGCGGCAGCGACGTCACCCGCGAGCAGGCATAGCCGCGACATGAGGGCCAGCGCGTCTACGTCGTTCGGCTGGAGGTCGAGTTGCTGCGCGCACAAGCGGAAGCTCTGCAGAAAATCGCCGCGAGCCTCCGCTTCCAGTGCGTGCCGGACGGTTACGGCGTAAAGCCCTCGACGGTGAAGGCGACGATCTCGTGCTTCTCGCGGTGGTTGCTCCAGAAACGCGAACCGTCATAGGCGAGCGCGCGGCCCTGGAAAGCGACATGCGCGATATCTTCGGCCCTCGGGTCGCCGCTGCGAGCGTCGATGCGCGTGAGGTAATAGCGGTCCGTCTCCTCGGCGTCGGTTCCGAGAACGTAGAAGACGCCGCCGAAAATCGTTATGCCGCAGACGCCGTGCGGCGTTTCGATCACGGATCCCGTTTTACCGTTCGCATCGAGAGAAATGATTTTCTTGTTGTACCACTGACTGACGTAGAGACGATCGCCGTCGTACGCGAGTTGCGATCCGGTATCATCCGGACACACTATCGATCCGTCGTTTTTGAATCCGTGGCCCGGAATGTACCGGCGGATGACGCGGTGATCTTCCTCGCCCTCGGAGAGCAGCACGCGCAGTTCGTCGCCCATGACCGTTGCGCCGTAGGGTTTGCCCGAGGCCCGGGTCTCTTCGCGCACAGTCCAATGCGCGATGTCGATAGAGTAAAGGCGGCAGGTCTCCAGCGAGCCCATCCACAGCGCGTCGCCGTCGGCGGCAAGGGCTTGCGGACGCGGTGCAGGCGAGGGCATCCGCATGATTTCGGTGATCGTCTTCAGCGTCGTATCCATGCCGGATACTTTGCACACAGGTGCGCTCTTCCCGCTATTTGCAGGCACGCCCCCGGCGGCTGAGGTATGCCCCTGCATGAGACGCATTGCTGTACTCGTTTGTGTCACCCTTTTGGCGTTGCCGTCGGCAACGCGCGCAGCCGGCCAACCAACGTCTGCGCAAACTTTCATGAGCAAGCTGCAGTGGCGCAGCGTCGGGCCGTTCATCGGCGGACGTGTCGTCGCAGTCGCAGGCGTGCCCCAAGATCCGAACTTGTTCTACATGGGCAGCGTCGACGGCGGTGTGTGGAAGAGCACCGACTACGGCGTGCACTGGGAGAACATCACCGACGGAAAACTGCCGCTGGGCGCGAACAGCATCGGCGCAATCGCCGTGGCCCCGTCCAACCCGAACGTGATCTACGCCGGCACGGGAGAGAGTGATCCCCGCGGCACGATGATCACCGGCGAAGGTGTGTATAAATCGATCGACGCCGGCAAAACTTGGCAATACGCCGGACTGCGAGATACGCACACCGTAACTTCGATTGCCGTTGATCCCCGTGACGCAAACGTCGCATACGTTTCCTCGCTGGGTCACGTATTCAAGGATAATCCCGACCGGGGCGTATTCAAGACCACCGACGGCGGCAAAACCTGGACGAAAGTTCTCTACGTCGATGCAAAGACCGGCGGCAACACGGTCGTCGTCGATCAAAAAAATCCCGATGTCGTGTACGCGACGATGTGGCAGATGTACCGCACGCCGTGGAAACTTTCCAGCGGCGGGCCGGGCAGCGCGCTGTACAAATCGACCGATGCCGGAGCGCACTGGACGAAACTGTCGGGCAATCCCGGGTTCGCGCGAGGCGTGCTCGGCAAGATGGGCGTCGCGGTCTCGCCGGTTGACGACAAAGTCGTGTACGCCATCGCGCAGGCGCACGAAGGAGGGGTGTTCCGCTCGGCGGACGGCGGCGCGACGTGGACGCGCGTAAACAGCGAGATGAAGCTGCGCCAGCGCGCATTTTATTACATCGACATCTATGCGGATCCGCAGAACGTGAACACGGTGTACTCGGCGAACGTCGACGCGCTCTGGATTTCGCGAGACGGCGGGAAAACATGGCACGGGTCGCGTCCGCCGCACGGCGACAATCACATCGTCTGGGTGAATCCGCAGAACACCAATATCATGATCGAAGGCAACGACGGGGGCGCGACGGTTTCCACGAACGGCGGCAAAACGTGGAGTCCGGAACACAACCAGCCCACCGGCCAGTACTATCACATCGCCATCGACGAACGATTCCCATACCACATCTACGGCGCGCAGCAGGACGAGGGGTCGTTCGAAGGCCCGTCTGCAACGGCCGAGGGTTCGATACCCACGGGCGATTGGCACAACGTCGCGTACGGCGAAAGCACGTTCGTCGCGCCGCAGCCCGGACATCCCAACATCACGTTCGGAAGCGGATACTACAGTATATTTCTGCGATATGACTCGCGCACCGGGCAGTTCAACAGCGTGAGTCCGTGGCCGAACTATCTCGAAGGCTCGACGAGCAAAGAGCAAAAGTATCGCTTTGCCTGGACCCATCCCATTCTGTTTTCGCCCTCGAATCCGCGCGAATTGCTCGCGGGCGCCCAATACGTGATGAGTACGACGGATAGCGGGCGCACGTGGAAACTCCTAAGCCCCGATCTCACGCGCAACGATCCGTCGACGGAAGGGCCGACGGGCGGCCCCATCGAGTTCGACCAGACCGGCGCGGAAGTGTATCCGTATGTTTCCGCAATCGGCGTATCGCCGCTCAACTCGCGCCTTATCTGGGCGGGCTCGTCAGACGGCCTCGTGCACGTCACCACCGATCACGGCGGCCGCTGGCGCACCGTTACGCCGCCCGGTTTGCCGCAGTACGCGGAGATCAGTTCCATCCAGCCCTCGTACGCGGCGCAAGGAACCGCATACCTGACGGCTCAGCGGTATATGTGGGACGATTTCCGTCCGTACGTTTACCGCACCACGGATTACGGCGCGCACTGGACGCCGATCACCGCCGGCATTCCGAGCGACGAGTACGTCTTCGCCGTGCGGCAGGATCCGCACCAGCCGAACCTGCTGTTCATCGGAACGCGCAATACGGTGCGCGTGAGCTTCAACGGCGGCGCCTCGTGGGAGCCGCTCACCCTTAATTTGCCGGGCGTGCAGGTGCGCGATCTCGTCATCAACTCGCGTCAAGGGGAAGTTGCCCTCGCCACGCACGGACGCGCGTTCTGGGTGCTCGACAACCTCTCGCTGCTCGAGCAAATCGCGCGTACACCGGTTCAGAGCGCTTCAACGATGCGGTTGTTCGCTCCGCAAACGGCGTGGCTTACACATATGTACGGCGGCGGGGGATACCCGCGCGACAACAGTGGGCAGAACCCCCAGTTCGGCGCAACCATATTCTTCAATGTGCCCGCGAGCTACAACGGGTCGTCACCCGCGACGCTGACGTTCGCGGATGCTCGCGGACACGTGATACGCACGTTCAATTTGCATCTCAAGCAAAAAACACAAAAGCCGCTCACGCCGGAGCAGCGCGAGAGCATGTCGCCGGCGGAGATCAAAGCCGCGATGCAGAGCCTGGCGACGGCAATCGAACCGGGCATGAACCGCTTTCAGTGGGATCTGCGCTACTCGGATGCTACCGACGTGACGGGCTTTTACGTGCCTGCCGCGGCGGGCGGCGAAAACGATTTTCCAATCGGCCCGCAAGTGGTTCCCGGAACCTATCGCGCGACGGTGCGCTACGCGGGTAAAGCCTATAGCCGAAGCTTCGATGTGAAACTCGACCCGAATCTGCACCCGGGCTCGTCCGCCCTTTCCGCGCGTCTGGCGCTGCAGATGCGGATACGCGACACGCTCGATACGATGGACCGTTCGATCAATGCGGCGCTTGCGGCTCGCGCGCGAATGCCGGAGGGTGAGCGGAAGCGAGCACTCGACGCAGCCATCGACCATTTGGTGAACCTGCAAACGCATTCCAGTGAAGGTCCGCTTTCGACCGGAACGCGGGTGCGCGATCACCTCGCTTATCTGCAATCGGACATCGACCTGGCCTACACAAAGCCGACGCCGGCCCAGTATGCCGTGTTCGCGGAATTGCACCGCGAAGCCATTACCGGTGCGGCGCGGCTTGCGCAGTTGATGCGTTAAGCGAAACTCTGCGCGTCGTCCAGTTCGAGCATTCGCAGAACCGGCGTCTCGGGAGGCAGTGACTTGAGAGCCGGATACTTCGCAAGAAGTTCCGGCTTCTCTTTACGCTCCGCCACGGTCTGGGACTGAAGATACGCGTTGATCTCGCCGTATTTCGAGGGGTCGCTGTGTTTGCGGACCCAGGCCAGCACGTCCTCATCGCCGCTCGCGAGCGTTACGACGGCGCGCAAGTCGTCCTCATGAACACCTAGCGCGTCGAGCATGCGTTTGCTGAAACCGGCGATTTGGTACGAGCCTAGGTTCCCACCAGGAAGCGACGCGCATATCTTGTCGATCGTGCGCGCAAGAAAGAGTAAGCCGCCGAGTTCCACGTAGGGACTGCGCGGCGGCGCCTTCGTAAGATCGAGGGATTCCATGCCCGCGCGGGTTCGGCCGTGAGGGCATGGGTGC
>DASSZL010000331.1:0-4308 GCA_035713505.1 Vulcanimicrobiaceae bacterium | reverse complement strand
TCAAGCGGTTTCAGCATTCCTCACCTCTGCGCGAGCATGAGCCGCTTCCAAAGCGGCCCGCACAAGAATCCCCATCTTCGCACGCTTCGATACCGAGGGGCGGGTCACTTCCGTTGCATACCCCAATCGCTCGATCTCCTGACAGATCGCAAGACCGCCCAGCCGGTAGAGCGCGAGTTGCAGGCGCAAAGGGCCCGGAGCCAGCGTCTCCAGCACCTTCCCCGACGCAAGCAGCCCCCGCGCGCGCGTGACCAGCGCCTCAACCGCGCCGCGCGTGCCGTGCGCGTCGACGTCTTCCCGGAGCAGATAGCTGCGGCCGATCTGCTTGTCGCGGCTGACGTCCTGCGCGTGGTTTGCGAGCTGCAATCCGATGCAGACCTCGTCCGAAAGTTTCTCCGTCACCGGACTTGCGATACCGAAGAATTGCAGCACGACGCGGCCCACCGGCGCGGCCGAGAGCATGCAATACGCTTCGAGCTGCGGCCACGAATCATACGCGTGCACGCGCTGATCTTGCTCGTTCGCAGCGATCAAATCCAAGAACGGCTGCCGGTCGAGCGAGTAATGCGCGACCGTTTCGCGCAAGGCGATGAGCACGGGGTGCACCGCCGCCGCTCCGGAAAAGAACGCTTGCGTCTCGTCGCGCCAGCGCGCGAGCCTGATTAGCGCTTCTTGCGGCGAACCGCTCTCGTCGCCGAGATCGTCCGTCGTGCGGCAAAAGGCGTAAAAGCGCATGAGGTCGAGCCGGATCCGGCCCGGCACGATCCTGGACGCAACCGCGAAGTTCTCGTAGTGCCTGCTCGCCAAGAGACGGCAATAGGCGTCGGCGCTTTCAATCTCGTTCACGGGTTATGCGTTTCGTGGAGCGCAGCCGCGCAAGCGCCGGTTCGCCCAAAGCGAACATGGCGATGCGAAGCACTTCGATGAATTCGCGCGCGAGTTCCGAAGCGGTGTCGTATCCGCTCGCCGCGGCGCGCAGGAACGGACCGGCGATGCCCGCCAGATCCGCACCGAGCGCGAGCGCTTTGACCACGTCGATACCGCCGGCGATTCCTCCGCTCGCGATGAGCACGCCGCGCGGCTGAACTTCCGCCGCACCGCGCAATGATTCCGCCGTTGGGATGCCCCATCCCGCAAATGCCGCGGCGACGTTCGCGCGCCACGGTTCGCCAATGCGATAGCGCTCGACTTCGCTCCACGACGTACCGCCCGCGCCCGCGAGATCGACGCCCGCGACGCCCGCTTCGAAAAGCGCGCGAACCTCCTGCGGCGCGATGCCCCAGCCCACTTCTTTGACGACCACCGGATATTCGAGCTTGGAGCAGACGTCCGCAATTTTTCCGAGCAGTCCCCGGAAGCACGTGTCGCCTTCGGGCTGAACCGCTTCCTGTACGGGATTCACGTGCAGCACGAGCGCGTCTGCGCGCAGCATGTCGACCAGGCGGCGGCAATCATCGACGCCGTACCCTTTATTCAATTGCACGGCACCCAAATTTGCGAGCAGCGGAACGTCGGGCGCGAACGCGCGCACGTCGAACGTATCCAGCAAGTCCGAATCTTCCAACAGCGCGCGCGCCGAGCCCAGGCCCATCGCCAGGCCATGCTCTTGCGCTACGTGCGCCAGCACCCGGTTGAGCGTGCGCGCTTCTTGCGTGCCGCCCGTCATGCACGAAATGAGCAGCGGCGCTTTCAAGCGCCGTCCGAACAGCGTACAGGACGTATCGACGTCCGCGAGATCGATCTCCGGCAGCGCGCAATTGATCAGCCGGTACGCCTCGAAGCCGCTCGAGACGCCTTTGCCTGCGACGTCGCGTTCCAGGTTGATGCGGACGTGGTCGGATTTGCGCGAGGATGTGCCGCTATCGCGATCGAGTTGCGACGTAATAGGCCACCTCTTCGAATGCCTCGAGCGCTTCGGCGCCGACGCCGCTGCGCGCGATGACGTTCAGCGCCTTCGCGGCGTAACGCTGGGCCGCAGTGCGTGTGAGTTCATCGCAGCCCACCTCATCCAAAAGCGCCTGCAGCTTCAGTTCCGGATCTTCGTGACGCGCGCGGAATATCTCACGCAAACGCCGGCGCTGAAGCGTCGACATCACGCGCAGCCCCGCAACGACGGGGAACGTCATCTTGTACCGGCTCGCGTCCCCGCTGCTCGACTTTCCGGTGACGGCGGGATCGCCGTACATGCCCAACCAGTCGTCGCGAATCTGAAACGCCGTTCCGAGCAGACGACCCGCGCGCCGGAACGACACGGCAGTCCCCTCATCTGCGCCGGCGAGCAGCGCGCCCGCTTCGGTGCTCGCCCCGAGCAGCGCACCCGTTTTGGCGGCGACCATGCGCAGGTACGCGCGCAGCGCCGTATCGACCTGGCCTTCCAACTCCAGGTCCAAACACTGCCCCTCGATCACCGTCAAGCCGGCGCAGGCAATCGCGGAGATCGCGCGGATCGCACGCTCCGGATGCGCGGCATCACGCGCGATCGACAAGAACGCCAGGGCGTGCATCGCATCACCGGCGTTGATGGCCTGCGGTACGCCCCAGAGCGACCAGACCGTTTCACGGCCGTGCCGTTTGCGGTCCTCGTCCTGAATGTCGTCGTGCACGAGCGTGAAGTTGTGGAACCATTCGATCGCCGCGGCTGCGGGCAACGCCGCCGCCACCGCGCCGCCAAGCGCGCAGCACGCCCACAAGCACAGACTCGGACGCACGAGTTTACCGGTCCGCAGCGCGCTGGGGCGCCCGGCTTCGTCGGCCCACCCCATGTGATAAGCGACCATCTTACCCGAAAGCGACGGGCGCGGCAACGCGTGCTCTCGCATATAGTCTGCGATAAGCGTGCGATGGCGGCTCAGGAGCAGGGGCTCGACGTCCGCGTTACCCGCCGCACTACGCGCTTTGGGCTCGGGGAGAGAAAATTGTATGGTGGGGCTCCTAGTTTCTGGCGTCGGCTACTCTGGGTCCACTTTCCCACCCGGTTGCTTCGCTACACAAAGCCGTGGGGCAAGAAGCGCTTGGCTGCCCAGGCGGGCTGAGCCTCTATGACGCATTAGTGCCCACCATGCGCCAGCTCATCGTCACCGCGGACGACTTCGGACTCGCCGTTCCCGTAAACGAAGCCATCGAACGAGGCCACCGGGAGGGGATTCTTTCGACCGCGAGTTTGATGGTGGCCGCGGCCGCCACGCAGGACGCGGTCGAGCGGGCGCGCCGGCTGCCCGGGCTGCGAGTCGGACTGCATGTCGTGCTCGTCAACGGCAGCCCCGCATCGCCGCCGGAGCGCATTCCGCTCGTCGTGCGCGCGGATGGAACGTTCGAGACGGATCTCTTCCGGGCGGGCATACGCTATTTTTTCACGCCCGGCATCCGGCGCGAACTGGAAACCGAGATTCGCGCGCAGTTCGAGGCGTTCAAGGCAACGGGCTTGCCGCTCGATCACGTGAACGCGCAAAATCACCTGCACGTGCATCCGACGGTGCTCTCGCTCATCTTGAAGGTCGGGCGTGACTACGGCGTGCGTGCGATTCGCATCCCGCGAGAGCCGTTTTGGCCGTCGTGGCGTGCGGCGCGCACGCAAAGAAACGCGCGCATCGCGAACTCGGCATTTTTGCTGCCGTGGCTCTGGCTGATGAGCGTGCGCCTGCACCGGGCCGGAATTGCAACGAACGACTACGTCTTCGGCATGATCGATACGGGACACATGACGCCCCCGCGCGTGCGCGAATATCTCGCGCACCTGCCGCACGGCACCTCGGAGCTGTACGTGCATCCGGCCACGCACACGTGGCCGCAGGCGTTTCCGCCGGATTACGATTTCGCCGGCGAGTTCGCTTCGCTCGTCGACGCAAACGTGATCGACGACCTGCGCCGATCGGACGTTCGGCGTGTCACGTTTACCGAACTCGCGAGGGCTCGTGTCCGCTAGCATCGGCAAGTTGCTCACGTTTGCCGCCGGTGCCGGCGCGATCGCGGGAATTGCCTATACAGCCATCGCGATAGCGCGCGTACGCGCGTTCCGCTTGAACGCGATTCGCGGCACGCCGAGCTCGAGCGTGCCCGTTACGATCCTCAAGCCGCTGCACGGCGACGAACCGAACCTCTTCGAGAATCTCTGCTCCTTCTGCGATCAAGACTACGGAGCGTTTCAAGTAATCTTCGGAGCCGCCGATCCCGCGGATCCCGCGCTGGACGTTGCGCGCTCCGTCGCCGCGCGTTTTCCGGAGCGCGAGATTGAGATCGTGGCCGGCAACGCCGCGGCCGCGGGAAATCCGAAGATCGGAAACCTGCTGGGGATGATCGTTCATGCACGAT
>DASSZL010000330.1:0-7952 GCA_035713505.1 Vulcanimicrobiaceae bacterium | reverse complement strand
CGGCGTTTTCCCATCGACACGTTGAAGATCGACAAGGCCTTCATTCGCGATCTGCTGCCCGGCTCGCACGACGAGGCGATCGTCAAAGCGATCGTGACGCTCGCGCAAAACCTCGGGCTGATTTCGATTGCGGAGGGCATCGAAACGCAGCTCACGCTCGATCAGGTGCGCGCGCTCGGCGTCGATGAAGCGCAGGGCTTTTTTCTCGAGCGCCCCATGCCCTCGGATGACTGCATGGCGTTTTGCGCGGGCCGGATGACCGTTTCGTACCGGTAGTCAGTCCCCGGTGTTGAACACCAAACGGTAGCGCGCCTGAGCGCGCTCGCGCTGCTCCACGCGCGCTTCGATCGCATCGGCCAATTCGTTGAGCATGTTATTCAGCGTGCGTTCGGCTGCGCCGTGCGCAAACGTTTGATCGATCAGGCCTCCCAGGGACTCTAGGGGAACGTTGTAAGTGCCGGCGAGCCAGAGCTGCGCGTTGGACGGCCCGCTCGCGTCGATCCCAATCGCTCCCTCGAAAACCGGAAAAGCCTGCGGGCTGCGCCGGGCGCGCATGGTGAACGAAATTTCATGCCGCGGTTCGAGAAGCTCTTTCACCGCCGCGAACTCGACCGGTATTGCGACGTAACCCACGTCGGGCAAGCCCATGCTGCCGAAATCGAGATAGAGTGCGAACTCATCCCAGCCGTCGCGCCGCTCTTGGATTGCGTGCATGATGAACGAGGCGGCGGAACGCGCCGGAACGGCGGGCACACGCAGCGACCGCTGTACTTCAATCTTCGGCATGGGCTTATGATACCCCCAAATTCAGGCGTTTGCGAGCTGCCGGTTCATCGACGCCCTCGACCGCGAACACTTTGGCGCGCGAATGCGCGCCGCGCAGCAGGCGCACGCGCGAGGGGGGCACACCCAGCGCATTCGCCAGCGCGCGGATGCAGGCTTCATTCGCGGCGCCTTCCACGGCACGTTCGCGGACGCGCAGAATCAGCGAACCGCCTTCAACGGTGATGCCGGGCTGCTTGCATCCGGGCTTGACCTTGACCGGGATGTTCACGACTTGGGAAGAAGCCGGAGCAATTCGTGCGCATAGTCGAGCGTGACACGGTATTTCGAGAGAAATCCCGCGCCCAGGTGTCCGTTCGCCGTGCCTTTGAGAATGCGGGTGGTTCCGATTTGCTGATTTTCCGCGGTCAGTTTGCCGATGGTCACGCTTGGAATCTCGCCGATGAGTTCTTGACTCGAACCCCCCACGCCGCTCACGTTTTCCGTTTTCGTCGCCGTGAAGAGCGAGCTGTGCTGTTCGTAATAGCCGTATGCGAGATTGATATTGGATTGATCGCCGGTGTCGACGGCAAGCGCCGCCGCAACCTCGCCGAACCGCACGTTGACCACCGGCACGAAATTTTGAAACTGCATTGGAACGGTTGTGCCGTCGGCGTCGGCCGTCGTATCGCCGCCGAAATACACCGCATGCTTCGCGTAGTCGATCGTGATCGGCATGCTGGCGAGCACGTCGGCTCCCAGGACGAGATCGTAGCCGAAGCGGTGAATGTCGCTCAGGACGACGTAGTTCGCGTCGCCGAAGCGCACGTTGCCCAGCTGCAGCGGTCCGGAGCGCACCACTTCGGTCGCATAGTCGCCCAGGCCGGCGATGCGCATCATGCCGATGGGCTGCAAATGCAGACGTTCGGCCAATTCCAGACTCATCGACAGCGCGGAGTTTCCGCTGTCGATGAGGCAGCGCGCGCTCACGCCCGCGATCGTGCACGTTCCCAGCGGCGTCGTGCTTTGCGGGTCGAGTCCCATGCCGGCGGGGGTGGCTTGGATCGTTGCCGTCAGCCCGTGCGGAATTTCCAGCGGCTCCGGGACGACCTTGCGGGAGATGTATTGCTCGAGCGGCAGCCCGTTACGTTCGATGTCGTACGGCAGCATGTACGCGCCGACTTTCCGGTAGTCGCGCATCGCGTACACCGCATCGCCGTTGACGTCGCGCGCGCCCGTAACCAGGCCGCTCTGCGGATCGACGAACACGATCATCGGTACCGCGTCCGTTTCCGTAACGTAAATGCGCCGGCAGCGGCGGCCTTCGAACCTTACCCATCCGCCGTCTTCTACGCTTCCGCCGCTCGAGGTGAAGTCCGGTGAGAGAAAATCGAGCGTTCCCAAAATGCGAAGCGCGCGTAAATACGGTTCGGGTGCCGGTGAACGCGGCAGTGCGGTGCCGTTGATATTGACCGAATACAGCCGTTCGCCGTCGAAATACGTGCCTATACAAACCCGGCCGCTGCACTGCGTAAGAACGTAGCGCAAACCTTGCACCTCTGTATCCAAGACGGTCGGCGTGCCGTCGACCACGTGCGGCGAGGTGCTGCTCACGTGCGCGTTCCACAAACCGCCGTTGACCGCGCGCATGCGGGTGAGCAACTGCGTCAGCGGCACGGATGGGGCCGCGGGCTGCGCGGATGCCCAGCCGGTGGATGCGGCGAGGACGCAGAGCAACAGGGCCCGCGCGGCGAATTTCATATCATGGATTTCAATCTCTTGGACCGCTATCTTCTTGAAGGAGCGCCCCCGAAGGCTCACGTGGTCAAGGATTTACTGAAAAAGCGCGCCGACGTGCCCGGTTCGGCGGCGTTCTATCAGGGCATCCAGATGCTCGGGCCCAAGACGCCCGACTTGACGCTCATCGCGCTTCGGCTGATTCTTGCCGGCAAGCCGGCCGACGACGTGCACGTGGTGCGGCTGCGGCAGTTCGTGGACCGCGCCCGGGCCAAAGGCATCGACGCTCAACACGCAATCGACTCCTATTATAAGGAACTGGAGTGATGCTCGCCCGGCTTGATATCCCGGGCGCCTGGATGTGGTCCGCCTGGCAGCCCGAGCGCGGCATGAACTTCAACAGTTACCTGTTCGAACGTGACGGCGGCTGCGTGGCGGTGGATCCGCTGGCGCTCGACGAAGCGTCGATGGACGCGCTGGAACGCATGGGCGGCGTGCATACCATCGTCATCACCAATCCCGACCACGTGCGAGCCTCCGCCGCGCTGCGCGAGCGCTTCGGATCGCGGATAATCGATTCGTTCCAGGACGGTCAGGAAGTCTTCGCGGGCGCCTACGCAATCAAAATCCCCCACGGCAAAACCGATGAGGCGGCGCTGCACCTGCGGCGGGAAGAAGCCGCCGTCATCGGCGATGCGATAATCGGCGCGCCCGCGGGTTCGCTCAGTTTGCTGCCCGACGAGAAACTGGCGGATCCCCGCCGGCTCGCGTTCGCGCTGCGGCGTCTTTGGGCACTGTGTCTGCGCACGCTCTTGTTGTGCGACGGGCAGCCAATCTTCGGCGGCGCGGACGCCGCAATCGGCAAGCTGCTCGAGTCGCGCCTGGGCGCCGAGCTCTTTCGCATCAATACCGGCGACCTTACATTCACGCGTGAGGCAGAGCCGGAGCCGTACGTCGTTGACGACGCGGAAATCGGCTTGCTCATCGGCGCCCGGAAGCTGGGATACCGGCTCGCCGGGATTCCGCCCGGCAAAGCCTTCTGTCCGCTCCACTGGCACGTGCAGAGTGAAGAGTTCTTCTATGTGATTCAGGGGCAGCCGAGCATCCGGATGCTCGAGGGAACGCTGCAATGCCGGCCGGGCGATTTCATCGCTTTTCCCACCGGGGAGCGCGGCGCGCATCAGCTGCGAAACGACTCGAGCGAGTCTTGCCTCGTACTCCTGGTCGGTATGGAAGAGGAAGCCCTTGGCCTGGAAGCCTGTTTCTATCCGGACTCCGACAAGCTGCTCTTGGCCACCAGGGACGGGCGGCTGCGCACCGTACGGGCCTCACCGGACCTGAATTACTACGATGGTGAGTAAAGACTTGCGTCGAATGGAACGTCGGCATTGGGCAGTCGCGTTGACAATAACGACATGGCTTCGTTTCGTACTCTCGCAGCGGCGACGCTCGCCGCGGCTCTTGCAGCCGCCGGCGGCGGCTTCGCGCTTGCCGATCCGCCGCCGTGGGCCCACGGACATCCTCACGGCCGCTCAGAGGGCGCGCCGGTGGCTCCCGCGCCGGCCGCTCACGGTTCGATTTCGGGAACGATCGTCGGCGTCGACTACGGGGCCGCCAGCATCATCATCGCGACGCCGCACGGCATCGTGCCGGTCGCGGTAACGCCGACGACGAGCATATTTCGTGGTTCAGGATTCGCGTCGTTTACCGATCTCACCCGAGGAGCCCGCGTCAGCGTCGATTTCAGCGAGATCGGCGGACGCCTCGTCGCGCAAATCATTCGAATCCGCTAACCTCGTAAAAACATATCGCGACGCAAGAGGCCGCCGAGCCGCGCTCGACGGCGTTTCGCTTTGCGTCGGAGACGGCGAAACGCTCGTGATCCTCGGTCCGAGCGGCGCCGGCAAGACCACGCTGCTGCGCGTCATAGCCGGACTGGAGCATGAGGACAGCGGGACGATGCTGCTCGACGGCGCCGATTTGACGGCGCTTGCGCCCTCACGCCGCCGCGTTGCCCTGGTGTTTCAAGAGGACGCGCTCTTTCCGCAGATGACGATCTATGAAAATCTGGCGTTTCCGCTGCGCGTACGGCGAACGCCGCGCGAAGCGATAGACAACCGCGTGCGCGAGGTCGCGAGCGCTTTGGCGATCGAAACGCATTTGCGCGAGCGTCCCGCGCGGCTCTCCGGCGGGGAGCGTCAGCGCGCCGCTCTCGCGCGCGCCGTGCTCAGCGATCCGCGCCTGCTGCTGCTCGACGAACCGCTTGCTCACCTGGACCCGCAACTGCGTTCGCGCGTGCGTGACGAGTTCGCGCTATTTCGCACGTCGTTTCCCGGTGCTGCCATTCATGTGACACACGATCACATCGAAGCGCTCGCAATCGCGGATCGCCTCGCGATCATGATCGACGGACGTATCGCGCAATACGGCGAGCCGCAAGACGTCTACGATTCTCCCGTCGACGTGCAAGTCGCCAGGTTTTTTGGATCGCCGCCGATGAATGTGATCGACGGCGATATGCATCTGCTCGGAATCCGCCCGGAAAACATAGACGTCGACGCGAACGCGGCATTGCGCGCACGCGTCATTTCCGTCGAATCCACGGGCGCCGATCGATTCGTCCGCGCGGTCACACCCAGAGGTGAGATCGTGCTGCGTCTGTCCGCGAGCCGGACGCAGCCCGCGGTCGGCGAAGAAATAGGCATCGGATTCGACCGGACGCGCGTACGCCGTTTCGACCGCTCCACAGGAAAGTTGCTGACATGACCGATATCCGGACGCTCGCAGCGGGCGTCGTTTGCGTAGGATTTGACGGGACGCGCATAGCTCCCGACCTCGCGCGCAAGCTGCGCGAAACGCCGCTGGCCGGGCTGATTCTCTTTGCGCGCAATATCGCCTCACTCGCGCAGGCGCGCGCGCTGACCGACGCGATTCGCGAAATCATGAACAATCCCATCATCGCGATCGATCAAGAGGGCGGACGAGTCGCTCGCTTGCGCGACGGCGTCGAAGAGTTGCCGGCCATGCTCGCGCTGGGCGCGACCGGCGACACCGAGCTCGCGCGGCGCGCCGGCGCTCAACTGGCGTTTGATTTGCGGCGCGCCGGCTTCAACGTCGATTACGCTCCGGTGCTGGATCTCATGCTCATGCGCATGAACACGGTCATCGGTTCACGAGCGTTCGGCAACGATCCGCAGCAAGTCGCGCGCTTCGGCGATGCGTTCGCCCGCGGACTGCGCTCGCAAGGCATCATTCCGACCTTCAAGCATTTTCCGGGGCACGGTTCGACCGAGGTCGATTCGCATCTCGATTTGCCGGCGATCGATTTGGACGAAGGCACGTTTCGCGATCGCGATCTCGTGCCGTTCGCAAAACTTCTGCCCGGAGCGCAGGCGCTCATGACCGCTCACATTATCGTGCGCAGCCTCGACGCCGAGCGCCCCGCGACGCTCTCGCCTCGAATCCTGACGAGCTTGCTTCGAGAGGAGATCGGGTTCGAGGGCGTGTGCTTCACCGATTGCATGCAAATGGACGCGATCTCCAAAGGCGTCGGATCGACGTCCGGCGCGGTGCAGGCCGTAATCGCCGGCGCCGATTGCGTGCTCATCAGTCATAGTTTCGATCTCGCGCTCGAATCCATCGATCGTCTGGTCGACGCGGTGAACGACGGAAGTCTCCCGAAAGCTCGCTTGGAACAAGCGTATGAACGCGTTCAGACGCTGCGCGCGGCATTGCAGCCCCCGCTGCCGCTGGACGCTCAGCCGCCGTATGCCGGTGTGGGACGCGAGATCGGGCGCCGAGCCGTCACGGTGCTGCGCGGAAGCGCGCAAGCCGCAGGGCCGCAAAGCATTATCGTTTCGTTTGAGGGAACGACGGTCGAAGGCGTTCAGGGCCTGCATACCGAGCACGCATCGCTGGCCGGAGGCGCGGGCGTGCCCGAACTTCGTCTGCCGCTCGAACCGCAAAGCGCGGCGGTCGACGAGCTCGTCGCGGACGTGCAAAAGCGCGGAAAACGGCCGATCGTACTGATGCGCCGCGCGCACGTGTATAAAGCGCAAGCCGACGCGGTGCGCGCACTCCTGAACGCGTTCCCGGACGCGTTGCTCGTGAGCACCCGCGAACCGTTCGACGCGTTCATGTTCGACAGCGCGCAGAACGTCTTATGTACCTACGGCGACGACAAGCCCAGTATGGAAGGCCTCTCGGACGTCCTGTTCGGCGGAGCGCCGGCGCAGGGAACGTTCCCGCTGGGAGATGCCGTTGCCGCTAGCAATTGAGCGATCGTTCGAACGCGTGCAGCGCGTGCTTACCGGCGCCTGCGGCAAACAGTTCACCGGCGCGGTCGCGCGCATCGAGCACAAGGGTGCGCTGGTCTTCGAGTGCGCCTACGGCGCCACGCGCGACGATGCCGCCGCGCGGCCCGTCTACGTCGACACCGCGTTCGACTTGGCCTCGATTACCAAACTGTTCGTTTCGACGCTCGCGCTTGCGGCGGTGCAGCAAGGCCGCATCGAGCTCGACGATGCGCTGATCCGCTGGTTTCCCGAGTGGAAGGCCGATGCGCATGCGCCGATAACGCTGCGAATGCTGCTGGCGCACAACTCGGGCATGAATTCCGGCGCCGATTACCGGCAACTGCTCGGCCACAACGTGACCCGCTACACCATTGAGCGGGAGCTCGTCGAGCGTCCCGGGCAGCGAGTCATCTATAGCGATCTCGGCTTTATTGCGGTTGGGGAGCTGCTGCAGCGAATGTACGGGCGCTCGCTGCAAGCGCTGATGCGCGATCTGCGCTCATCGCCCGCGTACCGCCCATCGTCGACCCAGACGAAATCCATTCCCGCGACCGAAGAAGACGGCTGGCGCGGCCGCGTGCAAGGGCTCGTGCACGACGAGAAGGCGTATTTGATGGGCGGCGCGGCCGGGCATGCCGGCCTTTTCGGAACCGCCTGCGACGTCGCGTGGCTTGCGCAGCGGTATCTCGGCCCGCTGCACGGGCGCGACTCCGGCGTGATCGACGCGGCAACGGCACGCGAAGCGACGCGCGAACAAGCCTTCGATCCGGTTCTTCGGCGCGGGCTGGGATGGGCGCTCAAAACGAGCGACGAGAACTCATGCGGACGCTATTTGTCCGAGTCGACCTTTGGCCATACGGGATTTGTCGGCACCTGCGTGTGGGCGGATCCGGCGCGCGACTGCGCCGGCGTACTGCTCACGAACAGCGTGTATTTCGGACGCAGCGACACCCGCGATTTGCGCGCCGCGTTTTATGAAGCGCTCGTCGAGGACCTGGGCCTGCGTTGATCGCGATCGGATTGATGAGCGGAACCTCGCTCGACGGCGTGGATGCGGTGCTCGTGCGCATTCGTCCGCGTAAACGAACGTACGCGGTCGATTTACTGAATTTCGTTACCGTACCCTTTGAGGAGAAGCTGCTGCAGCGCATTCGAGCG
>DASSZL010000329.1:0-7872 GCA_035713505.1 Vulcanimicrobiaceae bacterium | reverse complement strand
ATTCGCGCTGTCGATGAGATGGGAAAGCAATGCTCCGGCCATGCCGCCGCCGCACGCTCGATCGAACCACCAGGAGCGCGGGCGTTCCACGTCCGCGCGAAGGCGATTCGAGAGCTGCGTGATCTCGATTTCGCGCAGCGGTGAGAGATGGTTGTTCTCGATGAGTTCCTTGACGGCCAGACGCTGCGGCACCCAGCGGAACTCGTGCATGACGGCAGCGGCCGTGCCCGCGCGTTTCGATGCGTCGAGCATCGCTTGCGCTTGCTCGACGCCGAGTGCGAACGGCTTCTCGCAAATGACGTGTTTCCCCGCGGCAAGCGCCGCCAGCACGTCCGCGTGGTGCGTGAACGGCGGCCCCGCGACGGAAACGACGTCCAGTTCGCACTCGCGCAGCATCTGCTCGCACGATAAAAACGCGTGCGGGACGTTGCGGTCTTTCGCGATGCGCTGTGCGCTGTGCGGCGATGCCAGCGCCACGACCTCGAATTCCGGATGAGCGGTAAAGGCCGGCAGGTGCGCCCGCACGCCGAAGCCGGTGCCGGTGATTCCTACTTTATACATGCGGCAATGATGTCCACGGCACGGAAGAGTTGCTGCTGCGTGATGACCAGCGGGGGGGTGAGCGAAATGACGTTGCCTTGGGGACCCGCTTGGAGCAGAATGACGCCGGCTTTGAGCGCGTTCTTCACGATGCTCGCGGCGGTTGCCGCATCGGCAAATTCAATACCCCACATCAGGCCGCGTCCGCGTACGTCGATCACGTTACCGTCGGCGCGCAGCGCGTCGAGTCGCGCGCCGAGCATCAGTCCGAGCTGCCGCGCGCGCTGCGGCAGCTCGAGGCGCTCGATCTCGCCCAGATTCGCGAGCGCCGCGGAGCAGCCCATCGGATTTCCCAAGTAGGTCGAGGTATGCAGCGCTTCGCCGGGCGACTCCGGCCAGACGTCCATTATCGAGGGGCGCGCGATCGCCGCGGAGATTGGAAAGCCGTTCGCCATTGCTTTTCCGATGCACAGAATGTCGGGAACCACGCCCTCGTGCTGGCAGGCAAAGAGCGCGCCCGTGCGTCCGAACCCGGTGTAAATTTCATCGAAGATCAGCAAGATGCCCAGAGAATCGCAGAGCTCACGCAAGCCTTTGAGGTAGCCTTTGGGCGGAACGATGCAGCCGCCGCGCCCTTGCAGCGGCTCGATGATGAGCGCCGCGATATCGCTGCGCGCTCCCAGCGCGCGTTTGGCCTGCTCGAGCGCGTTGCCGGCGCCTTCGTCGGCGGCCAACGGATCGGCGTGCGGATACTCGAGAAACAGCGTGTTCGTTTGCGCGAACGGCGCGAACGGCTCGCGGAACTTCTCGATTCCGGAAACGTTCAACGTGCCGAGCGAGAGGCCGTGATACGCCCCGCGGTAGGCGGCGAACGTGAATTTTCCGGTTGCTAGCATCGCGGTTTTCAGCGCCGCTTCGACGGCTTCGGCTCCGGTCGAGGCGAGAAACGTTTTACCGAGATCACCCGGCGCGATCTTCGCGAGGGCTTCGAGCAGTTTGACTTTGACTTCGGTGGGATGGACGTCGCCCATGCCGTGCATCAAACGCACCGCTTGATCGTGCACCGCGGCGGCAACGTATGGATTGCTGTGGCCGGTGTTCGCGACGCCGAAGGCGCCGGTCAGATCGATATAGCGGTTTCCGTCGACGTCCATCACCAGCGCTTCGGCGGCGGATTCCCAAAAAATCGGGAAGTCCTTGTCAACGAACGTGACGTTGCGCGATTCGAAGGAGCGCAGCGCGGGCGTCAGCTCTCGCGAGCGCGGGCCCGGTACTTCCGTGCGAATATCTTCCAGATCGGCCAAAGGTTCAGAGCGTCCTATCTATCCATCGAACGAATTCGGCGATGCGCGGGCGGCCGCCGTGATCGCCGCTTAGCGCAGGGTGCTGCAGTTCGCCGAAGCGCGCCAATCGTACTGCCCCCGCCTGCACCGCCGCCCGCACGATGTCGCTTCGGCCGTCCGAAAGCGCGAAGCCTTCCAAGCGCAGCCCATGCTCCTGCACGTAGCGCACGGCGTCTTGCGGTTCGTCGACGACGATGATCCCGAGCGTCCGGGGCAGGAACTGCGGGGGCTGCGAGGTCGGCTGATCCACGATGACGGCGTACTCCGCGCTTTGGCTCGCGAAGACGGCACCGCGCCCGGCCGCCGCGCGAAACGCCGCCAGATTTCGCTGCTGTGCGATGCTCGCGGCGTCGGCCGCGGCGCGCTGCGCGAGCGGAAATTCAACGTTGGCTTCTTCGATGCAGCCCGCGAGCATACGGCCGAAGTCTTCGGGTGAAACCACCCCGCCGCGTTCGACGAACAGCGTGTGGAGCGAGAGGCAGCCTTCGGTTTCATAGAGCACGAGATCGCGTGCCGCTCCGCGGCAAATCTCCATGAGGCGATCGCGCGCCCCCAAAGCTTCTTTGCCGACATATCCGGCGCTCGCGCCGGAACCAAAGCCGATAAACCGCGCGCGCGGGCTGAGCGCACTGCGTATTGCGCCCAGCGTCGCGTCGGTACCGAACGCTGCGACGGCATCGAACGTTTCCAGTTCCGGGGCGTTCTGGTCTTGCGATGACCAGGTCGTTGCGCGGGCGGCTTCCTTGAAGGCTTCCAGTTCTTGCGTCAGCGTCCCGAAGAACGCGTGCACGAGCGCGTCTTCGCGATCCTTGACGAGTACGTCGTTTTTCGCGCAGAGCGCGAAGACGGCCGGAACGATGGCGACGCCGATGGTCGTGCGGCTGGAAACGATACAGACGTTTCCGGCCGGCGCCGCCCAGGCGTCGGGCCGATTTTCGCGCGGCGCGAACCCGTCGAGTGCCTCGATGCAGCCGAGCTCGTTCAGTATGGTCGCGTGGAGATCGCTCTGCGTGATTGAGAAGAAGATGCGGTCGAGCGCGTACTCGACGACCGGAACGGAGTAGCCCGTTCGCGCAGCGATTGGTTCGGTTATCCGCACGCGCGGCGGAAAATCCGCATCGCTCCAACGCTGCGCGGCGTCCGCGATTGCGCGCGTGATATTCCGGATCGGAACGCCGGCAAGCGCCGTCATGCGCAGGCGATTGCGCGCAATTGCTCCGCATCGAGGGAACACCCGCGCAATTCGGCCCCTTTCTCGCGGCCGATGAGCACGATGCCGCCGTCCGGTGCCGCAACGCCCAAGTCTTCGGTTTGTATGGCCACGCATGAAGAACGGTTTGCGAGATCGACATGAACCAGCGCGCCGACGACACCGGTGGGAAGCGTACGGCCGTCGGGACCGACCACGCGCGGGCGCAGCCACGGCGGCGAGCTCTTGATTCGCACGGCGTCGAACGTGGAATCGTAGTACTGGCTCGTGAGTTCCGTCATGCCGTACTCGGCGATGATGCGATTGTCGGGCAGTGCGAACACGCAGGCAAGGCCCGCATAGAGCTCGGCGCGCTCGATGATGCGGGTACGGCCCTTAAAGCCGCCGGTCTCCATGATGCGCGATCCGCGCGGAAGCGGCAAAGACGATACGCCGCGCGCGCGCAGCTCGTCGAGTAGAGTGACGAAGGCAAATGCCGTCCCGGCAATGCAGACCGCCGCGTCGTCCGCAATTGCCTGCCGGACGCCGGCAACGAAAACATCCACGAGCAGGTCGTCCGCATCCAAATACCAATGTTCGCTGCCCTCGCCCAGCTCGTCCGCAACTTTGCGCATCATATAGCCGAGTGAGGATTGCGGGCGCTGCGCGGGATTCGGAACGAGCAGCAGATATCGAAGCGCCCCGGGCGCATCGGCAAGTATTCCCGCGCGAAAACCGGCAAGCAGCGCGGCGTCGTAGAGCGCCGCGTTCTCCATATAGTGTTTGCCGCCGATGCCTTTGGTCGTGCCGCTCGTTTCAAACGAGAGCGCGGCTTTTGACGGATCGAACGTGCACAGCGCGGCTTCTTTATACGCGCCGGTGGGAACGGGCGGCACGGCTTCCCAGTCGCGCGGCATCTCATCGAGCGTTATGCCGAGTGAAGCGCAGTATCGCGCATACGGCTGGTTATAACGCAGTTGATGCGCGAAAATACGCAGCGCGAGATCGTTGAAATCGGGAACCGCTGCGCGCTCGATGCACCGCAGGATCTCCGCGTCGAGCGCGTCCGCCTCCCGGCGATACGTCACAGGGCTTTGCGGCGGCTCGTGATGAGGCCGCTGTTCAAGCCGCTGGTCGAGAGGCCGCCCGAGAGGCGTGCCCATTCCACTTTGATGCAGCGATCGACCACGACGGCAAGGCCGGCTTCATCGGCCGTGCGGATTGCCTCTTCGTTGATGATGCCGTATTGGAACCACACGCACTTCGCGCCGGCCGCGATTGCTTCGCGCACGACCTCGAGCACCTCGCTGGGTTTGCGAAAGACGTCGACGATGTCCGGCGCTCCGCGCTCCTGCGCGTATGCCGCCAGCGACGGGAACGCTTTCACGCCGTCGATCTCCTTGAGCGTCGGGTTGATCGGCGTGACCTCGAACGGCGTCATCGTGCGCAGATAACTGAACACGGTGTAGCTCGGACGCAACTGGTTCGCGGATGCGCCGATCATCGCGACGGTTTTGCTGCGCTCGAGCAGATCGCGGCGTGCGGCGAGGGTGTCGGCGATCATGCGCGGCTCACCTCGAGCGGCTGCGGACAGGCGGCGCGCAGGGCACGTTCGAGATCCCAGATGAGATCGTCCGCGTCTTCCAAACCGACGGAGAGGCGCACCATCCCGGCGCCCACGCCGGCTTTCTCCATCTCTTCGTCGGTGAGCTGGGAATGGGTCGTCGATGCGGGATGGATTACCAGGCTCTTCGTATCGCCGACGTTCGCCAGGTGCGACCACAGTTCGAGCGAGTCGATGAAGCGTCGTCCCGCCTCGCGCCCCCCGCGCAAACCGAACGTGAAGATCGAGCCCATCGCGGGCGCGTTCACCCATTCGACTTCCGGGCGCCCAAGGAGAAAGCCCGCGATCTTGCGCGCGTTCTCGACGTGCGCTTTCATGCGGATGTCCAGCGTTTCCAGGCCGATGAGCAGCAGCCACGCGTCCATCGGCGAGAGCTGCGAGCCGACGTCGCGCAGCACTTCCGCGCGCCCGCGCATGAGGAACGCGTACTCCCCGAACGTTTCGGTGAAGACTTTGTTGTGATAGCCCGGACTCGGCTGCGAGAGCAGCGGAAACTTTCCGTTGTGCCAAGGGAAGGCGCCGGATTCGATCGCGACGCCGCCGATGACGGTGCCGTGCCCCGAAATGAATTTCGTGGCCGAATGCACGACCACGTCGGCGCCGTGTTCGATGGGGCGATAGAGCGCGGGCGATGCGAACGTGTTGTCGACGACGAGCGGAATACCGGCTTCGTGCGCGATTTGCGCCAGGCGATCGACGTCGGCAAGTGCGCCCGACGGGTTGCCGATCGTTTCGGCAAAAAGCATCTTCGTGTTGGGCCTGATCGCCGCGCGTATGGCCTCGAAGTCGTCCACCGGCACGAACGAGGTCTCGATGCCCATGCGTTTGACGGTAATGCTGAACTGGGTGACGGTACCGCCGTAGACGTTTTGCGAGCTGACGATGTGATCGCCCGCCTGCGCCAGCGTGAGAACGACGCCGAGTTGCGCGGCCAAGCCGCTGGAAAACGCGATTGCGCCCAGGCCGCCTTCCAAGCTGGCCATGCGCTCTTCGAAGGCCGCCACGGTGGGATTGCTGATGCGGCTGTAAATATGGCCGTAACTGCGCAGTTGAAAGAGCTCGGCCGCCTGCTCGGTCGAGCCGAAGACGAAAGCCGCCGTCTGATAGATGGGTGTGACCCGCGAACCCGTAACGGGATCGGGTGGTGTGCCCGCGTGGATGGCACGCGTGGAAAAGCCGAACTGCCGGTCTTGCATGGTCGCGCCTTCTTCGACTCGAAGCCGTAAAGTACCCCAGGTTCCAAGCAATAGGAGATCAGACGTTATGGGCATGACCCTGACCGAGAAGATTCTCGCGCGAGCGGCGGGACTGGATTCGGTCGAGCCGGGCCAGATCATCAACGCGAAAGTCGATTTGGTGCTTGCCAACGAGCTTTCCGCGGCCGTGGCCATCGGCGTAATGCGCAACATCAAAGGCGCGGATCGCGTCTTCGACACGGAAAAGATCGCGCTCGTCGAGGACCACTTCGTTCCTGCCAAGGACGCTCAGTCGGCAAAAGTCGCAAAGCTGATGAAAGACTTCGCGCGCGAGCAGAACATCAAGCATTTCTTTGACGTGGGGCGCGGCGGCATCGAGCACGTCGTGCTGCCCGAAGAGGGCTTGGTCGCGCCGGGCGAACTCATCGTCGGCGGAGACTCGCACACGTGCACGTACGGCGCGTTCGGCGCGTTCGCTACGGGCATGGGCTCCACGGACATCGCGGCCGCATTCGTGCTCGGCGAGGTGTGGCTCAAGGTCCCGCCCACCATCAAACTGATTTACAACGGGCGGCTGGGCGAGATGGTCTACGCGAAGGACCTGATGCTCAAAACCGTCGGCCTGCTCGGTATCGACGGCGCGACGTATCGCGCGATCGAATATCACGGCACGACCATCGACGAGCTTTCGATTACGGGGCGCATCACGATGGCGAACATGGCGATCGAAGCGGGCGCCAAGAACGGCATTTTCCACGCCGACGCCAAGACGATCGCCTTCGTGAAGGAGCGTACGAACCGCGACTTCACCGTGGAACGCGCCGACGCCGATGCGCGCTACGAGCGCATCATCGAAATCGAGGTGGATCAGCTGGAACCGCAGGTCGCCTGTCCGCATACGCCGGACAACGTGCATTCGATCTCCGAGGTGACGAACGAGACGCTCAATCTCGACCAAGTCTTCATCGGTTCTTGCACGAACGGCTATATCGAAGACTTGCGCATCGTCGCGAAGATTCTGGACGGGAAGAAGATTTCGCGGGATCTGCGCGTCATCGTGAATCCGGGCTCGCAAAAAGTCTGGATGCAAGCCGCGCAAGAAGGCATCCTGACCACGCTGGCCGCGGCCGGATGCGTCGTCAACACGCCCGGCTGCGGCGCGTGTTTCGGCGGACACATGGGCACGCTCGGCGACGGCGAGCGATGCCTCTCGACGACAAACCGCAATTACGTCGGCCGCATGGGCTCGCCCAAGGCCGAAGTATTCCTGGCATCGCCGGCGACGTGTGCCGCCTCCGCGCTCACCGGCGTCATCACCGATCCGCGCACCGTCGCGGCCGTGGGAGTCTAAACGTGGAAAAAGCGTTGCGCGGACATGCGCACAAATACGGAAAGAACGTCGACACCGACGTCATCATCCCGGGAAAATACTGCAATATCATCGATCCGGCGGAACTCGGCAAACACGCGCTCGAAGGACTGGATGCGGAGTACACGGCGCGTATGAAACCGGGCGATATCATCGTGGCCGATACGAACTTCGGCTGCGGATCGAGCCGTGAAGTCGCGCCGATCGCGATCAAGGGATCCGGCACGGCCGCGGTTATCGCCAAGAGTTTCGCGAGAATCTTCTATCGCAACGCGCTCAACATCGGGTTGCCGATCTTCGAATCACCCGAAGCGGTCGACGGCATCGAGGCCGGCGACGAGATCGAAGTCGAACCGGCGAGCGGAACGATTCGCAATCTCACCAAAGGCGTGAATTATCAGGCCGCGGCGTTTCCGCCGTTCATGCAGTCGCTCATCGAGGCCGGCGGTTTGCAGCCGTACGTCGAGAAGCGCCTTGCGCAGCGTGCGGGCGTGTAGCCGATACAACAGAAAAATAGAAGCGCCGGTCAATCGACCGGCGCTTTTTTTTATCTTACGGCACTCCCGTTTGCGTGCCCATTCCGGGGTTTGGACTGAGGTTGTCACTCCACT
>DASSZL010000328.1:0-5881 GCA_035713505.1 Vulcanimicrobiaceae bacterium | reverse complement strand
TACTCGCAATCGCGGGCGTCGGCTTGCGGCGCGTGATGGCGTTCACCGTCGTGAGCTTCATCATCGCGTTCATCGTCTTCACGCTGTCGCTGCTGTTTTTGATTCCGCGCTGAGCAGGTCGCAGAACCAAAAACCCTCGCGGTGAACGCGTTCGCCCGTCGTTATCGCCAGCGGCTCTTTGAAAATCGGACCGGCGTAGGCGAACGAGTGAAACTCACCGTTCTCGCCGCAGGGGTCGACGCCGGGCGGCAGCGACGCGACAAAATCCAGATCGACCTCGCGTCCGAGCGCCGTTTCATCGAGATGCCGATCGCTCACGCAGCAGATGCGCGAGGCGAAGCCCAGGCCCACGAATTCCCGTACCAATTCGCGCGTGTCGTTTTTCCAGAGCGGGAAGATCGCGCGCATGCCGATTTGATCGAGATTGCCTTCCCGCCACTCGCGTAGATCCTGCAGAAAAATATCGCCGAAGGCGACCGTCATCACGCCCTGCTTTTTATAGGCGAGCATCCGCTCCGCCATCTTGAGCGTGTACTCTTCGTTCGAGCTGCGCTCGCCCACGAACACTTTGTCGAGCGGCAAGCCAATCGATTGCGCCTGCTGCTCCGAGAGCGCAAGACTGATGCCGTGCATCGACACGCGCTGAAAGTGTTCGTTATACGTCGTGAGCAGGGCAACTACCTCATATTGCGGATCGCGCAGCAAGCGGTGCAGCGCCAGCGCCGAATCTTTTCCGCCGCTCCAGCAGAAGAGCACTCGTTCTTTCACGAGCGCTCAATACGGCGTCGTGCAGAATAACGCCTAGCCAAGCGCCAGCTCCGCCGGCTCCGCGCCGCGAGGGTTGAACGTACAGCCGCTGCGAGATCGCCGTTGCCGCATCCAGCATCGTCACGGCAACACGGCCGCCGTAGCCGTCCTCGAAGCGCGCGAGAAACGCCGCGTTGTCACCCGCATAGGTGCGCGTCGCATCTTCCGGCGCCGGTTCCTCGCCGTGACGCAAATCGGGCGGTAAGTCCCGCTCGTACTCCACGAGCAGCGCGTGCAAAATGCGAAACGCTTCGTGACTCTCCACGCGTTCGGTCAGCGCGGCGGACGCTCAGTGCTTGAGGATGTGCGTCTCGCCAAGGCCGTTCAGGACGAACTGCACCGCGAGCGCCGCGAGAATGATGCCCAGCACGCGCGTGACGACGTGGATGCCGGTCGTGCCGATGAGATGCTGGTACCTCGCCGCGCCGCGCATGAACAGCCACGTGATGAGCAGAGCGGCCGCACATGCGAGGAACACCGTGAGCAAACGCGCGCCGTCGTTGTGCGCGAGATTCACCAGCAGCATGACCGTCGCGATGGTGCCCGGGCCCGCGATCATGGGAATCGCCAGCGGAAACACCGCCGGGTTTTCGGTTTGCGCGGCTTCGCGTTCTTCTTCTTCGGTGCGCTTGGCGCCGGTGGGACGCGCGAACAGCATGTCCGTCGCGATCAGGAACAGCAGGATGCCGCCGGCGATCAAAAATGCCGCGAGCGTGATCCCCAGATAGTTGAGCAGCGGGCGCCCGACCACGCCCATGACGAGCATGACGGCCGCGGCAACGAGCACCGCCTGATCGACGATCTTTCCGCGCCGCTGCGGCGGCAGTGCGACCGTCGCCGCCAGTGTGAGCGGAATCATGCCGATAGGATCGATAATCGTGAACGCAGTCGCGAACGCGGTCAGCGCGAACTTCAGATCCACGCTACGGGAGCCGCTCGCGGCCGTGCGGCGCCGTCAGATCGAGCGCGGGACCTATCGGCACGATGCGCGTCGGATTGATTTCCTCGTGCGTGTAATAATAGTGTCGTTTGATGTGATCGAAATTGACGGTGTCCGCAACGCCGCCGTATTGATACAAGTCGCGGACATACCCCCAAAGATTCGGGTAATCGACGATGCGGCGCAAGTTGCATTTGAAATGGCCGTGATAGACCGCGTCGAACCGGATGAGCGTCACGAACGCGCGCCAATCCGTTTCCACGGGCCAGGGGGCCACGAGGTAACGGCGCGACGCTAACCGTTCCTCGAGTTTGTCGAGCGTTTCGAACACGCGATAGGCGGAGTGTTCGTACGCCCGTTGCGAGGTCGCGAAACCGGCTTTGTAGACGCCGTTGTTGAGCGTCTCGTAGATCCACTCGTTGAGCGCTTCAATCTCCTCGCGGTGCTGCGCCGGATAGAGATCCAGGGCTCCGCCGTCGCCGACCGCGTCGAACTCCGTTTCGAACATGCGCATGATGTCGTCGTCCGAGTTGCTGACGATCGTTTTGGTGCGCGTATCCCAGAGCACCGGCACGGTCACGCGATCGCGATAGCCGGGGTCGGTCGCGAAATACGCTTCGCTCAAAAACGCCCAGCCGTTGAGCGAGTCGTGTGAATAGCCGGGACCGTCGCGAAACGCCCAGCCGCGCTCGTCGCGCACCGGATCGGCGACGGTCATACCGACGGCGTCTTCGAGCCGCTTGAGTTTGCGCACGATAACCGTGCCGCTGGCCCACGGGCACGCAAGCGAAACGTACAGGTGGTAGCGGCCCGCTTCGACGGGAAACTCAGCAGCCTGCCCTGAGCTCGTCGAAGGGTCCGCGCGCACCCAGCGCCGGAAGGCGTCCTCCTGGCGCTTGAATTGGCCGTTTATCTGTTCATCGGGGAACTGCGCTCTTGCCACTGGGCGGAGTCTACTTCGCCGCGGATGACGTTGCCTTCGCCGGGCTGTTCGCCCACGAGCCGCCGTGCCTGTTCGAGCGTGAGTTCTTTGAGGTAGCGCTCCGTTCCGGGCTCTTGTTTCTTGCCTTCCCGCAGCGAGCCCGCGTCGTACGGCACGAACCCGGCGTCCTCGATGAGCCGCGCGATCTTTTGCTGCTTCATCTGCGGATAGTCGCCCGCGTAGAAAATCACGAGCCCCTGGCCCGAGCGCTCCCACAGCGTTTCATCACGCAGGGTGTTGAACGCCTTGATGACCTTGGCGCCTTCGAGTTTGCGCGCGACCTCCTCGCTCGACGAGGTGCTCTGGTCAAACTGCTGCACGTTCATTTGCTCGTCGATGTACGGGTTGGTCGCGTCGATGACCGTCTCGCCGTCGAACCGGCCGATCTGTTTGTGCGCCTCGTCGATTTGCGTCCACGGCACCGAGAACAGCACCACCTCGGAGAGCGAAACCGCTTCGTACGGCGTTACCGCGCGCGAACCGTTGCCGCACTCGTGCGCCAAGCGCTCGAGTTTTTGCTTGTCGTGCGAGAAACTGAAGAGGACCTTGTGGCCTTTTTTGGCCCAGAGGCGGCCGAGCGTCGAGCCGATGTCTCCGGAGCCGACGATACCGATGTTCATGGCCGCATTCTTCCCGCGCGAGGTCCGCGCATAAGCAATCAGCCGCCGTATAAGTCGAGAATAACTTCGGTAGCAAGCGCGATGACGAACCCGCAGGCAAGCGCGGAAGTCATCAGCGCATTGATGCCCGTGCGGCGCAGCACGCTCCACAATTCGCCGATGACGAAGATGAGCGCGCCGATTGCGGTCGCCAAGAACAGCACGGAGAGCACTTGCGAATGGAACGTATAGCCGATCACCGTTCCGAAGAACGTCGGCCCTCCCGCGACCAGGCCCGCCAGTCCCAGCAGCCGCCAGCGAGGAACGACGCGCCCGGCGAGCGGTGCCGCGATGCCGAAACCTTCCGTCGTGTTGTGCAAGCCGAAGCCGACGATGAGTCCGATGGCGATGGCGGTCGCGCCCGACGCGGCGGACGCGCCTATCGCCAATCCCTCGGCAAAATTATGCGCGCCGATGCCGATGGCGATGACCGCGGCAAGCACGTACGGATCGTGCGCTTTCGCTGCCGCACGTTTTGCCATGCGCATCGCCAGCGCACCCAGTCCCACCAGGCCCAGAAACAATCCGCCGACATACGCGATCGCGAGCCAAACCGCGCTCGCCGGCGACCCGCCCGTTCCATGCCATTGCTGCACCGCGTGAACGAGCGGCGACGTCGCGTTCCCCGCGATCTCGACGACGAGATAGACCAAGATGCCGATCGCGATCGCATTGAGCACGCCGATCGCCGTCGGCGAAATATTCTTCATGCGCGCGACCGGCAGGCCAAGCAGAATCGTCAATCCCGCGATGGCGCCCAGCACGATCGTCCATCCGAACGAGAGCGGGCCGCGCGACGCACTGCCGAAACTCGGAAGCATCGTGCGCATCGCCGTGTTCATCGCGGCGCCCCTATCCGGCGTGCCTTCGTAGTGAATCGTCGTCACCAGCCCGTCGGGCAGGCCCTGCGCGTCCTCCGTGTGATCCAGCACGTGGCAGTGCACGAGCCAATTTCCCGGCGCCTGATCCGCATGGATGATGACGTCCGCGCGTTGTCCGGGTCCCACCAGCACCGTGTCTTCCACGTCCGGCTGCGCGACCGGCTGCGCGTCGCGCGCGATCACGTGCTGGTAATGCCCGTGCGTGTGCATCGTGTGAAAACTCTCGCCCGAGATGTTGATCCAGCGGATGCGTACGCGCTGACCCTTGCGAACCGTAATCGGCGCGGTCGCCGGATACTCTTTGCCGTTGATCGTGAAGTGATTCTCGCTCAGGCTTTGGATCGTCCAAGACGAGAGCACCTCGACGTAGTCGCGATCCGCGCGCTCTTGCGGCGACGGGCGCGCGGGCAGCACGAGAATGGCGCCGTACAGCCCGCTGTCGACCATCTCTTCATTGTCGTGCGTGTGATAGAGAAACGTGCCCGGTTCGCTCGCCGTGAACTCGTAGCGATAGCTGCCGCCCTTCATCACCATCGGCTGCGAAATTCCGGCAACGCCGTCCATGCTCACGGGAATGCCGTGAATGCCGTGCATATGCAGGGTGTCGGGGATGTTTTGCTCGTTGCGGTAATCGATGACGACGCGGTCGCCTTGATGCACGACCAGCGTTGGGCCCGGGACCACGCCGTTGTAGGTTTTCGCCATCACGGTCAGGCCCGGCGAAAGCGTCCATGGGGCATCGCGCTCGACCAGGTGAAACGTGCGCGTCCGCCCGCGCACCTCGGGAACCGCCGCGAACGTGCCGTCCTCGCGTTTGACCAGCCGCGATTCTCCGGGAACGGGCGTCGCGGCCGGGATGGGTCCGCGCAGCGGCTGCAGCCCCACGGTGCTCGGATTGACGCCGGGCGTGGTCTCGTCCGTGTCGGCGAACGCCGCGGTCATGGTGAACGCGGCCGACAGGATCAGGGCACACACTACGTAGGCGAGGCGAAAGGGCAACTTCGGCACGCCTAACGGTTCATCGTCCGGTCTTTGGAGCCTCCTCGCCGCCTGCGTAGAAGTGCGCGTACTCGCTCTCCCGCGCGCGGTGCGCCGCTTGCCCGAACCACACGATGACGCGGCACTCGGGGTCCCCGACGGCGATGCGTTCTTCCAATTGCACCGCCGATCCGCCGGTATTGCGCGCGGCGATGCCGCCGAAAACGCTCGAGGTCATGCGGCACAGTCCCGGCGCCGCCTTGACGGCCTCGCCGAACGGGCAGCGGCGATTGCCGAGCACGATGCGCTCGGCCGTGATCTCGATGACGTAGAAATCGCCGTCGATCGCATGTTTGAGCCGGACGTACAAATCGGCCATTTGCGCGGGCGTGAGGGGCGCGAGCAGCTCACGCGCGCGGCGGTATTCTTCTTCCATGCGCGCTCCGACATTCGAGCCGACCCGCGCCACGAGTTGTTCGTTATGTGCCGGTCCGTTGTGCGCTTCAACTTGGTGCGCGAGCTCCACGACGAGCGCCCGTAAGAACGATTCGCGCCCGAACGATCCATCTTCCCGAGCTTCCTCGGAGGAGGGGAGCTGCGCGCCGGGCGTGACGCGCGCATCGTAGCTTTCTTC
>DASSZL010000327.1:0-4462 GCA_035713505.1 Vulcanimicrobiaceae bacterium | reverse complement strand
AGCAAGGCCTTCCTTTCGAGAGCGGCGATGCCGTTGTAGCAGCCTTCTCCAATGTCTACGAGAAAATCGCCAACGCGTGAGGCTGAGAGACCATCATTCTCTCGGCGGTAAGGCCAATGCGAGCATGTCGACGAATGGCTTGTCGGCGGTTTGAAGAATGGCGTTCGTGCGGGCGTTGTAGTCATCGCTGCGATCAGCATTTGCAGCCGCGCTTACGCCGCTGCGATAGATTTCCCGAATGTCTAATCCGGTGATTTCGTAGCCGTAGCCCTTGGCTGCCCAATACAGCCCCGCAAGCGCGGCTTCCATCGCGAACAGAGGTTGTGTCTCTGCGAAGTCACGAGCTGCGCGTCCGAGTGTTTTGGGATCGGCGGGTGCTGACTGCACGAGCGCGATCGCTTCGTCGTAGAAACCAGCGCTCTTGGCCGCAGCGAACCACTTGCCGCGCTCGCCTGGTGTGCTCTCGACGAGGTCGGCGAGAACGTCGCGCGGTTCCTTGTGCGGATACTTCTTGATTACTGCGCGGAACGTTGCGAGGTACGTCGACTGCTGGTTCGTGCGTAACGCGTATCGGCGATACGCCTCGTCGGCGAGCCCGGAATCGAGCAGGAGCGCCTCGCACGCGTAGTCGATCGCGTAGCCGTCATTGATGCCGCGATGGCTCTCCGCGTAACGCAGCGCGTCGGCTCGCTTCCCCTCGGCGACAAGCGCTTTGAATCCCCACTGGTGATAGTTCCAAAAGGTCTTGCCGGTCAGCTCGAGTATCGCGCGCAGATCTTCGAAGCGTTTGATTCTGAAGAGCGTACTGAGACAAGCATCAACGCCCTTGACGAACCGAAAGCCGTCGCCAGGGATCGCGTAAGCCGTCCGAACAAATTGGGCGAGCCGCTCCGCCCACGCATTCGCGTGCTCGTCGGTTGCGCAGAGGTCTCCCCACAGATCGCCGAGCTCATCCAGATAGCCGTAACCGTCGTTATTGAATGCGTCCCAGAGGCGCTCCATCCAACCGTCGCGGATATTCGCCGAGGCGGGCGCTTGCGAGATGATCTCGGTCAGCTCGCGGATTGCTCGACTGACCGCGGCGCCAATCGCACCCGACGATCCATCGACATGCTCGATTGCCGGCACCAATCGTTCGAGGAATGCCACAGCCCCGTCAGCGGCGAGAACGGGATTGGTGCGCGCAACGCCTTTGATTTCGGCCGTCGCCTCGCCGATCCGCGCGATCGCGGGCTGTGAGCGCCAGCCAAACGCGCCCGCGCGGAAGCGCGCCTTGAAGAGCCATTTATGCGGAGCGACAGATTTGGCGTTGGAACGTGGCATCGAGGGTGAGTACCGCCTGCAGCAGGCTTTGCCCCTTTGGCACGCGCAAGGGCCATCCGATGAATATGCCAACATCGAGAGCGAGTACCGGCCGTGGTCGCAGGACGGCGCAGCATCTCGACAAGACAGCTTTGGTCTATCGGCTCAAGGTGACGCTCCTGGGAACAAAGCCTCCTGTTTGGCGGCGCGTCTTGCTCAGCGGAAAAGAGCCGCTCGACCGAGTTCATATGATTTGAATTGCGCGATGGGCTGGACCGACACACACCTACATGCTTTCGAAGTCTGCAGGACGCGCTACAGTGTTCCCGATCCGGAATCGTTTCATCAGGACAAAGACGAGCGTAAAGTGCGGCTAGCCGATCTGCCGCTAAGGGCCGGTTCGTCGTTCTACTATTGGTACGACTTCGGCGACGGATGGGAGCATCGCGTCCTCCTGGAGGGAATCGAACCGGCCGATGGTACTGCGTTGCCAACTTGCGAGGCTGGCCGGCGCGCATGCCCACCCGAGGATATTGGCGGAACCTATGGTTGCCGGGATTTCCTGAAATCGCCCGAGCGCTGGCCGGAGTACGGGCCGACCGGATTCGACCCAGAAGCGCTCGATTTCGATGACGTCAACGAAGCTCTCAGTCACCTGCCGAAAAAGTGGATGCCGATCTGGCAAGACACGTTCGCCGATTCCGTCTAACGGCAATCTAACGGATTTCCCAAAACTTGCCGGGATTTGAGGTGATTAGCGGAGACGATGAAGCGGCGAAAACCCTTACAGGAAGGGAGTTTCCGGTAATCGACGGGAGCGGCCGGGACCCCGACAGGGAGAGTTCGATTCCCGTTGGCGCTACCAATAACGGCCCGCATACGTGCGGGCGTTTTCGTTTTACGATGCAGGCTCACGGCTTGCTGCATTTCATGGTGACGAACACTAGGCGGGCACGATCTCGATGTCGTTGATGCGGCCTGACGCGTTCAAAGAAAGGGTCGCAGCGAAGCTCCATCGCGCGAAACGCAAGAAGTACTTATACGTACGGCCATGCGGCGAGGTGGACACGCCCTTATACACGACGTTTTGGAGCGGGCCAGCCATGTCGGCGACTTGCGCGGCGACCGATTTGAGCACCGCGTCCGGTAAGCCCTTATTCGCGGCTGTCGTCAATTGAGAGCGGTCGATTCGAGCGTGCAGCAACTCGGCGATTAACGCACGGAAGCGCTTGGAGTCAGCGGCTGTCTCACCGGGCGCGGCTTGATCGTAGGTGAGCGTCTCAAACGAGGGCCGGCGGTAGGCGGCCGCGCAGTGCTGGAGGTTCAGGCCGGCCGCGGAGTGTGCGCGCACGAATGCGGTCATCGTCGCATTCACGCATGGCGGATAATCGCTGTCGTGCGTTGCGCCGGGCACAATCATCTGACGGCCGTTGGGCAAGTTCCGTAGTTCTGCGCGCCCGTACTGCGGCGGGCTTGCCGGATCGTCGCTGCCGGAGAGCATCAACGTCGGCGCATCGCTGTGAACGGGTTCATTGAACCAGGCCGGAACAGGGGCAACGTGCCATATGCGGCACGCACGCTGCTGCGCGCGCACGCGCGAGTCACCTTCGAACGTGCCGGCGCTAGAGCTCGTAACCGCTGCCAGCGTGATAAACGGAACGTCCTCCGCGCAACTGACGGAGAGATTGAGTCCCGTGGCATCGATACTGCCAAAACGTTGCGACATCTCATCGACCAACTCGGCGAGCGGCGTGTAGTCGCCGTGATACGCGTGCTCGATGGTCACCGGTATGAACGCGGAATCGGCCGGAAAGTAGAGCGTGTGGCGAATCGTTTCGGCAAAAACTTCTTTTGTGAGCTGCACCTGCAGCGTTCTTCCGGTCGCGGTGCTCTTTACACGCATTGCGACCGGGCCGCTGTCGAAGCGCCGCGCGACGGAAACGAAGCGTTTTTCGAAATCCGGAAAGTGCTTCGAACACGAGGCATCGCGCGTACAGGCAAGAGCGAGGCGATCGATCGCGTCTTGCGCGCCGCGCGCCATGGGAATTGGAATCACGTAATAGTGGACCGGCGCGACGCCGTCGAGGAGCATGCTTTCCACGCGCTCCGGATGCTGCCGCGCATAGACGAGATAGAACGTGGTGCCGTACGATCCGCCGTACAACACCAGTTTCGAATAGCCGAGCGCGGCGCGCAGATCGTCCAAGTCGTCTGCGGCGATGCTGCTGGTGTACAAACTGAGGTTTGCGTGCTTTGCAAGGCGATCGCGGCACGAACGCACGAGCTCGTCCGGCCACACTTGCTTGAAATAGAGTTCGGGATGCGCGGGCGGCGCAAAATCGCACTGCTGCTGCGCTGATCCGCCGGTGCCGCGATTGTCGACGAGCAGGATGTCGTAGCGATCGCGCAGCGCGCCGATGCCGGTGGCCGAATCGGCGAAGTCGACGGCCGAGTCCGTAGCCGAGCCGCCCGGCCCGCCGGGGTTCCAAACGATCGCGCGATGCGAGGGATGCTTCGCTTTAATGTCGATGAAGCGCAGTGCTATCGTGCGCCCCGAGTGCGCGGCACGATTCTCGAACACGGTGAAGGTCCCGCAGATTGCAGCCGCCTGCGTTTCGCCGATGCGGCACGGTGCGGACTTCAAGGGGTTAGGCGGGGACGAGGTCGCCGATAAGGTGCTCGAAGGGAACGCCAAAGCCGCCGCGATCGATAGCGCAATCAGTCGGTAAAGCATTCCACCGACTTCGCGCGGCGGTCGCCAAAAGCCCCGCTTCAGTAGCCGCATCCGCCATGCAGCCCACACGTTGAACGGCGCGAAACTCGCGCCGCAAATCTTACCCGTCTAAACGCCGACGGGAATTCTGCCGGCTATTCGGTCGATGCTTTCTTCCGTGACGAAGCCGACTAATCTCTCGTTGCGATCGAGGACGGGAAGCATCGGGTAGGGAGACCTGCGCAATTCACGGCGGGCATGCTCCAAATTGGAGTCCGCGCGAACGTAACGGCATTCCGAGGCTGGTCTCATAACGGCTCCCACGTAGATGGAAGAACGATCTCGACCGCGGCATTTGAGTTCATCCGTGAGAGTGAAGAAACCGAGGAAACGCTTGCCGGCGATTACAGGCAAAGCATACGCTTCCAACGCCCGCAGAATCTCGAA
>DASSZL010000326.1:0-10868 GCA_035713505.1 Vulcanimicrobiaceae bacterium | reverse complement strand
GATTTGCTCGCGGATCGCGCGCACGGGCAAATCGTAACCCGCCATCAGCACCATCGTCTCGATGCGCGAGAGCGCGTCGCGCGCGGAATTTGCGTGGATCGTGGTGAGCGATCCGTCGTGCCCGGTGTTCATAGCCTGCAGCATGTCGAGCGCTTCCGGCCCGCGGCACTCGCCGACCACGATGCGATCGGGACGCATGCGCAGCGCGTTGCGAACCAAATCGCGAATGGCCACTTGCCCGCGCCCTTCGAGATTGGGCGGGCGGGATTCCAGGCGAATCCAGTGCGGCTGATTGAGCAGCAGTTCCGCGGCGTCTTCGATGGTGACGATGCGCTCGCGTTTCGGCAGATACGAGGAGAGGATGTTCAAAAACGTCGTTTTACCGGAGCCGGTGCCGCCGCTGATCACGATGTTGAGGCGCGCCTCTACGCAGGCGCGGATGAAGTCCATGATTTCGGGCGTCGCCGAGCCCTTTGCGAGCAGATCGTCCGCCGTCAGGCGGCGCAAGCCGAAGCGCCGGATCGTCAGCGTCGTTCCCGTCAAGGTCAGCGGTTCGATAATCGCGTTTACGCGCGAACCGTCGGACAAGCGCGCGTCGACCATGGGCGAACTTTCGTCGAGACGGCGGCCGAGCGGCGCGATAATGCGTTCGATGATGAGGCGAAGCTGCTGCTCGCTTGCGAAGTAACGCGGCGTGTGATAGATGATGCCGCCCTTCTCGACGTACACCTCGCTCGGACCGTTCACCATGATTTCGGTGACGTCCGGATCGTGCATGAAGTCCTCGATCGGGCCAAGGCCCAGGGCTTCATTGACGATCTCTTCCTTGAGTTGCGCGACGGCCTCGGCGCCTTGCGCCTCGGCGGATCCGGCGATGATCTGCTGGGTGACGTCGTTGATCTTTTGACGCAGCTCGGCAAGCTTCGCCGCGTCTCCCTGTACGCGCGCCGCGTCCAGCAGATCGACGTTTTTAGCAAGCGCGTCGTGGACCCGCAATTTGAGCTGATCTCGCGGCGTGAGCGTCGCTTCGTCGACTTGCGCGGTGCGCGAGTGTCCGTTCGTCGGAACGCGAATCGCGGCGGATCGGCGGTCACGCGTCTGTCCGCTCTCCGAGGGGAAGAGGCCCGTGAGCATGATCTCCGGCTTCACCTCGTGCAGCGTTTTGCGCAGGCTCGCTATGCCGCGCGCGAATCCGCGATCCGACATGTTCGGGAGGTCCGCTATCACCGGCACGCCGGCATTGTGTTCGATTTCGGAACGGTTCACCCGGCCGCTGTCCGAGCGGCCGTCGATGACCAGGGCGATCCGCTCCAGCGGGACGCCGAAGTGCCGCAGCTGCGCAACCATCGTTCGCGCGGCGGTCGCACCAAGCAGCGTCGGTTCGGTGACGACGACGGCGCGCGTGAGCCGCATGATGAGCGGCCGCACGAGCGCGGAGAACGGCAGCGGCGCGTCGACGAGAACGGTGCCCGAGTCTTGCAGCGCCGCCGCCGTCCGCTCGACCTCGTCCAGCGTGAGGGTAAACGACGCTTCGTAACTCGACGCGAGTTCCACCAGGGTAATGCCGTTGACGCGGGCCGAAGCGATGCGGCCCTGCTGGTCGTGCGCCGTGTCCAGGTGGCGCACCGCGTCGAACATAATGCCCGCCGTGCGCCTACCATTCAGGTCTGCGTCCACGAGCACGACGTTGACCTCGTCGCGCATCGCTTTGGCGAGCTCCGCGCATACCGTGGACGTGCCCGTGCCGCCCTTGGCGCCGACGAAGACGAATACCGGTGCGGTCATTGCCGGTCTCCGCCCTGCGAGGTGGAGTAGCTGACGCGATCGCCGTCGATGATCATGATGCCTTGCGCGCGCGGTGCCGGAGCCGCGACCGGTGCGGGCGCAGCCGGCGCCGCCTGCAGCGGAGCTTGCGCGACCGGTGCGGGCGCCGGCGCCGCTGCTTGCGGCGCCGGCTGGGTACCGAACGAAAGCGACTGCGTCGGCAGCGAATTCGAGGGTTCACGCGGCGAACGAAGTGCCAGCCTGAGCGTCGCGTCCTGGTCGGCCATCGCGAGCAGATTCGCTTGCGCCGGTGTGACTTCGAGCGTGACCGTCGTGAAATTGATGTACTGCGGGTCCGGCGTCGCGGAAGACGTCTCCATCATGTTGCCGACCGCGAGCACGCGCACGCCGCGCAGAATCGCAACCGCGGGAGGAACGGCGTCGCCCTGACGCGGCGGAATCGCGATGACGTCCACTTTGTCGCCCGGCTGTAACAGTCCCGAGATGCCCTTGACTTTATCGATGTAGATGCTTACCGCGCGCTTGCCGGGACTCAGCACTACCGGCAGTCCGACGTTGCGCGGACGCCCGATCTTGGACGCGGTGATTTGCGAGCCTTCGGGAATCGTGATGAGCGAGAGCTGGCCGCTGGCCGCCTGCGGATCGACCAGCGCATCGCTGTCCACGCCGGACGCGGGACGCGTCGCTCGCATAACCATGTCGGGCGTGATCTGCGTGCGGGCCGGAATCGTCTTGACGGCCACGACGACCTGGCGCGGCTCATTTCCGGCCGCCGACGACTCGCGAACCGAGTTCAAGTAGTTCAACGTCAAGAAGCCGGTGCCGAGCGCAAGCAAGATCGCCAGCAGGAGCGTTATACGCCGGGTATTCATGATGGAATCCTCAAGTGAAGTGCGAAAATATTGCCAAGCGCCAATGCGGCTGCGCCGGCGAGTATGGCGAGTGCATAGGGCATCTTACCGGCTGTTGAAAACGGCTGCACGGGCCGCATGCCGGCGAAGAGGGGCAGGGCGAACGCCCAAACGTTACGCGCTACCGCGCGCAGCTTGCCGCGCAGCAGACCGACGATGATTCCGAGCACGCCGCCTGCAAGCACGGTGTAGAGAATAAACGTCAGCGCGTCCGGCCACCCGAGCGCCGCGGCGGCCGCGGCGACGAATTTTACGTCTCCCCCGCCGATGAGGCGCAGTGAAAACAAAGCGGCGCCGGCCCAGAAGACCAGAACGCCTAGACCGAGGCTGACGAAAAATGCCTGCGCTCCGTCGTGGGCACGCAGCGTGAGTCCGAAGGCGAGCAGCATGACGACGAGCGCGTTCGGAATGCGTCCCCGCGTTACGTCCGTGTACGCGGCGGCAGCCGCCGCGACTGCGACGCCCATGACCGCGAACACGTCAGCCGCCCCAACCCGAGTCGGCGCTGCCGAACAGATTGCTGGTCCCCGTGCCGATCTCGGCCACCACCAGTATGCAGACCGCGGCGATAAGCGAGAGCATAATCGCGTATTCCACCATGGTGGCGCCGGAGTCGTCGCGCAGCAGGCGCGCAAGTGTCGTGTTCATGCCGTTATCCGTTTCTAAAGAGCTGATGGGGAGCGCGGGAGCGCTCCCCGCATGTGAACGCTCGTTGTTAGATGTTGGCGTCGACGGTGGAAAACGCGCCGCTTACCTTTGTCCCGATCGATTTCACGACCAAGATGCAGACCGCTGCGATGAGCGCAACCATGATGCCGTATTCGACCATCGTTGCGCCTTCGTCGTCGCGAAGAACGGCGCTGAACGTGCTGAACATAGTGTTATTCCTCCAGTAGATGTGTAGTAGCCGTTAGTTTTTCGTACTGTTCGGCTCTGTGTCGAGCGGTACGAGGACGCCGCCGTTTGGCGGACCGACGATCAGTTGCGCTGGCGCCGACGTACCGCCGGCCGAAGCGGCAAACACACGGAGCAGCGTGCCGCGCTCGAAAGCGGCGGCGATTGCAATGCGGGCTTGGTAGTTGCCGCTTGCGTCCGGCTGCACCACATGGCGGCTCACGACGACGGTGGGAAGATCCGGGGAAAACGTCGCGAGCAGCGTGATCGTTACCGGTGACCCGGGCGGCGCATTACCGCGGACGGATATCGCTTCGCTGCCGGCGATGGGGGTTGCATTCATGGTGACTCCGGCTGCGGTCGCGATCACCGGCTGCAACGCATACGCGGTGATCGATGCGGTCATCGCGATGGCCCAGAAGTATTTGTGCATAGTTGCCTCCGTGTGACTTCGGTGGCTGCATCATGCCACCGTGCCGTATGCGGTTGCAATAGCGATCGCGCGCGTTCACGCAAACCTTGACCTAACGTGGATTGACGTTAGCGCATTAACGCGGCGCACTATGGCATAATGCGGCCACAGGCGCGATTTCAACTTACTATTTGCGCGCCGATCCGGAGGCCGGGAATGCGAACAGCACGTCTACTCAGAGCGGTAATCGCGGCGGCATGTATGATTGCCGCCTGCGGTTTCGCGTTCGGATCGCCGAGCGCGATCGCCGCTCAAAAAACCACACTCGTTACGGTGCAGACCGGGAACTCGGTGATTTTGCACACGCCGAGCCTGCGGCGCATCGCGGTCGGCGATGGGCGAATAGCCGGTGTGGTGCCGCTCGGCAGCTCGCAAATCGTCATCAACGGCAAGACGCCGGGGCACACGACGGTTTACGTCTGGTCCGGCGACCAGCGTCTCTCGTATGAAGTGACCGTGACGGCTCAATTGACGGACGATTTGGCGCGAATGATGCGCACGTCGATTACGGACCCGAACGTCCAGGTCGTCAGTTTCAATAAGTCGGTCGTCGTTCGCGGCGTGGTTCGCGACGGCGCGGAGTACCAGACGCTGAACGACATTATCGGCCGCTTCAACAACCTTGCCAAAGACGACAAGTACACCGTGGTCAACGTCGTGACGATGGCGCGTCCCCTCGGCGACCTGCAGCACGATATCGCGCGCCTGCCGGGTGCGACCGACATTCGCGTCGACCCCGACGGCAAAGGCAACGTCATCGTCAGCGGGCACGTGCATGACGCCGTGACCGAACGCGCGATTCTCGAGCGCGCGCGGGGCCTGGCCGGCCCGTACTTGTCCAGCGACGGAAAGCTCATCGACCGAATCAGCAGCGATACGACCAGCCTGATTGACGTGAAAGTCTACGTGCTGGAAGTCGACAACACGTTTCTGCAAAACATCGGCCTGCAGCTCAACTCGGCGAATTTCAATCAGGCCGCCGGCGGTGCGCAGTACACAATCGGCGGTCCCAGTTTCCCGGTCGTCGAGAATCCGGTGGGACCGGGTAAAGCGCTCACCCTGGGGCCGTTCTTCCGGTCAATCACGCTGGCGCCGACGCTGAATTTGCTGTTGCAGCAAGGTCATGCGCGCATGCTCTCCTCCCCGGACCTGGTCACGCTGCCGGGCAATGAAGCCACGTTTCTGGTGGGCGGCGAGATTCCAATCCCGTACGCAAGCGGCGTGGGGCAAATCGCCATTCAGTACAAGGAATTCGGCGTACGCCTGAACGTGACGCCGCAGCTGCTCGGCAACGGTTCCGTCGATGCGAAAATTTCGCCGGAGATCTCGGATCTCGATTTCGCCGACGCGATTCAGGCGAACGGATTCAATATCCCCGCGCTGCGGACCAGCAAACTCTCTACGGACGTCATCACGGCTCCGGGCGAGTCCATCATCATGGGCGGCATGCTGCGCCGGGTCGAGCAGAAGACCATTCAGAAGATTCCGCTGCTCGGCGACATTCCGATTTTGGGCAAACTGTTCCGCTCCACGTATTACCAAAATCAGCAATCGGACGTCGTGTTCATCATGACGCCCGAGATCATCACGAGGTAACAGGCAATCATGCCCGGTCTGCTGGCACGGCTTTGGCACGATGACGCGGGCGCGTCAATGGTGGAGTACGGCGTCCTGGCGGCGGCGCTCGTCCTGCCGATCATCGCGTTCATGGTCCTGGTTTCCACCTCGGCCGCAAACGTCATGAGCTCGACGGGGTCGACGCTCACGGCCAATGCCGAGGCGGGGAATTAGCGATGAAATCGCGCGGCGTGGCCATTCCGGAAACGGCGATGATTATCGGCATGGCGATGATCCTCATCTTCGGCATCGTCGAACTGGTGCTGCTCGCGTTCGCCCAGTCGAGCGCCATCGGAGCCGCGTTCGCCGGGGCGCACAATGCCGCACTCAACCAATCGTCGAGCCAGAGCCAGGCGTACACAAACGCAGTGCAGCCGGCGTTTCCGAACGTGCAGAGCTCGGAGTTCTCACTGACGCAAACCACGCACGGCACCGTGCTCGGCCAAGTCTCCAAGTCTGCCGCGGGGCTTGTGTATCCGGGCGGCGGAGCGCTGTATCCCGGCGCGCGGACGACCGTGCAGGTCAACGGTTTCGATGAAGAGCCGTTTACCAGTCCCAGCAGCGTTCCTTCGCCGAGCGCGATTGCGGTTCAAGCTTCGCTGGGAAATTTCTGCGGCGGCGTGGGCGGGGCGTGTTCCTCGCCCGGCGGCGTAGCGCATCCCATGTATATTTCTCAATACGACGACTTGACCAATGCGTTCAACGGCAACAACGGGCAGTTCGGCGAGTGGAGCTGCAGATACAACATCTACAGCTCGCTGGTGCAAGGAGCAAATGCCTATTTTCCCGCCGTGATGCCGACGCCGGGCGCGAATTACGACCCGGGCAACGCTGCTTTTGGAACGGGATCGGGCGCCGACAACAATCCGCCCGGCAAGAATCAGAGCACCGCTCCCGTCGCCAATAATCAAGCGGCGCTGTACTACTGGGACAGTCGACCCGCTCTGTGGGGCACGCAGGCGCTATGCTGAACGTACATTCCCGGCGCGGGCAAACGCTGCCGTTCTGGCTCATCACCGTCGTGATTCTCCTTACGATCCTCTTTTTCGGCACGAACTACATGACGAATCTCGGATGGCAGATTCGCGCGCAAAACGCCGCCGACGCGCAAGCCAGTGCGCTGCTCTCGACGCGCACGAACATTTTGAATCAGGAGAGCGTGCTGCTCTATTCCGCCGCCGTGGCCGAATATCGTCTGCGCTACCTGGACCAAGCGATGCTCAACGCCATCAACGGGCACGGCTGCGCCGGGACCGCTTGCGCGACGCAGTATGCTTCGCTGCGCGCGCAATACGTCAATGCGCTTACCGGGTTCCAAAGCGTGTATCAGCTGCTGCAGCGCGCGAACAACTTCACGCAAGGCGGTCAGTTCAACACCGATACGACGGCCCTGCTCAAGGCGCTGCAGAGCGGCGCCAGCGGCGATCCGGCGTTCAAATTGACCGTGCTCGACTGCTCCGATTGCGGAAAAGGCAAAAAAGGCGGCAACATCGGCACGGTCGATCTCGCGACGTGCAAGATCATCACGCCGGTTGCGGCCGGCCTGTTCCCTTCGATCGGTAATTGGACGTTCCGCGCCGTCGGACGCGCCGCGGCGCAAAGCGTGCTCCTGCCGGTGCAGGGAGCGCCGCCGTCCACGTACCCGCCCGGTTACGGGCCGGGAGGATACGCCGTGCCGACCGGTTTCAGCGAGTACGTCAACCCCGGCACGGCGGGATATCAGCCGCCGGAGGGATGGGACACGGCGGCCGCAGCGCCGGTGGGGCCGTACGAACTGGTGGACTACAGCAACTTACTCGTCGATCTGAGCTGGTTCACGAACGGCATGATCAAGCCGTATTGGGGCTCGATGAAGTACCCGGGAGACTATCAATGCAACTGAACGGCTCGCGCGGGCAAGCATTGATCGAGACGGCGCTGATGCTGCCGATCGTCATTCTGCTGCTCTTCGGAATCATCTACTTCGCGAACTTCGGCGTCGTGAATCAACGCGTACAAATCGCGATCCGCTACGGCGGTCTGATTGGGTTTAGCGGCAGCGCCGGTCTTTTCAGCGCCGGAAACATCTATCAGGCGGGAGCCGGCGCGCCCGCCGTCAATTGTCCGCCTCCCCCCGTGGGCGTGCTTTCGGACTCCTCGCCGTTTCCGGGTCCGAGCAGCGTCCCGTTCTTCAATCCCTCGACCGCAACCGCGCCGGTACCGCAGTGTTCGGTGAGCGCGCTCAATTTCAAGGGCGGCGCGCAGTTTCTCGCCGCGGATTATCTGGCCAACGCGTTCGAATCCATGAGCGCGTCGAGCGACGTCCCGAACTATTTGAACGGCATCTTCGGATCGCTGACCACCGTCACGCAATCGGAAACCTGGACGCACCCGGCATGGCCCGCCGTCATCTTGGCCTGTACCGGTCCTTCGTCGTATCAAAACTTGGAGACGGCTCAGGCGGTGGAAGAGACGCTCGCCAACGAGACCAACGCCGGGGATCCGGCGAGCGGAACGATAGATACGAGCGGCAACTACATCGGCTCCTATATTTTCGCTGCAGGCGCCGGGGTGTTTCCCGGGCCGTGCCCGACTCCGGCGCCATGAACGAGCTTGTGCCGCTCGCGCAAGCGCGCGCAATTGCCCCGCGTTCAATTGCGAGGGGCATTAGCGAACTTCCGTTCGGCTCGCAAGCCGCCGTGTCCACGGCCGACGGACGCATCGACGCATTTCTCGCATACGCCGGCTACGAACGATTCAACAGCACGGCCAAGTATGCGCTGCGGGTACTCAACAACACACCGGTGCCGGCGCGCGCGCGGCTGTATTGCATCCGGCGCGACGGAAGCAAACTCAGCGCGTACCCGCGCGATTTCGAGATCGCGCCGTTCGCCATGCGCGACGACATGATCCCCGTACGGGTGGACGTCACCGGTGTTTACGAGCGCGCGCTGGTCGAGATCTCGTCCGTGCAGACGTATTTCACCGTTGAGGCGCCTGCACCGGCGCGTCCAAAAACGCAATGGCTGCGCTGGGTGGCCGTTGCCGCAGCTCCAATCGTGCTCATGGGCGCAACCGAGCTGTGCGTACCGCGAATTCTCGGCGTGGAGGCGCCGCCCAAAGCGCTCGCGGGATCGAAGGTCGACGTGCCGCTGCAAGTCTCGGGCGTCGGTACCGTGGCGTACGACTTCTCAACGCGCGACGGCGTCCAGCTCGCCGCGGGCCTGGTGGAGCGGTCCAGCGTCATTCGCCTGAGCGTTCCCGACCGCGGCGCGGGCGCGCCGTATACGCTCCACGTGCGAATGCGCAACGCGTTCACGAGCGCACAAGCCGCCTCGACGATCGCCGCGATCGTCCCGGCCACGCCGAAACCCAGTACCGCAGCGGCTGCGCCGCAGATCGCTGAAGTCTCGGTTCATCCGTCCACCGTCCAGGCCGGCCAGAAGATCATGGTGCAATACGCGACAAACGTGCGCACCGGCGACGTATGGCTCGTGGACATGAACGGGCGCACCTGGGCAGCGGGCCCGCTCACATCGACCGGCGCGACGACGTTGAATGTACCGAGCGGCGCCGCCGGCCGTGAAATGCGCGTCATCGTGCACGCGCAGTCGGGCAAGCAGCATGCGCAGAGCGCGGTCGGCATCACCGTGCTTCCGCAAGCGGTCGCCGCGGCGCCGCCGCCGGATCCCGCAGCCGGCGAACCGCAAATGGCTCAACCGCAAATTCTGCTCTCGTCACAGGTCGTCTCGCCTGGGGAAAGCGTGACCGTGCGCGTCTCCGGCATGCAGGGCGACGTCCGCGTTACCTTGATGAACGAAAGCGGCGCGACCCTCGAGCAGGGAGAAACCTCGCAAGAGGACGGCGGCGTTTCGATTACGGCGCCTTCCGTGAGCGCGGTGACGGCGTTTTACGTCGTCGCGTCGTTCTCCGACGGCACGGCCGAGCAAAGCATCGTTCACCGCCTGATGGTCACGCCGCGCTGAACGTGTATGCTCAAAACGCTGTTGCTTTTCGGATACGTCGCTGCGGGAGATGCCGTGCTGCTGCTCGCCGGGCTGCCGCTGCAGCGGTACGCGCTGCACGTCGCCCTGCATCAGCCGCGCGACACGCCGCTGATTTGGTTGCTTTTGGCGGCGAACCTCGCGCTGCTGATCGTGATCGTGACCGCCGCATTAGCCGGGTTAGGCGCAGTCCGGCGCATCGGCGCGGCGCTGGCAGAGGCTCGTGAACGCACGCATCGTAGCCGGCCTCATTCTTAGCGCGCTCATCGGTTTCGCGCTGCTGTCCTCGCGCCAAGTCGTGGCGCTCGATTTTCGCGCGTTTTACTGTTCGGGCATGGCGCTGCGCGAAGGCCACGATCCCTACCGCACGCAGTACTTGCGCGCCTGCGAAGCGGGCGGCACCGACGGCTCGTACGTGCAGATGCTCTCCACCGTAACGCTCCCCGCACCGCAGCCGACGTACGACATCGCGCTCTTTTCGCTCGCATCGCTGCTGCCGTTCGCGCTCGCGAAGGCGTTTTGGGGCGCGCTCATCGCCGCGGCCATGTTCGTCAGCGCGCTCGCGCTGATTCGGCTCACGAACGTCCCGCCCGCCATCACGCTTGCGGCGCTCGCGATTTCCCTCATGGGCATTTCGATTTCACTCGGGCAAATCGTGCCGCTCTATTTGGCGGCGGCGTGCGGGGCGGCTTTGCTTTTAAAAGAAGGCAAGCCCGGATGGGCGGCGCTCGCGGCAACGTTCACGCTGCTCGAACCGCATTTGGGTCTGCCGCTTTGCGTATCGCTCGCGCTCTGGGAGCGCCGCAGCCGCTTGCCGCTCGCGCTCGGCGCGGGAACGCTCGCCGTGTTAGGCCTTGCCTGCGCGGGATGGGCCGAAAACCTCGAATATTTTCGAACCGTGCTGCCGCTGCATGCGCTCTCCGAACTCGACTCGGACGGACAACTGAGCCTTTCGGTCATTCTGCACGCGCTCGGCATGGCGGACACGCGCGCCGTGCAGATTGGAAGTCTTTCGTATCTCGCGGTAAACGCGGCCGGGGTTTGGGCGGCGCGCTCCGCGGCGATTCGCCTGCGCTCGCCCGCGCTGATCGCGGCGCTGCCCGCCGCGACCGCCGTCGTGGGCGGCTCCTTCATGCACTCAACGGAGATAGTCGCAGCTGTTCCGCTCGCGCTGCTGCTCGTACCCCAGCCGCGCTATCGCGCGAT
>DASSZL010000325.1:0-9146 GCA_035713505.1 Vulcanimicrobiaceae bacterium | reverse complement strand
GCATCGCTCTTGACGTAAAACTGATCGGAGTAGAATTTCATGCGGCTGCTGTCGGAAACCGTTTTCCCGGTGCCGATGCACAGCAGGACGTCATGCGCCGGTGCGTCCGATTGCTGCAGGTAGTGCGAGTCATTCGTCGCGACGATCGGGACGTCGAGCTCGCGCGCGACCTTCACGAGCCCCTGATTGATGACTTCTTCCTCCGGCATGCCGTGACGCATGACTTCGATGTAAAAGCGGTCGCCGAAGATGTCCACGAACGTTTGCGCCGCCGCCTTTGACTTCTCGTACTCGTTCTTGAGCAGCGGCGCGGCCACCATGCCCGACATGCAGCCCGAAAGGACGATCAGCCCGCGGTTGTGCTTTTCCAGCAGATCCAAGTCGATGCGGGGCTTGTAGTAGTAGCCTTCAAGGAAGCCTTTGGAGATGAGCGCCGTTAAATTTCTGTAACCCTCGACGTCCGCCGCGAGCAGCGTGACGTGGGCTTCGTCCCGCACGGTACGGTCGAAACGCCCCCGCGGGGCGATATAGGCCTCGCACCCGATGATTGGGGTCAGTTTAAAATCGCGCGCGGTGTAATAAAACTCCATGGCGCCGTACATGACGCCGTGGTCGGTGAGGGCGACGGCAGGGCTACCGTCGTCGGCGGAGCGCCGGCAGAGCCCATCCACGCGGCAGGCCCCGTCCAAAAGCGAGTACTCACTGTGGACATGAAGATGAACGAATTGACTCACCGGACGGCTTTTCGACCCTCTGCTCTGGTACGGTAACACTAAAGAAACGGACTGATTAAGACGTTACAGTAATCGTGGGCTCGAACCTGTCCGGGGCGGGCGCCCAACCCGTCCAAGACGCCGCCGAAAAGGCCGAACTCCTCGCGGAGATCGAGCGCCTGCGTTCCCGCATTGCCATGGTCGAAGCCGAGCGGGACGAGTACGCGCAGCAGAATTCCGAACTTTTCGTTCTGCAGCAGGTTTTTTCCACCATCAACTCCACCCTGGACATCAACGACATATTGTCGATGGTGCTGCGCGGCGTCACCGAAGCGCTCAAATTCAATCGCGTCATTCTCTTTGACGTCGACGAACACGGCAACGTCATTCGGCGGCTCGAAGGCGACGGTAGCGGCACCGTGCTGCATTCGACCGACGCGTTCGATTATCTGCCGAATTCCACGCTGCAAGACGTGGCGCACGGCGTGCTGCAAGTCGCATTCGGCAGCCACGCCGATCCGGATAAACCACTCGCGGACACGGAAGGTTCCTACTGCATCGCTCCGCTGCTCGCGCGAGACGTCGTGCGCGGCATGCTGTACGTCGATCGGCCGCCCTCCGAAGAGGTGACCGAGAATCAGCTGCGCGTGCTCCTCGATTTTGCCGCGCAAGCCGCCATCGCCGTTGAAAATGCGCGGCTCTACGAAGAAACGCGGCGCTTGCTCGAAGAGACTCAGCGCTTGGCGCTCACCGACACCCTAACGGGGATTCCGAACCGGCGTGCGCTCAACGAGATGCTCGAGCGAGAGCTCCATACCTCCGAGCGCTACGACACGCCGTTCGCGTTCATCATTCTGGACCTGGACGACCTCAAGAAAATCAACGACTCCGGGGGGCATAGCCTAGGCGACCTGGCGCTCAAACGCTTCGCCAACGTTTTAAAGAAGACGGCGCGCAAAGGCGACATCGTGGCGCGGTATGCGGGCGATGAATTCGTGGTGGTGATGACCAAGACCGACCGCGATTCGGCTGAACGCGGGGTCGAGCGCATGCTCTCGGCGCTGCGCCGCAACGGCCTGCAGTCGTCGATTGGCGTTTCGATGTTCCCCTCGGACGGCATCGACGGGCAAACGCTGTTCTTTGCCGCCGACGAGGCGCTGTATCACGCCAAGCAGGGCGGAAAGAACACCTACCGCTTCTTCGACCGCAAGGGTAGCCTCATCGCCGAAAAAGCCGCCGCGATGAGCGCCGCCTCGACAGAAGCGGACTAAAACCTAAACCTTTCGGCCCTGCTACTTTTATCGCAAAGCGCGTAAACTGTGGATAAGCGCCCCTCCCTTCAGGCGCTCGAGGTTTTTCCATTATGAACGCTGTAGCCGAGAACCGGGTCCGGCGGCTTGCCGAAGCGCTGAGTGCCGTCCAAACTCCACTCGCGCCGCTTTTCGAATATGCAGGAGACCTGGAGCAACATTTTACCGACGCGGACGAAATCGAGATTTCTTGCATAGCGGCCTTACTGCGTGCGCGTGCCGGCGCCGCCAAACGCGAGATCGCGCGCTACCTCGAGGAACTCGAGGAAGCGGCGAGCCGGGTCGCCGGCGCCTAAAGGACCGCTTGCCGCGTACCTGACTAAGGTCGTGGGGAAACAGAAACCCGAGTAGTATAAAGAAGCAAAGCTTCTTAACAACTCCCGGGAAAGGTCCACGTGATCAAGCACGACGTCGTCGTCATTGGTGGCGGCCTAGCCGGCATGCGCGCCGCTGTGGAAGCAGCGGAACACGGAGCCGACGTTGCCATCGTCAGCAAGATGCACCCGGTCCGCAGCCATTCAGGCGCTGCGCAAGGCGGCATCAACGCAGCTCTAGGCAATCGCGAAGAAGATACGCCTCAGAACCACGCCTTCGATACCGCCAAGGGATCGGACTATTTGGGCGACCAGGACGCCATCGAAGCGATGTGCGAGGATGCGCCGCGCCAGATCATCTGGCTCGAACACCGCGGGTGCATCTTCTCGCGTCTGCCCGACGGGCGCATCGCGCAGCGTCCGTTCGGCGGCGCCGGCTCACCGCGTACGTGCTACTCGGCGGACGTGACGGGCCTGGTCATCCTGCACACGCTTTGGGAACAGCTCGAGCGCTTCAACGTCAAAGTGTACGAAGAGTACTTCTGCACGGCATTGTGCGTCGAGGACGGCGTCGGTACCGGCGTGGTCGCGTACAACATGCGTAGCGGCGAGCTCGAACTCATCAACGCCAAGGCGACGATTTTCGCGACCGGCGGCGCGGGCCGTATGTACGCCAAGACGACCAACGGCTACGCCTCCACCGCCGACGGGGTCGGAATCGCGTTCCGCGCCGGCATCCCGATCATGGACATGGAGTTCACGCAGTTCCACCCGACCTCGCTCAAAGAAAACGGCGTTCTTCTTTCCGAAGCGGCGCGCGGCGAAGGGGCGTATCTGCTCAACTCGGCCGGCGAGCGGTTCATGTTCAAGTACGCTCCGAACAAAGGCGAGCTCGCCTCGCGCGACGTCGTTTCGCGCGCGGAATGGACGGAAATTCTCGAAGGCCGCGGCGTCGACGGCTGCGTCCTGCTCGACTTGCGCCATCTCGGCCGCGAGAAAATTCTCGAGCGCCTGCCGCAGATTCGCGAACTCGCGCTCGACGCCACCGGCAAAGACGCGATCGATTCGCCGATTCCGATTCTGCCGGGCATGCATTACACGATGGGCGGCATCGAGACCGACATCAACGGCGCGACGCGCGTTCCGGGCGTCTACGCCGCCGGCGAATGCGCGACGCCCAGCGTGCACGGCGCCAATCGCCTGGGCGGCAACTCGCTGCTCGAGACGATCGTCTTCGGCGCGCGCAGCGCGAAACACGCGATCGAGTACATCAAGTCCGTAGGCGAGGTCCGCTCCTCGGAACGTACGCTGCAGCACGAGAAGGATCGCCTGGCCAAGTGGCTCTCCAAGACCGGCGGCGAGCGCGCTCCCAAGTACCGCGCGGAGATGAACAAGACGATGAGCGAGAACTGCTTCATCTTCCGCAACGAGGGCCAACTGCAAAAGGCGGCCGGCGAACTGCTGGAGATTCGCAAGGCGTTCGACGAAAACGTATACGTGATGGACAAATCCAAGACGTTCAACACGGATTTGGTCAACACGATGGAGACGGACTTCCTCATCGACGCCGCGATGTGCGTTGCCAACGGCGCGCTCGCACGCAAGGAATCCCGCGGAGCGCAGGCCCGCACGGATTATCCCGAGCGCGACGACGAAAAATGGATGGTGCACACGCTCGCGTGGCGCCAGGAGGGCCAGAATCCCAGACTCGACTACTCGCGCAAAGTCACCATCACCAAATGGCAACCGCAGGTGAGAACGTATTAACTGATGGCTAAGATCAAACTCGACATCTTCCGCTTCGACGAGGCCGTGGACGCGGTTCCGCACCGCGACCTCGTCGAGGTCGACGTTCCGGAAACGACGACCGTACTCGATGCCCTCGAAGAAGCAAAGGCGCAAGTCGACGGCTCGATCAGCTTCCGCCGCTCGTGCCGCTCGGCAATCTGCGGTTCGTGCTCGATGAACATCAACGGCATCACGGGCCTTGCATGCAAGACGCCCTGCAACACCGTGATGGACGAGGACGGCGCGATCCAAATCGATCCGATGCCGAACTTCCAGCCGATGCGCGACCTGGTCGTGCACATGGATCCGTTTTGGGACAAGTACACGCGTCTCAAGCCGTATCTGCAGCCCGCGGACAAAGACGAGGATCACCAGACCGAGCGCCGCGTCAGCCCCGAGGACATGAAGAAACTCGTGGACGTCGCCAACTGCATCATGTGCGCGACGTGCTACGCGCTCTGCCCGGTCGTCAGCGTCGATCCGGCGTTCGCCGGCCCCGCCGCCATCGCGTACGCCTACCGTTTCATCGAAGACGTCCGCGACGGACAGCGTCCCGAGCGGTTAGCGCAAATCAACGAAGACTATCTGTGGCTGTGCGCGCACTGCTACGCGTGCTCGTACTGCCCCAAACACGTCGATCCGCACTGGCGCATCGTCGACGTCAAACGCGCGACCATCAAAGATCGCGTCATGATGAACGAACGCGGCCCGCGCCACGCGCTCACCGTGAACAAAACCATCCGGCAGACGGGCATGCTCGCGGAAACCGAAGTCATTCAAGGCACGGTCGGCCGCTTCAACATCCGCGGTCTGCTGAAAGTTGCGCCGCTCGGCCTGCGTATGGCGGCAAAAGGCAAATTGCCGCCGCCATTCCTCAAACCGATTCCGAAGGTCGATGAAGTCCGTACTATTTTCGAGTCCTTGGAGGTCCCCGTCAGCTAATGAGCACCACGTTACTTCCGGAAGAGCAGCCGCGCAATTTGCACCGCCGCTCCAAGAGCTCGCAGACCAAGCGTTACGGCTTCTTCCCCGGCTGCGTCGCCAAAGAGTCGTGTAAAGAACTCTTCAACTCGACGATGCTGCTCGCGGACAAACTCGGTATCGAACTCATCGAGCTCACCGCGGCGTCGTGCTGCGGTGCGTCCGTGGTCAACGACACGAACCGCGACATTGCACGCGTTCTGAACGCGCGCACGTACGCGCAGGCCGAGGCGCTCGGACTGGACGACGTCATCACCATCTGCTCGACGTGCACCGGACACATGCGCGCGGCGAACAAAGAGCTGCTCGACTCCGAAGAGCGCCTCACGCACGCGAACTCTATTCTGGGCAAGTTCGGCGCGACTTACAGCGGCAACGTGATGGTGCGCCACCTGCTGTGGCTGCTCATCGACGACATCGGCCTGGACAACCTTCGCGGCATGGTCGTGCGCCCGCTCAACGGACTGAAAGTGGCGCCGTTCTACGGCTGCCACATCATCCGCCCGGAGAGCGTCAACGGCTGGGAGTCGGCGCGCAATCCGCACTCACTCGAGGACGTCATCGAGGCGCTCGGCGGTGAAGCGGTCGACTACGCCGGCAAGACGCGCTGCTGCGGCTTCCACATTCAGCTCGAAAAGGACGGCATCGCCGCCTCGATGGTCGGACAGAACATGCGCATGGCCAAGGACAAGGGCGCGGAAGCCGTCATCACGCCGTGTCCGCTTTGCCATCTCGCACTCGACGGCTATCAGCAAGATGCCGCCGCGCGCTGGGGGCGCACCGACCTGCCGACGTTTCACCTGCCGCAGCTCGTCGCGTACGCGCTCGGCGTTCCGGCGGAAAAACTCGGCCTGAAGCACCATCTCGTCGATCCCCGTCCAATCATGGTCGAGCGCGATTTGCTCGCGTAGTTAAAGCATCCGAGCGCTCTGCCGAAAACAACGAGGGCACCGTATCAACCGCGGTGCTCTTTTGCTTGCCCTGCAGGCAACTTCAGGCCGTTGCGCTTAAGACCGATCATCCAAAGCGTAATGAAGTGCTTAAGGACTTCACGCATTGCGTTATTACTCGCCCTTCCGGTGCTCGCCGCGTGCGGCGGGGGCAGCGGTTCTTCCTCCGGCGGCGGCGGTCCGCTGCCGGTGATGGCGCCGGGCGGCGGGCAAACGCCCGCTCCGATATCGACGCCGGCGCCCGGCGTCACGGCTACGCCCGCGCCCACCGCCACCGCGACTCCCGCACCGCCCACGAGCACGAGCAGCGTGACGCACGTCATGACGGCCGACATTCTTTACGGCTACGGTGGAACGCCCACGAGCACGTCGCTCGCGTCGGTGAAACCGTACGTATCGTGGGTGCAGACGGATGCGAGCTACGCGGCGCAAATTCGTGCGGCCGGCATCAAGGTCGACGTGTATACGAACTTCTGGCGCAACTACGCCACGGACAATCCATCGGTCGGCTACAATGACTTAAAGCCCGGGGGAGCCCATGCGGCCGCGGAAGCGCTCGACTGCAGCGGCACTCCGATCGTGGACGCCGCTTACGGCGGAGGTTATGAGTCCGATGCGCGCAGCTCCGCGGCGGCCGGACACGCGCAAGTCGTGGCTTCGTACCGCCTCGGGGAATTCGGCGCGAATTACGATGCCCTGTTCTCCGATGATACCGGCGCCGTCGGCGGCGTTGCGCTTCCGTGCGGATTCTCGCAATCCGCCTACGTCAGTGCGACGAACGCCGTCGATCAGTCGCTCGCGGTTCCCATGTTCGTCAACACGCTCGGCGCCGGGTCGTATCCCGACGACCAAGTGGGGTACGCGCAGGCAAGCAACGTCATCGGCGCGATGTGTGAAGAGTGCTACGCGGCGTACAACAGTTCGACGGTCGATTACGCGATCGGCGGCGCCGTTTGGCAGCACACCGAAGATGCGGAGATCGCCATGGTTTCCTCACACAAGATCTTCTGGGACTACGCGCGCGCAATCGGCGATCCATCGGCCGAGACCGGCCTGCGCAATTTCATCTACGCGTCATTCCTGCTCACGTACGATCCGTCATACGCCATGCTGCAGGAAGCGTTCAAATCGGCGAGCCGGTTTCCGGTCATGCCCGAGACCGGGCTCGTCCCGATGAATCCGGTTTCGACGGCATCCACTGTCGGCGGCTATGCGCGCGGCAGCGTGTACATGCGCGATTTCGGTGCTTGCTACTATCGCGGCACGAGCATCGGCACGTGCGCGGTCGTGGTCAACCCAACCGGTTCGAGCGTCAGCATTCCGGCCAACTCCTACGCGCACGCGATGTCGCTCTCGGGCGGCGGGGTTCTCGACGGCGGCTCCGCGGCGTTTACCGCACCCGCGGTGACTTCGCTCGGACCGGACAGCGCAGCGGTTTTGGTGCAGTAGCCGCCGCTAAACGGTTACGGCATCCTGGACGACGACGTGCACGGAAGCGACGTGCCCCGCTTCGATTTCCACGCGCTCGCCGTCGAACACGACGATGGGTTTGCCTTTGCGCAGCGTTTCAAGCAGCTCTTCGCGCATGAACTGCGCCATCTGCAGTTGGTTGAAGCACTCGGTAAACGTCCGGCCGTCGGTGAGCGTAACGGTCAGCTCGGCTGGGAAACGGCTCACGGTGTTGTCCTCCAGTAGGATTGGAGTGTACCCACCGCTTTAATGGCCCACACGCAAAAAAGCCGTCCTCGTCATAGCGGGCGAGGGCGGCTTTGTTGCGTTTGCGGTCGTAGCGTTTCTTCGATTCGTGCGCTCCGGCGGGCCGCAGGTTTTGCGCAGGACCCAGCCGGGGCATGAGTTTGGCCTTTCGGCGCTTGCGGTTCATGGGATTCTCCCTTCCGCTTGGTAGTATACAAGAGAAGTGCAACAGATCGATCGCGACCTCCAAACGCTCGACGCCTCCAAGGACGCGTGGGCCCGCCTGCCCGTCGAGCATAAGATCGACATGCTCCAGGCTCTCAGGCGCTCCGTGCATGCCGTCGCCGCCGACTGGGCCACCGCCGCGTCCCGCGCAAAGGGCATCGCGGCCGGCTCCCCGCTCGAGGGCGAGGAGTGGATCACGGGGCCCTGGGGTGTGCTGCACGGACTGACTTGCTACCTCCGCACGCTGCGGGGAATAGCGGCGCACGGCGTTTCACCGGTGCCGCGCGCGCATCGGCGCCCGGACGGCCGTACCGTCGTGAACGTTTTTCCGCGCAGCATTATCCCGGATTACGTGCTCGGAAGCGGCGTGCGCGCCGAGGTCTGGATGCAGCCCGGCGTAACGCCGGAGGACGTACCGCGCGATGCGGCCTCGTTCTATCGGCAGAATCAGCCTGCGGGCCGCGTCACGCTGGTGCTCGGCGCCGGAAACATCGCCAGCATCGCACCGCTCGACGTCCTCTACAAGATGATCGCGGACGGCAGCGTGTGCATGCTCAAGATGAATCCGGTGAACGAGTATCTGGGGCCGATTTTGGAACGCGCGTTCGCGTCGTTCGTCGATGCCGGATTTCTGCGTTTCGCATACGGCGGCGCCGACGTCGGGTCGTATTTGTGCGCTCACGATCTCGTCACCGACATCCACATCACGGGAAGTGAAGTCACGCACAACGCCATCGTCGCGGGCATCGGCGCTCGCAAGCGGATTACGAGCGAGCTCGGCAACGTCAGTCCCACCATCGTTGTGCCCGGACCGTGGAACGACGAGGATCTGCGCTACCAAGCACTGCATATCGCGACGCAAAAGGCGCACAATGCCGGCTTCAACTGCATCGCCGCCCAGGTGCTCGTGCTGCCGAAAGGCTGGGAGTACACGGAGAAACTTCCGCAGGCGATACTCGAGGTCTTCGAACAAATGGAGCAGCGCCCCGAATATTATCCCGGCGCATCGCAGCGGCGCACCGCGCTTGCCGGCGATCACACGGCGCTCCGGACGATCGTACGCGTGGATGCCGCGGATATCGAGAATCAGGCATTCACGACCGAGACGTTTTCCGGCGTCCTGGTTTGCGTCGAACTCGACGGCGACACGGAGACCTACCTGCGGCAAGC
>DASSZL010000324.1:0-5943 GCA_035713505.1 Vulcanimicrobiaceae bacterium | reverse complement strand
CTACTGTACTGTTACGAGCTGCGCATAGTACATAGGAATGCGCGGCGGCGCATCCGCCGCGCGCAGTTTTATGTTGGAACGGCCGTTCGCCAATATCTCGGCGAGTTCTTCCGCACTTTGAATGAGCGGCCAATCGTCGGTACGGTCGTCGTACGCGCGCAAGACCCGCGCCGGTTGCCCGCCCGCAACGCAATAGTCCGGAACGGATTTGGTGACGACACTGTTGGCGCCGATTACGCTGCCTTTACCAACAGTCACGTTACCGTAGACGACGGCATTGATGCCAATCCATGCATGTTCACCGACGTGAATCCTGTTCTGCACTGATGCCAAACCCTGCTTCATAATCGGCACGCCGACCTGCCGGTATTCGTAGGCGGAATCAGCTAGGTACACATTTGGCGCGAAGATCGCATAGTCGCCTATCGTTATGTCGTTTGCCGCTGAAATATAGCAGCGCTTGTTCATCCAAACGCCGTTGCCGATAGTGATCATCGCTCCGGCTTCCGGACGTTCGTACACGATCGCAAGAACGCCCTCTTTGCCGATAAATACGTCGTCGCCGAATGACATCCGGTGCGTGCCTAGGAGATCGGTCCCGGATCCTATATTCAGGTTTCGCCCTGCATGCTGCACTTGTATCTGCACTTTCAATCCTTCCCCGTTACGCTCGAAAAACGCGCCAGCCGCCGATCGCGCCGCGGATTGTGCACGAGAACGCGGTAATACGCTTCCTCAGTCAAGGCCGCCGAACGCCGCCAATTGAAGTCGCGAATAACGCGCTCGATTAACTCTTTCCGTCGTTCCTGGCGCGCATCGTGCGTGTCCCAGGCGCGGCGGACCGCCGAGGCGATGGATGCAATGCTGCCGGGATCGCAGTATTCCGCATCGTCGGTGAAATACTCATGTTCGTAACTATTGCGCGTAAGAACCATCGATGCCCCGCTGATTGCCGCATTGAGCGACGTCAGACTAACGACCTCGTCCCAACTCGGAATCGCGACGACGCGTGCGGCCGCGAATGCGCCGGCTAGATCCGCTTCAGGAAGATGGCCGATGTACGCGGCATTGCCGGGCCGATGAATTCGGATGATTCGCGCAAACGTTGCGTTATAGTTGTTACCGATGAAAAGCAGAGGCAAACCCATATTACGCGTCGCTTCAAAGAAGCCGAGCTGGTTCTTACGTCCTTCGTACCGTCCGGCCAACAGCACGAAATCGGCAAGCCCGAAACGGTTCACAAAGCCGCTGCGGGCATGCGTACCATAAACATGCGGATTGGCGCAGGAAGGCGCGACCGCGTACGGCACCTCGCATGACAGATAGCGATACAAGCGATGCATTTCGCTATGCGCATTCGCCACCACGAAGTCGACCACGTCGAGCGTTGCTTTCTGCATAGACGTGTAGTCATCGACCATTTCCATTCGCAGAGGCGGCGGCGAAAGCCGACCGACGCTCAGACTGCGTGCCTCCACGTGCCTAAGCTTTTGCTGTAAATCGTCGAGGCTTTCGTGCGATCCAAACACGGATGTGGTCGCATTCATGCCCCACACCGCCTCGTCGGAGTGGTCGGTGAAGATCGGCATCATTACGACGGCGCCGTCGAATCCAGCGACCGATTGCGCCTGCGGGAGTGTTTCAGGCGGAACCGTGATGTTCGTGAGGTGCACGACGTCGAAGCCGGCCGCGTCAAGCGTCGGCGCCGTGCTGACTTCGACGAAATGGCCTCGCTCACGCAGTGCCTCGGCGGTTTCCCTTACTTGCACTACGTCGCCGCCGAAAATCGTTTCGGCGCTTGGCCGAAGCGCGAAAAGCACGCGCAAAGGGCGCGGAGCCACGAGAATCGGCACTGAGGGTTGTTCGATCGCGCCGGGAACCTCGAGGTGAGCCGCGGGCGCGTTTCTCCGGAAAACGCCGAGCCATTCGTCTAGCACGCCGAGTCCTTCGCAGCCGGGCCGCGTCACTTTCAAGACGTCGGCCCCCGTCGCGCGCAGCACATCTGCGGCGTGTTCGCCGCGCATAGACACGATCGCGAAGCCATCGGGCTTCACCGCTCGCGTCAGCGTTTCCAAAATCTGCGCGAGATCGTTGGCAGGCGCATCCAGCCAGACGGCAGCGCCGGCATTTTTATCGCTAGTCTTTAGCTTTGGGCGCAGCCGCCTTGTCAGGTCGGTCAGTGCGGACGGCGCGGCGAAGACGGCCGACGCCGCGGGAGCCAGCGTTCGCGGGCCATAACCGAGTCCCGGATTGAAGTCGATGACGGAGCGACCTATTACATACGGCGTGAGATTTGCGTATCGTTCAGCTTCGTTGAACAGACCGGCGTACGGCGAGATTCCGGCAAAGGCACGATCCTCTTTACCGACGGCCTCGATCACTTGCGAACGCAGGGAGGCGTCGTTATCGAAGAGATCCGCCACCAGCGTGGCGTCGGGTCCTTTTCCAGCTGCCCAGTCTCCTGCGGTTCTCGCAAGCCATTCGCGAACGGCGGGGTGCAGTGCCTGATGCTGCTGGTGCAATACGGCGCCGCCGTCCTGAGCGATATAGATAAACGGCACGGAAACGAGGTGATCGCCGCTGAGCAGCACCGCGTCGACGTACCGTCTTCGCAGCGGAGAAATCTCGATGTACTCCAATTTAAGGGAGAAGAGCCGTGCCTGTTCCAACGCGGGAGCGGGAATACAGTAGGCATCGAAATCGCGCTGAATCCGCTCGTTCACGTGGGCGTTTCGATCGAGTCCAGAGTACGGCGGATGCCTTCTTCCAACGTCGTTATGGGCGACCAGCCCAGCGCGCGCATACGCGTGATATCGGCGACAAAATCTCCCGTTTCCACCTGCCGCGCCGCCTGTGGCCACGGAATATACTCGATCGACCCGCGTCCCGCGATGCGCACGATTGTTTCTGCAGCGGCAGCCATTGAGATCCCTACGCCTGCACCCACGTTGGCTACCGTGTTGTCGTCGCCCGCTGCGAGCAACGCGAGCGCCTCGATGACGTCGTCTACATACACATAGTCGCGCAGCTGCTGACCCTTGCCATAGATTGTTATGGCGTCCCCCGCCGCTGCAGTTGCGATGAGGCGATTGAATACGTTATATTCGCGCGCCGGTCCGCCAACTGAAGGGCCGTACGGATTGGTGATGCGCGCGACGGCATACGAAACCCCATAAAGGCGTGAATATAAATCGAGATACATCTCGCAAGTGAGTTTGTTCACACCGTAGGGCGAGACAGGGCGGAGCTGGTCGTTTTCGGCGGCGGGAAGCGCCTTCGGGCGGCCATACTCCAGACGCGAGCCCGGGAACACGACTCGTACCGGGTGGTCGTGCTTGCGTACCGCCTCCAAAAGGGTGATGACGCCACCTACGTTTTCTTTCAAGTCATAGAATGGATCGCGCAAACTTGAAGCGGCTCCGGAATGCCCGGCCAAGTGAATGACCACATCGATTCCGGCGACGGCCTGCTCCATTTGGCTCTCCACTGAAACGTCGGCAAGCACTACTTCCACTTCCCGAAGGTGAGGATGCAGCGCCGTCGTGCTTCCCCGCGCCACGGCGACCAAGCGGCGCGTTTTACCGGCCAGGTATCGTACCATGCGGCTTCCGAGAAAACCCGAAGCACCGGTGACTAAAACCGAAGCGTTTCGCAGATCGCTCACTGCTCGGAGAATAGCACGCTCGGGGAGCTAACCCTGCGCCAAGCACAAAGACTTTGCCGACGCTCGCCTAACCTATTCACGAATGTCCAAGTACTACCGGTACTTCGGCCTTGAACGCGACCCGTTCTTAGATACGGCTGATCCGTATTTCTATTGTGAACTCGGCGCGCTCCGAAAGGCCAAAGACCGCTTGGCCGCTTCGGTCGACGAGTCGCGCGGGTTGACAATCGTGCTCGGGGAACCGGGCACCGGCAAAACGAGCCTCTCGGGGGCACTCGAACAAGAGCTGCTCCAAGACGACCGCATCGTGCTCGGCAAGATCCTCGACCCGACCTTCGCCACGGAGGTCGAGTTTTTGATTGCGGTCGGCCGGGTCTTCGGGCTTTCGCTTCCACCGCGATCGAGCGCCGCGCTCAAGAACGCGCTGAAGAACTTTTTCTTCGAAACCGCCGTGCTCGAGAATCGCACGCTGGTCCTGGTCATCGACGAGGCGCAAAACCTCAGCGATGAAAACTTGGAGGCGCTGCGGCTTTTGCTCAATTATCACGTGCCGCAGAAAAAGCTGCTGAACATGCTGCTGTTCGGGCAAAGCGAGCTCGAACGCCGGCTCAACGAGCGGCACAATCTGGTCGATCGCGTCGATTCGTGGATTCGCCTGCAGGCGCTGGATGAGGCAATGGCCGGCGCCGTTTTGGACTTTCGCCTTTCGCGGGCCGGACTGGCTCCGGGGCAGCAAATATTCACGCCGGAAGCGCGAACGCTGCTCACGCGGGCGGCGGCGGGTCTGCCGCGCCGCCTGACCATGCTCTCGCATCTCTCGATGGAGGAAGCCGCGGACCGCGCCAGCACGCTCGTGCGCGAGGACCACGTGCGCGCGGCGCTCGTTGCCCGCGGAATCCCCGAGCCGGTCGCCGCGACCGAGCCGCTCATCGAGGGGCCGGCGCTCAACGGACGGCACGCGGGCTTCTTCGAGCGTCTTTTCGCGCGATTCCGTTTCGCAAAATGATGCCCCGGCCAAGAGAACCGGATTTCGAAGAAAGCGCCGACATGCGGCTGGTGGACCTCCAGCGGGCGGCTTTGGGCGTTCCCTCGCCTGAGCGCAGCGCTTGGGAGTCTCAAGCGCACACGGAAGGCAGCCCTGCGCCCGAAGCCCCCGAAGAACTCCTGGACAGCGCCGTAGTGACGGTCGAACTGACGGGGAACCCTGCGGGCGAGGTCATTCCCGGTGCTATCGTCACGCTGGCCCTCAGCGTGGCAAGCGAAGGTGTTGCGGCCGCCCGGAACGTGCGCGTCTGCGTGCCGCTGCCGGGCGGCGCGGCCTACCGCAACGGGTCGTTCGTGCGCGACGGCAGGCCGCTGCTGGACGACGCCGCTGACGAGTTCTTCGGCACGGGGACTCTTGTGGGCACCATCGAGCCGAAATCGCGCGTCACGTTCCTTTGGAAGATTGGGGTCCGGCTTGGGAATAAGCCGCTCGTGATAGCGCCGTCCGTCAGCGCCGAAGAGACCGCCATCGTCGGCGCGCAGCCCGTGATCATTTCACGGAAAACCGAGACGCAGACCGGATTCGCCGCGGAGGTGCAGCGCTTCGATCGAGCGCTCTACGACGGCGCGCAAACGCGGTCCGCGAGCGAAGAACTGCCGATTTACGAGCTCGACGAGGAAGAGGTCATCGAGCACGAAGCCGGGGCCGCCGCCCTCTCGCCCGCAGCGGAATACCGGCCGCCGATGGAGCCCCCGCTGCAGCCGGTGCCGCCTCCCGATCAGCCGGGCGAACCGATGCCGCCCCCTTCACAGCCTGCGCCTGTCCCCGAGCCCGGAATTCCCGAACAAGAGCCCTACGTGCCGCCTCCGCCCGAGCAGCCGCCGGATGTGGAACCGGCCGCCGCGCAGGCCGCGCCCGTTCGCGAAGCGGTCACGCTCTACGGGCGGCTCGATCGGCCGTCCGTGGCGTATTTCGAACGCATTTTCAACGGCAGTAAACCGCCGGCGCTGCTCAACCATTTCATTTTGGGGGGCGCCCTCGCGTGCACGCGCTCGCTCGAGGGCAACGACGTTGCTGGACTCAAAGCACACCTGGACGCGCAGGGCCAGATGCTTCAGCGCATCGTGCTGCACGAAAAGATCGGCAAGAAAGAACCGATTGCCGAATACGCCGGCAAGATGCTGGCGCGAGTCGATCAATTCGCGGCCGCGCCCGTGACGCCGGCGCGGGCGCCGGACGAGGCCAACGTGCTGTTGCTGGAAGTCGAACTGGAGACGCCAACGCTCGGCGTTCT
>DASSZL010000323.1:0-8606 GCA_035713505.1 Vulcanimicrobiaceae bacterium | reverse complement strand
GGGCCGGATTTACTTCTCGCGGGTATCGTCGATGTTTAGCGGACTCATCTCTTATAACGGAACGGTGCAGCACGTGCAGCCCTTGGCGGGCGCAGGCATGCGATTGCGCTTGCGCTGCGAGAACGCATCCGATGAAGAAGTGGAGCCGAAAGATTCCATCGCGGTCAATGGCGTGTGTCTGACCGCGACGGACGTCGATCATAATATCATCGACTTCGACGTCGTTCCGGAGACGCTCGCGCGTACGAATCTGGGCTCGCTTCGCGAAGGGGACAGGGTCAACGTCGAATATTCGCTGCGTCTGGGCGATCGCATGGGCGGCCATTTCGTGTACGGGCACGTCGACGCCGCGGCGCAAGTGATCTCGCGTACGCCCGAAGGTCAAGGCGAGCGCATGCGGATCGCGCTGCCGGAGGAACTGCGCCGCTACGTCTGCGAGAAAGCGTTCATCAGCGTGGACGGCGTGAGCGTGACCGTTGCCGCAGCCGGCGACCGCTGGTTTGAACTGGCCCTGATTCCGGAGACGCTGCGCCGCACGTCCCTGGGACGGCGCAGTCCAGGCGATCTCGTGAACTTGGAAGTCGATCCTCTGGCGCGGTACGCGGTGCATGGCGCAATTTAAAGACAATAGGCCCGCGAGCGCGCGCGCGTTCGAAACCCGCGTCATGGTGCAGTGGGCCGACGTTGACATCGCGGGAATCATGTATTTCGCCGCCTACCAGCGAGCGGCCGAACGCGCGGAAATGGACTTTTTCGCGGAGATCGGATTTCCGTACAACCAGGTTTTTCACGACTACGACATCTGGCTTCCGCGCGTGCACGTCGAAGCGGACTATCACAAGCCGGCGCTGATGGGCGACTGGCTGCGCTTGCGCACGCATATCACCCACGTCGGCGGCTCGTCCGTGAAGTGGGAAAGCGTCGTGTTCAACGAACGCACGGGCGAGGCCGGTGCGGTGATTCGCCTGGTGGTGGCGTGCATGGATCGCTCCACGCTCAAGAGTTGTCCGCTGCCCGATCCGATTCGCAATGCCTTGATCGCGTGCTTGGGGGAGCCGGAATGATCGCCGCGCGCACCACGATGCGGTCCGCGATCTTGGTGGAACCCAAGCGCATCGAATTACGGGGCGTGCCGATGCCCCAGCCGGCTCCGGGAGCGATAGTCGTGCGCGTGCGAGCGGCGCTTACCGACGGAACGGATCTCAAGGCATTCCGCCGCGGTCATCCGCAGATGCCGATGCCGACACCGTTCGGCCACGAGTTTTCCGGCGACGTTGCCGCAGTCGGCGAAGGCGTCACCAAATTTTCCGCCGGCGAGCCCGTCATGAGCGTTCATTCAGCTCCGTGCGGTTCATGCTATTGGTGCGAGCGCGGTGAGGAAGAACTTTGCGAATCGGTGATGGCGACGAAGATTCTGGGCGCGTACGCGGAGTACATCGAGATCCCCAAGCACATCGTCGAACGCAACTGTTATGCCAAGCCCGAGGGTCTCTCGTATGCGTGCGCCGCATTTTTGGAGCCGCTCTCATGCGTCGTGCACTCGCTGGATTTCGCGAACATCTCCGCCGGGTCGAGCGTGGTCGTCATGGGCGACGGCGGATTCGGCCTGCTGCACGCCGCACTGCTCGCGTACGGCGGTATGCGGCCGATACTCGCCGGACGGCGTGAGGAACGCCTGCGTCTGGCGCACGGCTTAGGCGTGACGCAAACCATAAACGCGCGCAAGGAAGATGTGGCGCAGCGGGTGCGCGAGCTCACGCGGGGACGCGGCGCCGACGCGCTCATCGAATGCACGGGCAGCGAGGAAGTGTGGGAAGCGGCGCCCGTCATGGTACGGCGCGGCGGCATCGTTTCGTTCTTCGGCGGATTACCGTCGTCGGCGCGCGTTTCGTTCTTGGCGGCGCGCATGCATTACGACGAAGTACGTTTGATCAGTCCCTTCCACTTCACGCCCGGCGCCGTTCGGCGGGCGTACGATTTGCTGTCGTCGCGCGCCATCGATCCGGCCGCACTCGTTACCGAGAGCGTCTCGCTCGACCGTATCGGCGACGTCTTCGAGCGCTTAGATGCCGGCGAGGGCATCAAGTTCGCAATCCAGCCGTGAACGAAAAAATGCGAGCCGCGGTTCTGTACGATGTGGATGATATACGCATCGAACTGCGAGACATTCCCGAAATCGGCAGCGGTGAACTCCTGGTGCATACGCGCGCGAGCGGCATCTGCACGGGCGACGTCATGGCGTGGTACGTGCGCCGCAAGGCGCCGCTCGTGCTCGGACACGAACCCGCGGGCGTCGTTGCGGCAGTGGGCGAGGGCGTGACGGATTTTGCACCCGGCGATCGGGTTTTCGTGCACCACCATGCGCCGTGCTTTGCCTGCCGCGCATGCGAGCGAGGCGATTACGTCCAATGCGCGACGTGGAGAAAAACGTCGATCGATCCCGGCGGCCTCGCGGAGTATTTCCGGGTGCCGCAGCAAAACGTTCGCGACACGCTGCGGCTGCCGCAGCATGTATCGTTCGTCGACGGATCGCTCGTGGAGCCGCTCGCGTGCGTGGTGAAGTCGATCCGGCGCAGCGGCGTGCGCGCCGGGGAGCGGATATACATCATCGGCCTGGGCGTGATGGGATTGATGCACGCACTCGCGGCGCAGGCCCTGGGCGCAGTCGTTGCCGGCAGCGACTTTTTGGAAGAACGCCGGGCGCATGCCGCGGAACTCGGCATGCAAACCGTGCGTCCCGATGAGGGATTCGCGGGCGCGGACGTGGTGATTTGCGGCCCCGGATCGCCCGAAGCGCTGCGCGACGCGTTCGCCGCCGTCGCGCCTGGCGGCGCCGTGGTGATGTTCACGCCGCTCGAACCCGGCGTGCCGTTCACGTTCGATGCCAACGACTTGTATTTTCGTGATGTGAAACTCGTCACGAGCTATTCGTGCGGACCGCAGGACACGCGCGAAGCACTGGATCTGCTTGCACGCGGCGTTGTTACCGCGGAGCGTCTGGGCGCGACGTTCTTTCCGTTGGAAGAGACCGCCGCCGCGTATCGGGCGCTCCGCGCTTCGAAGATCCTCAAACCCATCGTGACGTTCGGTCCGACGCTGTTTCCCTAAACCGTCGGATACGTGCCGCCGGCCGTACGATTGATCGTTGCTTGCGATTCAATGGTTCCCGTCGTGGTCGTTGCACCTTCGCCGGTGCGCCATGCGGTCCGGATGTCCGCTTGCGAGCGCGCGGCAATTCGCGCGTCAACGGGGATGCCGGTCTGGTTGAGATCGTCGACGACGACGAACGGGAGCGCATCGCCGATATCGACGATTAGCTGCGCGTAGTCTTGCAAGTGCCGCTGCGCCAGCTGTGCCACGTCTGCATTGTCGAACGCGTTCGCCGTCGTCAACAGCATGCTGTATGAGGCGGTGCATAACGCAATTGCCGTGTAGTCGTCTCGCAAACCCTTCGCCACCTTGGTCTTGCGGATCTTGTCGATTGCGCTTGCGAACCAGCCCTCGATATTCGTTACGGCTGATTTCGCGGCGTGCGCCGGATGACCGCCGAGCGCGTCCAACGCACTGCGCAGCGCCGCTATGTGTGTTTCCGAGAGCGAGGTCAGCCGCTGAGCGAGCGTCGCCGCTTGCGTATTGCTGCGAAAATCGGCATCGTCGCGTTGCGCGCGAAACGGCACGCACACGTGTTCTTCCAACGCCAGCATATCGCTGACGTATGTCGCTAGACTGTGTTGTACGTCTGCCATGATGCGCAGCTGTACCCAGCTAACCGGCGTTCCGAACGTCCCTTGCTACCCAGCTGTGCGGCCAAGGAGCGATGTGCTCGCGGGCCCGTTGCAGCCAATCTGCTTTGCCGGTTGCTTTATAAAGGTCGAGCGCCGCGAGCGCCGCTCTCCAGCCATACTCGACCGACGTGAAGATGTCCCACGCTTCTTCCAGCATGGGAATCGCCGCAGCGGATTCATCAAGCCGCAGCAGCGCAACGGCTTGCGGATAGAGTTCCATTGCTCGCGCACGGGGATCACCGACCCAGCCGATGCGCTGCTCCATCGGCGAGGACAGCGTTCGGTATAGCGCGAGGTAGCGCTCACTGCGCCCCGGATCACGTTCGGAAAACAGTTGCGCTATCGTAATGAGGATGAGGCGTTCCTCTTCGCGCGTTTCACTCCACTTCAAGCCGGAAGCAACGCGATCGGCCTGGTCAAGGATCTTGGTTCCAGCGTCAATGCGCCCCATCACGAGCGAGAGATAAGCGCGATCGACCAAGCAAAACACGCGCCAAAACTCCGATGGGGGCGCGGCCTGCGCATCACGCCATGCACGCAGCGCCGCAATCTCGTCGCCGCGCAGCGCCTGCGCCCATCCCAGCAGGCGCATCGATTGAAAGCGCGGGAAGGCCGTAGCCTCGGATAAGCGCACGCGGTTCAGACCTGTGCGGACGCATTCTATGACGCGGTCTTCGACCGCCAGTTCCCGGCACATCACCGCAAGCGTTTCCACGGTGTGCGCCAGCCCGTACTGATCCGGCTCTTTTGCGCTCAGGTATTCGTTCAGGGCCTCCAGCATGAGGTTGAGATGTGCGCGCAAATCACCGCGTTTCGCGGCTACCCAAGCTCGCAGTGCCAACGCTTGTCCGCAATCGTTCGGATCCGGCGACTCGAGCAGGTCGCGAATGGCTTCGAGTGCTCGATCGTACTCGCCCGTGAGGTAGTGTGTCAAAACGCGTATGTACACCGCGCGATAATAGGCTTCTTCGGGCGGTTTCAGTTCGGGCATCGCGCGATCGAGAAGCTCGTGCGCCATCGAAAAATCACTACAACTCGTATACGCCATGGCGAGCCAAATATCGCGTTCCGCCGCGATATGCGCGTCTTCACAAACCATGGACAGTAAGCCGGAAATGCAGTCCGCGTCGCGCAATTGCCGTCCGTCCACCCTGCTCAGCCAAATTGCGGCATGCGGCTGCGGCGCGGTTTTCAGCAGCGCGCGACACCTCGAATATTCACCGGCTAGATACGCACTGCGAATGGGGCTCCAATCAAACACGGCGTGCAATCCAACTGTCCGGCCACGGCGCGATCTGTTTGCGGGCGCGCTCCCGCCACAGGTCATCGGTTGTCGCCTCGAACAGTGTGAGCGCTGCCAGGGCTGCACGCCAGTCGTATTTAAACGCCGTGAAGATTTCCCACGCTTCACTGAGCATCGCTATTCCCGCTTCGCGATCGCCCAAGTGCAGCAAGGCGGTGCCGTGTGCGGAGAGTTGAAGCGCCCGCGTGCGGCGGTCGTGCAACCAACCGATGCGGCCGTGCATTTCCGTGCGCAGCGAGCGGAATTTCGCCAGATACGCTTGCGCTCGCGCCGGATCTTTGCTCGCGTAGAGTTGCGCGAGGGTCACGAGTATGATGCGCTCTTCCTGGTGCGTGCTGCTCCAATCCAGGGACCACGCCTGAGCGTCCGCCTCCGCAAGCGTCTCCCGCGCGGCTGCTTGACGATCCATGGCGTCGGAGAGATACGCCCGGTCGACGAGGCAGAAAACCCGCCAAAAGGCGGAAGGCGCGCATGCTTCGGCTTCGCGGAACCGGCGAACGGCGGCGACTTCGTCTCCTTGCAAAGCGTCGATCCACCCCAGGACGCGCAACATCGTAAACCACGAGAAATCGGTAATCTCCGTTTTCCTGGCGTAACCAAACGCCGCGCGCAGCCGATCTATTACGCCGTCAGTAGGCACTTCACGGCAAAGTGAGCCAAGCGTGACGAGCATGTGCAAGAATGCGTACTGATCGATTGGGTCGCACTGCAAATGCTGGTCCAAAGACAACTGCAGATAACGAAGCTGTGCTCGGATGTCTTCCTGCTTGGCCGCGATCCATGAACGCTGCGAATATGCTTGCGCTCGGTCGATCGCGTACGGGGACTCGAGCAACTCCTCGATACAGCGAAGGCTTGCATCGAATTCGGAGGACAGCAGATGCGTGAGCGAACGGGTGTGGAGGCCGCGATAGTACGGCTCGGCGTAGGGCCGCAGCACGGGAAGCGCTCGATCGAGCAGTTGATGCGTGAGAGCTCGATCGGATTCGCAATACGCCGAAGCGAGCCAAATGTCGCGCTCGGCCGCGCTGCGCTCGTCGCGCGGCGACATGTTCAGGAGAAGCGCGATAGCTTCAGGGTTGCGGTTCGCTCGAATCTCCATGCGCGCAACCCAGATAACCGATTCGGGGCTGGGCGCGCCTTGGAGCAGCTCGCGGCAGCGGGAATACTCGCCCGCGAAAAACGCCGCGCGAACGGGTCCCCAGTCAAACACGGCGCACAGTCCAACTCTGCACCAACTCTCCCATTGGAATTTTGGTTCCTCCGCCGCTCGCCCGGTGGCCTGCAGGGCCGGAGCCGTGATGCGTGTATTTGGCTTGACATTTGTTAAGTCTGGCGGTACGGTCGGGGAAATGAGCGCTTTTGCGGATGAACTCAATGCGGCCATGGACGCGGCCGGCTTAACAGCCTCCGAGCTTGCGGCGAGGTGCGGTTTGACCGAGGCCGCTATCTCGTACCTGCGGTCCGGGCAGCGCGAGCCGTCGTACCGGTCGCTCCAGCGACTGACGCAGGTCTTGCCCGACCTGGCAAACACGCTGGAGAAGGCCTCGCCGTTCGATTCTATCGAGGATGCCGTCAAGGACATCCGGGCGGGCAAGATGGTCATCGTGCTCGACGACGAGGATCGCGAAAACGAAGGCGACCTCGTGATGGCCGCCCAGATGGTGACGCCCGAAGCGATCAACTTCATGCGCAAGCACGCCGGCGGTCTCATCTGCGTACCGATGATCGGCCGGCGCTTGGACGAACTGCATCTCCCGCAGATGGTCTCGGAAAACAGCGCCGTCCACGAAACGGCATTTACCGTTTCGATTGAAGCGCGCGGCCGCACGACGACCGGCATCTCCGCGCACGATCGCGCGGCGACGATTCAAGCGCTGCTCGATCCGGCGACGCGCCCCTCCGATTTGCTGCGCCCCGGTCACACGTTTCCACTGCGCGCGCGCGACGGCGGCGTCCTGGTTCGCGCCGGACAAACCGAAGCATCGGTCGATCTGGCGCGCTTGGCCGGCTTGTATCCCGCGGGCGTCATTTGCGAAATCATGGCGGAAGACGGCACGATGGAACGCTTGGACGGACTCATCGAGTTCGCCAAGCGCCACAGCCTGCGGCTCATCACGGTTAAAGATCTCATCGCCTACCGCTGGCGCACGGAAAAGCTGCTGCACCGCATCGCCGAATTCCAACTGCCGAGCGAGGTGGGCAACTGGACCGGCTACGCGTTTGAAAACAGTATCGACGGCAACACGCACGTGGCGCTCGTTATGGGCGACATTGCCGACGGGCGCGATCTCCTCGTGCGCGTGCACTCCGAATGCCTCACGGGAGACGCGCTGCATTCGCTGCGCTGCGATTGCGCCGCTCAACGCGACGGCGCCATGCACATCATCGCCAAAGAAGGTCGCGGCGTATTTCTGTATCTGCGCCAGGAAGGCCGCGGCATCGGGCTGGCAAATAAATTGCGCGCCTACGCGCTTCAGGACAAAGGCGCGGACACCGTCGAGGCCAACATCGCGCTCGGCCTGCCGGTCGACAAGCGCGACTACGGCATCGGGTCGCAGATTCTCGCCGATCTCGGCGTGAAAGAACTGCGCATCATCACGAACAACCCGCGCAAAATCTTCGGCTTGGAAGGCTACGGCATGAAAATCGTCGGCCGGGTAGCGCTTCAGACCGAACCCACGCAATACAATAGGCGCTACATGGCGACCAAACGCAGCAAACTCGGACACTTGTTCACCGAGACGACCGCCGAGAACGGCGCTCTGCCGCACGGCGATCACGCATGAAAAAAGAACGTTCCTTCGCGGCTCCGGATTGTTCCGGGAAACGCTTTGCGATTGTCGTCGCGCGATTCTACGAACAGCTCGCGGATTGGCTGGAAGACGGCGCGCGCCGCGCGCTCGCGGATTGCGGCGTGCGTCCGGAAGATGTGGCCGTGTATCACGTGCCGGGCTGCTTCGAGTTGCCCCTTGCGGCAAAGCGTCTCATCGCAGCGGACGACCGTCTGGACGGCGTCGTGGCGCTCGGTGTCGTGGTACGCGGCCAGACCCCGCATTTCGACTACGTCGCGGGCGAGTGCGCGCGCGGCATCATGACGGTCCAGATCGCGACCGGCATGCCCATCGGCTTCGGGGTACTCACGACCGAGAATCTCGAGCAGGCCGAGGACCGGGCTCACCCGCAACGCGGAGACAAGGGGTACGAAGCCGCTCTTGCGGCCGCTGCCCTGCTGCACGTGCCACGGCCGGAGCCGGCCCGGGAAACGCTCGGCTTCCGGCGCGCCTCGTCCTAGAGCCTGGGTCGCCTTCCAACCAAGCGAGGATTCTGTACGACACAAGTCGGATAAATCGTGCCTGCTACTTTTGTGGAGGCCTATCCCTTGGAAGACAAAAGCATTTTGTGTAAAGAGTGCAACCGGCCGTTCACCTTTACCGTTCGCGACCAGCAGTTTTACGCCGAAAAGGGCTTTCAGAACGAGCCCCAGCGGTGCCGCGAATGCCGCCAGGCTCGCAAGG
>DASSZL010000322.1:0-11717 GCA_035713505.1 Vulcanimicrobiaceae bacterium | reverse complement strand
CCATCGCCGCTTTATCGCGACTTTGTCGGCGCGGCGCTCAATCGCGAAGAGCGCATTCGCGAAGAGCAAGAGTTCGCGCGAAGCGCGTCATCGTAGCGCATACGAAACCGCAAGAGATTACCGCCGTCGTTCTAGCTCAAGACGAAGAGCGCAATCTGCCGCGCTTGCTTGAGTCGCTGCCTGCCGGTATGCCGGTTCTGGTTTTGGATCACGAGTCCCGCGATGCGACGGCGCGCATTGCGCAGGCGCATGGTGCGCGCGTCATCACGCGCCCATTCGCCGGTTTCGTCGACGCGCGCCGGTACGCGCTCTCGCAAGTGCGGACGCCCTGGACGCTGATGATCGACGCGGACGAGCGGCTGGACCGGACGCTTCGTGCCGCGCTCTTGGAAACGCAGGCGGACGCGGACGCCTACGTGCTCTCCCGAACGACATCGTATTGCGGTAAGCCGCTGCGCATGTGGAGCAACGAGCCGGTGCTGCGTTTGTTCCGCACCGATCGCGCGCGCGTCGAAGCGGCTCCGGCGGCCGGCGGTCGGGCGCAGCTCCACGAGCGTTGGGTCTGCGAGGGCGCGGTGCGCACGCTCGCCGGGACGCTGCACCATGACTCGTATCCCGATGCCGCCTCGTACCGCGCGAAGTTTGCGCGATACACGCAGACGGAAGCCCTGGGAATTCGCGCGAGCGCGGCTGCCACGCTGATGCAGACACTGCTCGTTCCCGTGCGGTTCGCGCACGCGCTCGTTCGCCGCGGAGCGCTGCTGGACGGCCCCCCCGGTTGGCGTGTTGCCTGGTATTCCGCGCTGTATCCCGCCGTGGTGCAATGGAAAGCCATCCGCTCGTAGCGCTCGACGCGCGTCTGACGCGCCAGATGTCGATAGGCATGAAGACGTATGCGAGCGAGCTGGCGGCGCGGCTGCCGCGCGTTGCGCCGGATCTGCGCTTCATGGCGCTGCGGCAGGGCGCGAACTTCGGCTGGGACGAGCAGGTGCGTCTGCCGCGCGCAATACGGCACAGCGGCGCGAATCTCACCCATTTTTTATCGCTCTACATGCCGGTCGCGGCGCCGCGGCCGTACATCGTAACGATACACGATCTCATTCATCTGCGCTTCCCGCACTATTTCAAACCGAAGGTGCCGCTGTACTACCAGACGGTTGTACGGCTCGCCGCGGCGCGTGCCGCGCGCGTTATCACCGACGACGAGCGAACCGTGGGCGATCTGCAGCGATTTCTCGGCATCGATCCGCGCAAGATACGGGTCGTACCGCTCGGCGTGCAAGACCGGTTTCTACAAGCGGTGCAGCCCGTGCGCGGCCCGCGTCCGTACCTGTTCTACGCGGGGAACCACCGCGAACACAAAGATCTGCCGACGCTTCTCGCCGCTTGGGCCGCCCTTCCGCAGACGTACGAAGTCGATTTGTATCTCACCGGGCGCGACGATTTCGGCGGCGCGCTGCAGGCGCACTCGAGCGCGTCGCGCCGCGCGATTGCCGTGGGCGATCTCACGCAGGACGAACTGGCTTCGCATTATGCCGGCGCCGCAGCTCTGGTGCACCCCGCTTTGCTCGAAGGCTTCGGCCTGCCGATGCTCGAGGCGATGGCGTGCGGCTGTCCGGTGATTGCCGCCCAAGAGTCCTTGCCGCTCGCGCTCTCCGGGGCGGCGCTCACCTTTCCCGCGCGCTATGCCGGCGCCGCTTCGAACGCCATTGCGCGGGTGCTGGATGACCCGGCTTTGCGCGGCCGGCTGATTGAGGAAGGGCGGCGGCGGGCCGGCATGCTAACGTGGGATCAGTGCGCTATGGAGACCGCCGCCATTTATCGAGACGTGTTGCGGGAACGTCCGTCACGTTGAAACGCCTGGCCGCTTGCCTGCTGGGCGTTACGCTGCTGCTCGGCGCGGCGCCCGCTCACCGCGCCGTGGGAAAACGCGTGCTTCCTATCGCGCTCGTGCTCAACGGGACGCGCCTTGCCGTGAATCCGCCGCCCGTCTTCTACAAGTATCATCTGCTCGTTCCCGTGCGGCGCATTCTGGGCGCGCTGGGTTTGACGTTCGAGAAGAGCGGGCCCTACGTGCGCACGTACGCCGGGGCGAAAACCATTGCACTGCTCGTCGGCAGCAAAATCGCGCAAGTAGACAATCAACCCGTCGTGATGGACGCGGCGCCCGTCGAGATCAAAAACGTCCTGTACGCGCCGCTTCGGTTCTTCACGCAAGCGCTGCAAGCGCAAGCGGTGTACAACCGGCAAACCAATAGCGTGGAAATCGTCTCCACGCTCGTCGGGCGCTCGGGAACCGGCATCGTCAACAACGTCAACGGCGGAGTACAGTTGCTCGGTACCATAACGCGGGTGGATCTCAACTCCGATCCGCCCACCGTTACGCTCGCGCACAACGCGTCGGTGCGAACCGTTCCGGTTACTTCGGACGTCGCCGTTATCGTGCAAGACGTCAACGCGGGAACGAGCAACAGCGGCGATCTCGCGCAACTGCGAACCGGGGACTACGCGCACGTCTACCTCACCCGCCACGGTGCCGCAAAACGCATCGTGGACGCCTTCGGGTCCCGCACCGGTAAAATCGCGGCAATCGCGTCCGGGCAAATCGTCCTCGACGACGGGCATGTCATCGTACCGAGCCGCACAACCGTCATTACGCTCAACGGCGCGAATGCGGGCGTCGATACGCTGGCGGTCGGCGACGTTCTCATGGTGCGATACAACATAGACAGCTCCGAGCCGCTGCAGATCTTGGCCACGCGCAAATCATCCGGTACTCCCGCGCCGGCGACGGCAGTAGGCATCACCGGGATCGACGTCGCGCCGCCGCACGTGCTTCGTGCGGGACAAAACCTTGGCGTGACGCTGCGTGGAACGCCCGGCGGCCTGGCGGGATTCGACATCGGTCCCTACGTGACGAATCTGCCGCTTACCGAGCAGCAGCCGGGCGTGTACACCGGTTCCTACACGATCCGTCGGGGACAAAATTTCGCGGACGCGCCCATCCTGGGCCGTTTGAACGCGCATGGCGCGGACGCGCCGCAGGCGGTATCGCTGACCACCGTTTCGGTTTCAACCGAGCCTCCGGGAATCGTCGATTTCGCGCCGGACGACGGCGCCGTCGTCAACAATTCGCGTCCGAGCATCTACGCGACGTTCGCGAGCGGCACGGTGGGCGTGAATCCATCGAGCGCGCGTATCGAAATCAACGGGCACGACGTCACGTCGGGCGCCGTTCGTACCAGCCGCTTCATAGACTATTCGCCGGGCATCGACTATCCGGACGGCGCAATGCACGTCACGGTGCGCGTTTCGGACCTGGCCGGCAACACCGCCACGAAATCGTGGACGTTTTTCATTCGGAGGTAACCGCGTGGGCGATCCGTCGTGTATTTTCTGCAAAATTATCGCGGGTGAAATCCCCGGCAAGTTCGTGCATCGCGATGACGAGGTCGTCGTAATCGAAGACGTCAATCCGCAGGCGCCCAAGCATCTGCTCGTCATGCCGGTCAAGCACGTTCCGAATTTTCCGCAGTTCGTGGGCTTCGAGACGCCCGAACTCGTGGCGAAGCTCTTTAGCGTCGCGGGCCAGCTCGGGCGCGAACAGAGCGCCGACGGCTTCCGTGCCGTCGTGAACACGGGCCCCGCGGGCGGGCAAACCGTCGACCATCTGCACATTCACGTGCTGGCCGGCCGCCCGATGCATTGGCCTCCGGGCTAAGCGTTTGACGCCCTCCGGCGCCTATGGTATTCTCAGCAATCGGGGCCCGCTTGGGCCTTGAAATTTTCGCGCGCCGCCTCGAGTACCCAAGGGCGGCCCGGCACAAAGGGGGGTTGTAAACAAATGGAAGTACGCGTTGCTCCTGGGGAGTCGATTGAAAGCGCGCTGCGCCGTTTCAAGAAAGCCACCCAAAAGGCCGGCGTCTTGGCGGAAGCGCGCAAGCACGAGCACTACGAAAAACCGAGCGTTCGCCGCAAGAAGAAGTCGGCGGCCGCCCGCAAGCGCCGCGCCTAATGGCCGCGCTCAAAGACCGCATCGCCACCGACCTCAAAGAGGCGATGAAGGCACGAGATCAGCTTCGGGTCGACACATTGCGGTCGGCCCTTTCTGGTTTTACCTACAAGCGAACGGAAGCCGGCGTGGAGCTCAGCGAGTCCGACGAGCTCGACGTGGTCCGCAAGCAAGTCAAACAGCGTAACGATTCGGCCGCCGAGTTCGAAAAAGCCGGCCGGCAGGAGCTCGCCGACAAAGAGAAGCGCGAGCGCGAGATTCTGATGGCGTATCTCCCGGCGCAGAAGTCGCCGGACGAGGTTCGGGCCGTGGTAAAGGCGATCATCAGCGAGTTGCCGGGCGAGACCCGCAATCAAGGCTCGGTGATGAAGCTGACGATGGCGCAGCTCAAGGGCTTGGCCGACGGCAATCTGGTCCGCCAAATCGTCACCGAAGAACTCGCCTGAAAATCCCGCATTAGATGAAGTAGATCTCGTAACTTTCCAGAAGCGAGCAGGTAGCTCGTACCATGGAATTGCTTCATGCGCTCAACACGCCGCTGGTCAGCGCGGTCCTGCTCACGGTAGGGCTTCTTGGCTTGCTGCTCGAGATGCAGACACTCCATGGCATCGCGGGTTTGCTCGGCCTGGGCGCGCTCGGTCTGTTCTTCGGAAGCCATATCGCGGCGGGCGCCAGCGGTCCGCTGGTCATCATTTTGGCCATCCTCGGCCTTGCCGGCATTTTGTGGGAACTGCACGTGGTGCCCGGACATGGCGCACCGGGCGTACTTGGCAGCGCCGTATTGCTGCTCTCCGTTCTGCTCGCGTTCGGGACGCCGATGATCTTCGTCGCCATGCAAACCGTCGCCACGGCGATTGTGGTGACGATCATCCTGTTCTACTTGGCCACGCGGATCTTTCCGGAAAACGCGTGGATCGCCAAGTTGACGTTCGCGGGCGCGCAAGGCGCCGACTATGTCACCAGTACCGACTTTTCGTCACTCGCGGGGAAGAGCGGCGTCGCCGCCTCCTACCTGCGCCCGGCGGGAGTCGCGCTCGTTGAAGGACAGCGCGTGGATGTCCTGACGCAAGGCGAGTTCATTCCCGAAGGAACCCCCATTCGAGTGGCGCGCGTCGAGGGTGCGCGCATCTTCGTGGAGCCCATAACGCTCCCGAGCTACAAGGAGTAACGGTCGTGGTTGCAGCCAGTGCGGCGATAATTTTCTTCGTCGTCATCATCGCGTTGTTTATTTTTCTGTACTACATTCCGGTCGGGTTGTGGATCCAGACGGTGGCGGCCGGCGTGCCGCTTTCCATCGGCTCGCTCGTGCGTATGCGGATCATCAAAATTCCGCCCAGCCTCATTGTGAACAACCTCGTGCGCGCCCGCAAGGCCGGGCTGCCGCTCACGGTCGAACAGATGCAGTCACATTACCTTGCGGGCGGCAACGTCGAAAACGTCGTGCTCGCAATGATCGCCGCGCAGCGCGCGCAGATTCCGCTCGAGTGGCAGCGCGCCGCCGCGATCGATCTCGCGGGCCGCAACGTGCTCGAGGCGCTGCAGACCTCCGTTAATCCCAAAGTGATCGAAACGCCGATCTTTCAAGGCGTCGCGCAGAACGGCATTCAGCTCAACGTCAAAGCGCGCATCACCGTGCGCAGCAACCTCGACCGTTACGTCGGCGGCGCCGGCGAGCCGACGATCATCGCGCGCGTGGGTGAAGGCGTGGTTTCCGCGGTCGGCGCGGCCGTGGATCACAAAGAAGTGCTCGAGTATCCGGATCGCATTTCGAAGATGGTGCTCGCCAAAGGTCTGGACGCCGGAACGGCATTCGAAATTGTCTCGATCGACATCGCGGACGTCGACGTCGGCAAGAACATCGGCGCGGAATTGCAGATGTCGCAAGCCGAAGCCGACCGCCGCATCGCGCAAGCCAAAGCCTCGGAACGGCAATACGCCGCCATGGCCGCGGAGCAAGAAATGAAGGCCGAGACGCAGCGCATGCGCGCGAAAGTCGTCGAAGCCGAAGCGGCCGTTCCTCAAGCCATCGCCGATGCGTTCAAGAGCGGCAATCTCGGCATCATGGATTACTACAAGATGAAGAACATCCAAGCCGATTCCGACATGCGCGGCGCGATTTCGACCAGCGTGGGCACGGCGGCCGAAAACGGGTCCGGCCCGGCGCCGCTCGCTCCCCCTTCGCCGCCGAAGGCTCCGTAACGGATGGACGCCGACAGCCGGACGGCGCCGCAAGGGCAGGCCGGGCAAAAAGCCGGTTCTTTGCAGGGCATGTTCGAACGTGGGAATACCTTGCTTCGAGCGATTGTCGCAAGTGAAGTACTCGGCCCGCCGGCCGCCTTTCGGGAGAACCATCTCTGGACGCAACAACCGAACGAACCGTCGACCTGAGCCTCCTGAGCGATCACTTTCGCCTGTTTGGTAAGTTCGATCAGAATCTCTCGGCACTCGAAGACGCTCTTTCGGTCGCCCTGCGCATCGAAGGCAGCAGTCTGGTCCTCCACGGTGAGAGCACCGCGGTCGATCAAGCCTATGACGTCGTGCAGCGTATGCTGCACGCGGCCGTACACGGCGCCCAGGTGACGCCCGACGACGTGGCGCTCGCGACGTCCGACGTGCTGCGCGGCCGGTCCGAAACGGCGCTGCCCGAAACGCTCTATCGCTCGCAGCGCGGCAAAGAGATTCGCCCCAAGACGGCGGGCCAGCGCGCATTCGTGGACTCCATCGACAACAACACGCTGACCTTCGGTATCGGGCCCGCCGGTACGGGCAAAACGTTTTTGGCGGTCGTCATGGCCGTGCGCGCGCTGCGCGCCCGCGAAGTCGCTCGCGTCATTCTCTCGCGTCCGGCAGTGGAAGCGGGTGAGAAACTCGGGTTTCTTCCCGGCGATTTGAAAGAAAAGGTCGATCCGTATCTGCGCCCGTTGTACGACTCGCTGGGCGAGTTGCTCGACGACACCGTCGTCGAACGCTATTTGGAGCGCGGGATCATCGAAGTGGCTCCGCTGGCGTACATGCGCGGGCGCACGCTCTCCGAGGCGTTCGTGATTCTGGACGAAGCGCAGAACGCCACGCGCGATCAACTCAAGATGTTTCTGACGCGCCTGGGCTCCGGCTCCAAAATGATCGTGAACGGCGACGTCACGCAAGTCGATCTTCCGGGCGGCGCCCGCAGCGGGCTGCTCGAAGTACCGCGGCGGTTCGCGGGCATCGACGACATCGGCATCGTCGAACTGAACGAAACGGACGTCGTGCGGCATCCGCTGGTCTCGCGCATCATTCGCGCGTACGCGGCGCAGCCGCCTGAATGATCTACTTTCGCAGCGAGGTCAAAGGCAGCGGCGTCGACACGCGCCGGCTCAAGAGCGTCGCGCGCAAACTGCTGCGCGAAGTCAACGAGCCCGAGTCGGCGCTTTCCATCACGCTGGTGGACGATGGCGAGATTCAAACGCTCAATCGCGAGCACCGCGGCAAGGACAAGCCGACCGACGTCCTGAGTTTTCCGCTGTACGAGGCGGGAGAGACAGCGCCGCATGACGGTGAACGCCTGCTCGGAGACGTCGTCATCAGCGTCGACACGGCGCGCCGGCAAGCCGCCGATTATGACGCGCCGCTGCAAAACGAGCTGTACCGCCTGCTGATTCACGGGATTTTGCACGTTCTGGGACACGATCACGAGGAACCGGCAGAGCGCGAGGCGATGGAAGCAGAAGAACGGCGTCTGGCGGCCGCCATCGACATGCCTTGGCCGTACGACTAATATGCTGCACGAACACAAACCGCGGGAGCATCACCCCGAACGCGACTACAAACGCATCACGGAGAGCAAATTCTGGAGCTCGTTTCACTATGCGCTCGCGGGAATTCTCTATACGGTGCGCACGCAGCCGAACATGCGCGTGCACATGTTTATCGCCGCGCTCGTGCTCGTTGCGACCCTCGTGCTGCGGCTTGAGCGAATCTACGTCGTCGCGGTCGTCATCACCATCGTCATCGTGCTGGCGCTCGAACTGATGAACACGGCGATTGAGGCCGTGGTCGACTTATTGACCGTGGCGCATCACCCGCTTGCCAAAACCGCGAAGGACGCTGCGGCGGGCGCGGTGTTCGTCGCGGCAATCGGCGCGGTCATCGTCGGCTATCTCGTGTTCTATCAGGGCATTCAGCAAGGCGGCACGCGCGTGTACGATGCGGTCGCGCAGGTGCCGGCAAACGTCATCCTCGTTGCCCTGGCCCTGGCCGCAATCGCGACCGTTTTCGCCAAGGTCTGGGTGGGCGGAGGGTCGCCGTTCCAGGGCGGCGCCGTGTCCGGCCACACGGCTCTGGCATTCGCGGCGTCCACCGGGCTGGCGCTGTTCTACCAGCGCCCGCTTGTCGCGGTGCTCGCCTACTTCGTGGCCTTCCTGGTGGCTCAGAGCCGCGTCGAGGCCCGCATCCACTCTGCGTTCGAGGTGACGTGGGGCGCCATTCTCGGGACCCTCGTGGCCCTGGCGGTGTTCCTGCTCGTTCGCCCGCATATGCTATAATCGGGCCGCAATTGGAACCGCTAAGTAGTCAGTCCGCCGCACACGCCATCCCCTGGTACGAGATCACGGCCCTGGTCGTGCTCGTGCTGCTCGCGGCCTTCTTCGCAGCCTCAGAGGCGGCTCTGGTGGGCGTTTCACGCTTACACGCGCGGGCGATGCAGGAGCGCGGCGTCCGGCGCGCCGCAGCCGTCGTCAAACTCGTAGAGGATCGCAACCGCTTTCTGACCTCGATCCTCATCGGAAATACGATCGTGCTGCTGGTCGCCGATTCGCTCGCGACGTACGTATTCATCAGCGCCGGCATGCCGAACGGCGCGATCATCTCCACGGTCGTCATGAGCTTCGTCTTACTGCTGTTCGGCGAGATCATTCCGAAGACGGTAGCCGTCTCAGATAACGAACGCTGGGCGCTGCGCCTGGCGCCGACGATGCGCAGAGCGGCCTGGATTCTCACGCCGCTCGTCTATCTGTTCCAATTTCTGACCGAGTGGATATTGAAACCGTTCGGCATCAAGCACACGCATCCGATCTTCGTGACGGAAGAAGACATTCGCGCAATCGTCAACGTCGGCGCCGAACAAAACGTGCTCGAAGAGCAAGAACGCGAGATGATTCACTCGGTCATCGAATTCGGCGATACGATCGTGCGCGAGGTCATGACGCCGCGCCCAAATGTCGTCGCGGTGTCGATAGACGACTCGCCGCGCAAGGCGCTCGACATCGTTATCGCGGAAGGTTACTCCAAGTTGCCCGTCTATCAGGAATCCAAGGACGATATCGTCGGCGTCGCGCACGACCGCGAACTGCTGATAAGCCTGGCGAACGGCTCGCTGAGTTCGACGCCGATCCGCGCGCTGATGCGCCCGGTAACGCATGTTCCGGAAAACAAGAAGATCGCCGAATTGCTGCGCGAGATGCAGCGCGACAAGTTTTCGATGGCGATCGTGGTCGACGAATACGGTGGAACGGCGGGTCTGGTAACAATGGAAGACTTGCTCGAGGAGATCGTCGGCGAAATCCGCGACGAGCACGACGAAGGCGAAGAAGAACCGGTGCGCATCGTGAACGAACAGGAAGCGGTCGTCGATTCGGGCGTCAATATCGAGGACGTCAATGCGAAACTCGGAACGCGTTTGCCGCACGAAGAGTTCGAGACAATCGGCGGTTTTACCGTCGGTTTGTTCGGGCGGCTGCCCAGTGAGGGTGAAGAGATCGAAGCCGACGAGCATACGCGTTTGAAAGTCGATCGCATGCGCGGCCGCCGTATCATGGCTGTGCGCGTCTTCAGCAACGGCACGCTCGGCGCGCAGAACGGGGCACATCCGGCGGACGAACATGCGGACTGACGAAATCGTAGCGCACGCCAAAGCGATGCGTGAACGCGCGTATGCGCCGTATTCGGGATTCGCCGTGGGAGCGGCGCTCGTCACGGAGGACGGCACGGTCTTCGGCGGCGCGAACGTCGAGAACGCGAGTTACGGCCTTGGTATTTGCGCGGAGCGCAGCGCGGCCGTCAGCGCGGTCGCGGCGGGGAACCGCAATTTTCGTGCAATCGCTATCGCGGGCCCGGAAACCACGGTCACCGCGCCGTGCGGCGCGTGCCGGCAGTTCTTGAACGAATTCAATCCGCAACTCGCGGTGATCTACACGACGCCGCACGGCGTTAGGGAAACCACGCTGGACGAGCTGCTTCCCGACGCATTCGGTCCCAAGAATTTGCGATGAGCGCTCCGCAGCGCTCGTATAAGACGTCGGCGGTGATTCTTCGCGGCCGCACGTACGGCGAAGCGGATAGGATCCTCACGCTTTTCACGAAGGAACGCGGCAAAATCGATGCGATTGCGAAGGGCGCGCGCCGCACGAAGAGCCATCTCGCCGGGCGGCTCGAGTTCGGCAACGAGGTGCAGCTCGGCATGCATCGCGGCCGAAATCTCGACGTCGTCGTCTCCGCGGACATCGAGGACGCGCACTGGCAGCGTCTGGTTCAGCCGGAGCGCTTCGCGGCCGCAAACATGATCGTTGAAATGGTCGATGCGTTCTGCGAGCCCGACTTGGCGCAGCCGGATGTGTACGCGCTGCTGACGGCCGTCCTGCGCGCGATCGGCCGCAGCGACGATTCGCTCTCGCTGCTTCCGCGATTCTCCATGCGTTTGCTCGACGCGCTCGGCCTCGCGCCGCCCGTGGACACCTGCATTCATTGCGGCAAGGCCTTTGAGGGGGGGACGGCTTGGCTTGATGCGGAGCAGGGCGGATTCGGCTGCGAAGCGTGCCGCGTGAACTGGCGCGAAGTGCTTTTGCTCGATCGCGACGATTTGCGCAATCTTCAGGCGGTAGCCGCCGCTCCCGGCGGCGAGGTCGCGCCGGCGATGCATGCGAGGCGCCGCGTGGCGCAAGCAATCGAGGCCCTGGTCAATCATCATCTCGGCCGCCGGCCAAAAGCGGGAGCGCACGCGCTGGAGTTCGTAAGGGGCGCATAATGGCTCTGCTGGCTCTCGACGTCGGAAGCAAACGCATCGGCGTTGCCGTCGCCGACCCTACCGGTACGTTCGCGCTCCCTTTGACGGTCATCGAACGCACGAACCTGCGGGCGGACCTGGGGCGAATCTCCGACCTGGCTTGCGAGTATAGCGTAAACGAGATGGTTATAGGCTACCCGATGACGCTTGCCGGGACGGCGGGGCCGGCAGCCGAGAAAATGGATCGGTTCATCGAGCAACTCGCGCGGGTGTTTTCCGGGACGGTGCATCGCGTCGACGAGCGCTTGACGACGGCGCAGGCGACGAAAACGCTCATTTCGGCCGACGTCAGCCGCGCGAAGCGCAAAACCGTCGTCGACAAAATGGCCGCTGCACTGATTCTGGAGAGTTTTCTTGCGCGCAGGCGGAGCGGCGCCGGGGCATGATGCGGGCGCTCAAATGGCTTTTCGCGCTTATTTTGATTGCCGTCATCGCCGGCGGCGCGTGGTTCGCGTACACGATTTGGGGTGACCGGTCTCATCCGCAAACCGCGCAGCAAATCATCGTACCGCAAGGGTCGAGTTTTCGAGACATCGCGCTACAACTCGCAAATGCCGGCATCGTAAGCAACGCACCCGCGTTTCGAATGTACGCGAAGATGGTGCACGGGGATACCGCCGCGCATGCAGGCGCATTTCGCTTTGCTCCGCATCAAACCGCCGCGCA
>DASSZL010000321.1:0-5969 GCA_035713505.1 Vulcanimicrobiaceae bacterium | reverse complement strand
CGCACGTCGGGAAGCGCGCGCGAGGCAATGACGGACATCGCATACGAGAGATAGCTCTCCCGCATCTCGTCTTCGACGTTAATTTGGGTGATAATGTCGTTGTTCATTTAACCGGCGCTCCGTGCTGCGCAGCTGCGCGCCCCCGGAAAAGCGTCTGCCAGTGGCTCTCGTTCCAAAGATTTCCTCGCGTCGTTTCTATTCATCAAAATCTACTAGGCCCGCGACCGCTTCGGGCGGCACATCGAATTCGCGCGTTGCGAAGATCGGGTCCGTCTCGGGCATCGGCTCGTCCTCGAAATCGACCGGCGGCACAGGTTCATCACCGTGCACCTGCGGTTGAAGGCGCACGACCCCGGCCATCACTCGTTCGTGGGCAGCCGCCGCGGCGGCTCGCAGTTCCTCGAGATACGCTTCGGCTTGCGCGTTGATCTCGGCGCGGTGATCGGTCATCCCTTGAGGAGAGACGCCACCGGCGCAAGAATCATCGGCGTCCTACGCACCTTCACGGAGGCTTGTCTTCGCCAACCCCATGGATCGAACATTTCACAGCGAGCAAGAGTTTGTCGCTTTCGCCGCCTCGTTCGCGCGCGAGCTCAAAGCGGGCGACGTGGTCGGGCTTTCTGGACCGCTGGGCGCCGGGAAAACGACCTTCGTAAAGGCCGTCGTCAAGGCGCGGCTGGGCAGCGACCCCGCCAGCAGCCCCACGTTCACGTTTTGGCACCGCTACCCGGGAACGCCGCCGATCGACCACCTCGATCTCTATCGCGTCGATGACCCGAGCGAATTGACCGAACTGGGGCTGGAAGACGCCTTCGACGGCACCTCCATCGTCCTGGTGGAGTGGTGGCGCAATGCGCCCACGCTGCTGCCGCCCGTGCGCTACGAGGTCGAGATCAGCGGCAAGGGCGAGGGCCCCCGCGCGGTCAGCGTGACCCGCCCGCAGGCGCAGGGCGACGCATGATCGTCCTGGCTATCGATGCGGCGCTGGGCGGCTTCTCCGCGGCCATCGCGCAGGACGCGCGACCCCTGGCGTTCGCGGAGCTGCCGGGTAACGTCGCGCTGGAGCAGGGCATGGGCGCCGTCATGGACGTCCTAAACCGCTCGGGTCTGCGGCCGCCGGAGATCGACCGGCTGGCCGTCGGCATCGGCCCGGGGAGTTTTACCGGCGTTCGCATCGCCATCAGTTACGCGAAGTCGCTCGCGCTGGGCTGGAAGCGCCCGCTGGCGGGCGTCAATTCGTTCGACGCGATCGAGGCCGGCGTCACCGCCGCGCAACCGCTGCTCACGGTCGTGCGCGGCCGCACGGGCGTCGTCTCCGTCCGTTACCGCCTGGACGGAACCGAGCGCCGCGCCTCCGGCTATATCAAGGACGTGCTCTCCGAGATCGCTCCGGGCCCCGGCCCGCTGGCAGTTCTGGGCGATGCGGAGGACGTGCTTCCGGGGCTTGCCGAACGCGGTTGTAGCGTGCACTATTTGGACCGCGCCATCCGCCCTACCGCGCTCGCCGTCGCCGCAGTTGCGGCCACGCGCGAAGCGGCGCGCAGCTCGCACGAGATCCGCGCCGACTACGGCGAACTCCCCGCCGCGAAAGTTCCCCGCTTGCGCGGCGCCCACGGGGAGCACTCATAGTGGCAATCACATTGAGGCGCCATGAGATCGCGGGGCCATCTGTGATGGGGGGCGCGCAGGCCGGGCCGGAGCGCCTTTTCAAATGAAGCTCGAACCGCGGCCGGAACTCGGCGATCGCGAACCGCTCGTTATCGAAACGATGACGGACGCGGACGTGAAAGAAGTGCTGCGCATCGAGCAGCAGTCGTTTTCGACGCAGTGGCCCAGCAACGCGTTCTATCAAGAGATTCACGACAACAAGCTCGCGTACTATTTCGTCGGACGCGTCGGCGCTCGCGTCGTTTCGTACGGCGGCATCTGGGTTATCCTGGAAGATTCGCACGTGACGACGATCGCCGTGCATCCGAATTTCCGCGGGCGTAAATACGGCGAAATCATGCTGCTGAAATTGCTCGATGAAGCGATCGAACGCGGTGCGTCATGGATGACGCTCGAGGTGCGCGAAAGCAACACCGTCGCGCAGGCGCTATACCGTAAATACGGTTTCACCACGGTATCCACGCGCAAGGGATATTACAGCGACAACAACGAGAACGCGCTTGTGATGTGGGCCGGTAATCTGAAGAGCGAGATCTACAAGAATCGCCTGCGGGCGCTGCGCTCCGCTCTTCGAGGATGAACGAATTCACGAACCTCGCTAAGCGCGTTCGCCGGCACCTGGGGCAAGATCACCGGTACGCGCATTGCGTTCGGGTCGCGCGCATGTCCGAAACCCTCGCGCGCATTCACGGCGCCGACCCGCGCAAGGCGCGCACCGCCGGCATGCTGCACGACCTCGCGCGGCTGTATTCCGCGGAGCGTCTGCTGCGCGAAAGCGCCGAGCACGGCGTGCCAATCGACGACTACGGCCGCGAACATCCCGTGGTGCTGCACGCCCCGCTCTCCGCGCAGCTGGCCCGCAGTATGTTCGGGGTAACGGACTGCGAGGTGCTCTCCGCCATCGCCAAGCACACGCTCGGAGCGGGCGAGATGTCGGCGCTCGATTGCATCCTCTACCTGGCAGACGGCCTGGAGCCCGGACGCGATTACCCCGAGCGGGGCGAACTCGCCGCGCTGGCGCAGCGCGATCTGGGGGCCGCCATGCGTGCAACGATTGCCTCGTCGTTGCGGTATCTTACACAGAGGCGCTTGCCTATCGCACCGCAAACGGCGGCGGCGATGCGCACCTTCGGCCTGGAGACAACATTTGGAGATTCTTGAGATCGTACGCGCCGCGGCGCTCGACAAAAAAGCGGAAGATCTTTGCGAGCTCGACGTCGCCGGACGCACGATTATCGCGGACAAGTTCGTCATCATCACCGGACGCTCGAAGATTCAGACGCGTTCGATCGCGGACAGCATCACCGAGAAAGTCAAAGAAAACGGACTGAACGTTTCCCGCGTCGAGGGCTATGCCGACGGAAATTGGATTCTCATCGATCTGGGCAACGTCGTCGTCCACGTATTCACTCCGGAACAGCGAACCTTTTATAATCTCGAACGCCTTTGGGCAAGCGGCAAGGAGCCGCAGGTACAGACATCATGAGCGCACGCAGACCCGTCATCCATACCACCAAATCCGCCCGGCGCCGCAAGCAGGCGCTTCTGAACGCCGGCATTTGGGTGTTCTTGATTATCTTCGCCTTGAGCAGCGTCGGCTTCGTGCTCGGTGTTTTCGTAAAATGATGAAACGCGTTATCGCATCGGCGGTTTTCACCGCCGCTCTCGTCGCGAGCGCCTTACCTGCGCTAACGAAAAACTACGTTCAGGACAACGCCCGGCTGTTCAGCGCGGGCACCGTCTCCCAGTTGAATACGCGCATCTCGAATTTCAATCGCGATACCGGCAAAGAGATCGTGGTCGTCACCGTGCCGTCCGTGCCGGGCGGCGACGTGCATACCGCCGCGGAAAACACGTTCGCGCAGCAGTCCGTCAACGGCGTCCTCGTCTACATCGACAAGGGCGATCGCCGCGACTACGTCATTCCCGACCGCGCGGCAGTGCAAGCGGGCTGGTGGAATTCGCAGACGTCTTCGTCGATCGTCGCGGCGATGGGGCAGCAGTTCCGCGCCGGCAATTTTGACGCGGGCATCACGGGCGCGGTCAACTCGGTCTTCGACGTGTACCGTTCGCACCTGAACTCGCGCGGCACGCCGCCCGCGCGCACGAACTACGCGCAACAATCGCAATCCGGCGGAGTACATATCGGTATGTTCTGGTGGATTATCATCGCGCTGTTTGCCTTCTTCATCATTCGCTCGCTCATGCGGGCGCGCAGCGGCGCCTATTACGGCGGCGGCTACGGCGGTCCCGGATATGGCGGCCCCGGCGGGCCGGGTCCCGGATACGGCCCGGGCTATGGTCCGGGATACGGCGGCTACGGCTACGGCGGCGGTTTTGGCGGCGGCGGATTCTGGAGCGGCCTGCTCGGAGGACTCGGCGGCGCGTGGCTGGGCAACGAAATGTTCGGCCAGCACAATTTCGGGGGCATGCAAAGCGGTTTCGATCCGGGCATGCAGCAGAACGCGCCGGATGCGGGCGGCTGGCAATCAGATCCGGGCCAAGCGGATATGAGCGGCGGCGCCGGCGGCGGCTGGGGCGGGGGTGACTTCGGCGGCGGCGACATGGGCGGCGGCTTCGGCGGAGGCGACGCCGGCGGCGGCTGGTAGCCTTCTTTCGGAAACTTCGCCTAGCGCTTAGGCTTCACACTTTTGACGGCGGCTGCAGAAAAGAAGCACGATCGCGATTCCGATCGCAAAGCCGCGCAGCGCATCGGCCGCGTCGCCGGGAACCTGGGCCGTAACGGTCAGGCAAATCATCAGGATGAGCGGCACGAGGAGTGCCCTGCTGCGGCGGTCGTTTCCAAGCCAGAGCTTCGGCATAGCGGTCGCTTCGCGCAGTGCGGCAGGCGCTCCTCGACCTTGCTGCAGGCTGGGACGACGGCCCTATCCACCCGCTGGCGGAGTTCTCGGCCCGCCCAGGGAAGCGGCCCCTAGGCCGCCGGCTGTGCTTGCCGGCTGTAAGGAGGTTCCGCATGAAGAGGGGCTTTTTATCGCTTGTGCTTTTAGCCGCCCTGGCGCTCGGAGGCGCCGGAAACGCGAGCGCCGGCGCCCCGACCAACGGGTTGATGATCACGCAAAACGGCACCGGATACCAAGCCTGGATCACGACCTACAATGCTTTCCGTCATCAGATAAATTACGGCTGGATGCACGCGCACGCGAAAGTCGGCTGGGATTCATGCTGTTATGCCGCCGGCTCAATATACTATGTGCGCGCTGAAGTAAAGAAAGTCGTGAACGGCCAGATGCACCAAATCTTCGACACGACGATCCAGGTGGTTCCGAAGCTCTGCCGGATGATGACGCGTACCGGCCGGGACGGCGACCCATACGGCTACGCCCGCGTCGTTCTGCGCCAAGGACACGGCGAGACGTTCTATTGGGACCGGGACGACCGCTCCGACTGCACGTGGTAACGTGAACCGGTAACCGCTAAGCGAGCCCATGCGGCGCGCACCATAGAAAAAAGAGCAGGACGAGTCCGGCTCTTTTTTCTGTCGGTACGGACTTCAGACTCCGTCAGGTCGCCACGGCGCGTATTTAGCCTTTTGCATTTCGGAAGGTTTGCATGCCTTAATGCGAAGGTCCGGCCATGGATTGCCGATCAGTGGAAACATGCCGGATAGGCGGTCTGATGAGGGCAGGTGCAATCCGACTCTAGCCAAGTCGGCCGCCGACATCAGGTGACTTGCTTGCGCAAATTCGCCGCCATGTTGAGTCTTGAATGTCCAGCCGACCACGTCACCTCGCAAATCTACAATCTTGCCGATCTCCGTAATGACGCCACCTTGCTTATTAGGAAAAATATCTCCCGTCATGAACATCGAGTTTGCGCACCGCGAATTCTTAGGCTGCGGAGGGAGATGCACTGGATGGACCGCATAGCGGAGCGCCGCTGCAAGTAGAACGCTAAGCAAGAACACCGCCACGAGTCTCGCATTTCGAATCACCAGTCTCGTATATGGCACAAGGACGACCGTCCCAGGAAGGTGCCGTAACGGCGTACCCGACGAGTTCGCGCTCGGAACCGGCGCTGAGCCAATGGATGTCGCGGACGATCTCTATGTGACCGTTTAGATACACTGTCGGAATGCCTTGTCCGAGAAATAACGGGCTATTTCTAGGCGGGATGGGACACTCTGCCTTATACGTCGCCTTTGGTAACCGAGGTAAAAAAGTCACCGGCTTAGCGGTTGCGGATGATGCGAGCCCGCTGGCCATTGCGATAGCTGAGGTTAAAATGTGTAACGCGATCATACTCTGTAACTGCCATTCCAGTCTGACGTATAGCATGCTTGC
>DASSZL010000320.1:0-5720 GCA_035713505.1 Vulcanimicrobiaceae bacterium | reverse complement strand
TCCTCGCCGGCATCGCGGGCGGCATCTGCATCGATCTTTTTATTTACGCAACCAGCTTGCTGCCTGCGCATGCAAGCATCTTTTCTCTGTGGCAATTCATCGCTTCCACGGGATTCGGAAAAGTTGCGTACACGTCGCCTTCCTACGCATGGGCCGGCGTCGTCATGCATTTCTGCGTGAGTATCGGTTGGGGAACCGGTTATGCCTACATGGCGCGAACGAAGCCCGTCATCAATAAGCAGCCGCTGATCTCGGGCTTCATTTTCGGGCTCGTCGTGTACGTCGTGATGCAGTTCGTGCTGTTCAGCGTGCAGGCGCTCAAAACACCCGACACCGTAAGCGTTTATATGGGCATCCTCGCCCATACCGTGTTCTTCGGCATTCCCGTTGCATTCGCGGCGCGCGTGAAATGATCGGCAATATCCGCGTCTCGCTGGACGCCATCGCGCATAATGCCCGCGCATTACGCGACTTGGTCGCGCCGGCAAGGGCGGCGTTCGTCGTAAAGGGCAATGCGTATGGGCACGGCATCGTCGAAGTCGCGCGCACCGTCGAGCCGTTTGCTCACCGCCTGTGCGTGTACTCGATAGAAGAAGCGGCGGCGCTGCGCGAAGCAGGCATTACACGTCCCATCTTCGTGATGGGCCCGGTTCAAAGCGGCGATTTGGACGAGGCGCGCGCGCGCAAAGCGGAAATCGCCTTGTGGGACACGGGTTCGTACTTGCGCGCGGTGATCGATTCGGCGCGCAAACGCGGCGAACGCGCTCCGGTGCACGTGAAGATCAATACCGGCACGACGCGCCTGGGCCTTGAGCCGCACGACGCACACGACGCGATTGAGGACTATCTGCGAATACCGGAGATAGATTTGACCGGCGTCTTTTCACATTTGGCCGCGGCGGAGGAACTCGACTCGCCCTTCACGCTCGGTCAGCTCGACACGTTTAACCGCGCGCTCGAGCCCGCCGGAGAGTTACTGCAAAACAGCAGCGTGCATCCGATCAAGCACATCGCGGCGTCGGCGGCGGCGATGCTGTGGCCGCAAACGCGTTTGGATATGGTGCGCATCGGCATCGCGCTTTACGGCCTGTGGCCCTCGCCGCAAACGCGAGTCGCCATGAACGGCGCGAAGTTCGATTTGCAGCCCGCGCTTTCGCTGCACAGCGCGCTCGCCGCGGTGCGCGGCGTCGAGGCCGGTACGCCCATCGGCTATGGCGGCAGTTATCACGCCCCAAAACGCACGCGCATCGGCGTTGTGCCGCTCGGGTATGCCGACGGCATTCCGCGGCTGCTCTCCAACCGCGGAGCATTTCTGGTGGGCGGCGAGCGTTGTCCGATTGTCGGGCGCGTTTGCATGAACATGACGATGATCGACCTCGCCGCCGCGCCCGCGGCCAAGCCCGGCGACGAGGTGACCCTCATCGGCCGGCAGGGCGCCGGCGAGGTGACCGCCGACCAGTGGGGCGAGTGGGCCGAGACGATCAACTACGAAATCGTGACCCGGCTTCCGGCGGAACTCCCGCGCACCTACCAACCGTTAACCTCGTAAAGCATGCTTACCGTTACGGTGAATGACCGCCCCATCGACGTTGCCGCCATCGTCGAGCGCGGCCGCGTGCTTTTGCCGATGCGCGCGACGTTTACCGCGCTCGGAGCGAGTGTCGGCTACGATCCGCGGGGCCGCGTCATCGTCGCACGCAGCGCAGCGCACGCGCTGCGTTTGGCGATCGGATCGCACGAAGCAATCGTCGACGGCCGCCGCATGACGCTCGACGTTCCCGCGCGGATCGTCGCAACGCGCACGTACGTTCCATTGCGATTCGCGGCGCAGGCCATGGGTGCGGTTGTCGGCTACGATGCGCAGTCGAATCTCGTCAGCGTCATTTCGGGCCCCTCGGCAGACGCACGCGGCACGGTTTCTCACGCGGCGGACGTGCTCGATCTGCTGCCGGCGCCGCAAAGCGTGATCGGCAGCGCGTATCCGACGATCTCGGCATCGCTGGGGTCGGCAAGCGCATCGCGCAGCGACGTCACCCTCACGGTGGACGGCGAAGACGTAACCGCGCTCGCGTCCTTTGACGGAACGACGATTACGTATATGCCGCGCATCGGTTTGAGCCGCGGCCCGCACACCGTGAGATTCTGGGGACGCACGCTGGCACAGCACGCATTCTTGGCGACGTGGACGTTTCAAACCTCACTGCAAGCGCCGCCGGACGCGCCGTCTTTCGACACTTACGACTATCGCTTTTACGCGAGCGGGCCGACGTTTTATTACCCGGGAGACTGGATGCATTTCGTGCTGATCGCTCCGCCCGGCGGCAGTGCGCAGCTGCAGCTCTGCGGCATGGGCTTTCAGTACGCGTTATGGAGCACCGGTTACGGATCCGTGTACGAAGCGAATTTTCCCGCGCCGCGCGGGTATTGGATGCCGTCGTGCGCGGTAACCGCGATCTACACTGCCTGGAACGGACAGCAGCATTACGTTCCCATTCCGGTAATCATCGGCATCTACACCGGCGCGCAGCCGGGCACGACACCGCGTCCGAAGCCCACACCGAGTCCGCGCCCGATTCCGATCGGCCCGCGCCGCCCCGAGCCCACTGCGACGCCGCGCCCATTACCCACTCGCCATCCGTTGCCGCTGCCTCATCCCTCGCACACGCCGCCGCCCGTGCAGCACACACCGGCACCGGTGCAGCACACGGCGGCGCCCGCACCGCGCACGCCTGCGCCGATTATCCGGCGGCCGCTTCCGCTTCCCCACCCGGTGCGCACGCCTTAAGCCAGCGCGGCGATAGCCTCGCCCAAATCCAGCGTTCCTTCATAGAGCGCACGGCCGATCACGCAGGCGTCAACGTTCCCCGGTACGCCTTGACGCAGCGCCTGCAGATCGGCGATCGTGTGCGCGCCGCCGCTCGCGGTAACGCGAATTTCGCCGAGCGAGGCCACCGCGCGAAGCGCTTCGATATCGTAACCTTCGCCGGTGCCGTCGCGAGCGATCTCGGTGAAAACGACGCGGCCGACGCCCCACTGCGCGACGCGCTGGACGAGCGCATCGCGGTCGACCTTCGTGCCTTCCTGCCAGCCGCGCACCGCCACGACGCCGCCGCGCGCGTCGATGCCCGCGAACACGCGATCGCCCAGTTCGTGGATGATGTTGCGCGCGGTGCGTTCGTCTTCGACGAGCAGGGTGCCGAGAATCACGTACGTTGCGCCGGCCGCCAAGCGCGCTTGCGCGTGCCCAAGCGTTCGAATCCCGCCGCCGGTCTGCACCGGCACGTCGACGGCGCGGCAAATACGCGCTATTGCTTCGGCGTTTTCTCCCGAACCGAACGCGCCGTCCAAATCGATGACGTGCAGCTGTTTGGCGCCGGCGGCCACAAAACTCTTGGCTTGTTCCACCGGATCGGTGCCGTACGTCATCGAGCGCGCCGGATCGCCTTGCTGCATGCGCACGCATTTTCCGCCGCGCAGATCGATTGCCGGAATAACGAGCATCAACGTTCCTCCCCTGATAGAGCCAGAAAATTGTCGAGCAGCCGCGCGCCGGTGCGCTGGCTTTTCTCGGGATGAAATTGCGTTCCCATGACGTTGCCGCGCGCGACCACGGCGGCAAAACGCTCACCATGCGTGCATGCGGCCACGGTGTCCGGACCAATCGGCGCGCGGTATGAATGCAAAAAATACGCGTACGGTTCTTCGCCCAGATCCTCTACAAACGGATGCGACGAACACACGTCCAGATTATTCCAGCCCATGTGCGGGACCCGCGGAGCCGCCGTGAAGCGCGAAACGTGGCCTTGCAGAATACCCAGACCGGCGCTTGCGCCGAATTCGTCGCTGTCTTCGAACAGAATCTGCATGCCGACGCAGATACCCAGAAACGGTTTACCGCCGGTCACGTGCTGCAGAATCGCATGGTCGAGCGCACGATCGCGCAATGCCTGCATCGTGGCGCCGAACGCGCCGTCGCCGGGCAGCACGGCCGCATCGGCGCGCGCGAGCGTCGCGGGGTCGCCGGCAATCGCGAAATCCGCGCCGCGCCGCCGCAGCGCGGCGATCAGCGAACCCAGATTGCCGCCGCCGTAGTCGATGACTGCGAGCATGCGGGGCGCTACTCTAGAACGCCTTTGGTCGAGGGAACCGATTTGTCGGCGGTAAGCGCCTTCGCCATCGCAAACGCGCGCGCAAATGCCTTGAAGCAGGCTTCGCAGACGTGATGCGCCACGTGGCCGTTCATTTGGATGAGGTGCAGCGTGATCTTCGCGTTGTCGGTGAGAGCGCGGAAGAATTCGCCTATCATCTCGGTCGGCAGCTGCCCGAGATCCTCGCGCAGAAACGAAACTCGAAAGTTGAGATACGGGCGGCCGGAGACATCGACGGACGCGGCAACGAGCGCTTCGTCCAGCGGCACCATCATCGAACCGAAACGCGCGATGCCGCGTTTCTCCCCGAGCGCGTCGGAAATCGCCTTTCCCAGCGCGATGCCGACGTCCTCGATGACGTGATGGTTGTCCATGCCGTCTCCGCTCGCGCGCACGAACAGCCCGCATCCGCTGTGCCTGGCGAATGCGACGAGCATGTGATCGAGGAAATCGATCGAGGTGGAAACCTCGACGGGTCCGCCGTCGAGATCGATCGTCAGCTCAACGGAGGTTTCGGTCGTGGTTCGCGCGATCGCACCCGCCCGCCGCTCGCTCAATTGTGCGACTTACCGTTGCCCGAACGCTGCTCGATGGACTCGAACGGATGCACGGGCGGCCCGGAGTACGTTGCCTGCGGGCGGATCAAACGATTATCGGCGAGCTGTTCGAGGATGTGCGCCGTCCAGCCGGCGATACGCCCGCACGCGAAAATCGGCGTGAACTCGTCGCCCGGAAAGCCCAGGCTGTAAAACAGCGGCGCGCTGTAAAAGTCGACGTTCGCGTAAATGCGCTTGTCGGGTTTGTTCTCTTGCAGCACTTTGTTCGACGCGTCTTCGAGCGCGCGCGCGATCTTGTACCACTTGGGATCGGTGATCTCGCTGAGTTTTTTGGCGACCAGTTCCAAATGCTGGGCGCGCGGATCGCGCACTTTGTATTCGCGATGCCCCATGCCCATAATCCGCTCGCCGCGCGCGAGCACTTCGCGCACGTAGTTTTCCGCGCGCTCCGGTTTCCCAATCTCGAGCAGCACTCTGCCGACCGCGCTCGCGGCCCCGCCGTGCGCTTCGCCCTGCAGCGTCGCAATCGCCGAAGTCACCGCGGCATACAAGTCGGCTTTCGTCGACGCCGTCACGCGGCCGGAAAACGTCGAGGCGTTGTACGAATGATCGGCGAGCAACACCAAATACGTGTCCATTGCATCTTCGGCGACGTCGGTAGGCACTTGTCCCCGGCTCATGTATAAAAAGTTTGCGGCTTGCGAAAGATCCGTGCGCGGCTCGATGGGTTCGAGTCCCCGGCGGATGCGGTCCCACATCGCGACGACGGTCGGCACCTTCGCAATCAATTCGATTGCGGTGTGTACGTCGGACACGTGCGCACCCTTCGGATCCACCGGGACGAAAAGGCCGAGGCCGGAAACGATCGTGCGCAGCACGTCCATCGGCCAAGCGTCTTTCGGAGCGCGCTCCATCGCGTTGATGAGCGGCTCGGGGATCATGCGGTGCGCGCCGAGTTCTTTTTTGAGTGCGTCGAGCTCTTTAGCGGTCGGCAGGTGACCGTAGAGCAGCAAAT
>DASSZL010000319.1:0-5170 GCA_035713505.1 Vulcanimicrobiaceae bacterium | reverse complement strand
TTTCGAACGCGTGAATCCGATGCAGGCGGCGCCGCTCGCGCTCGTACGCGTTTTTGGCTTTACGCTGTTTGGGCGTCATCTCCAGGCGCGAGCTCCAAGCTGATCCGGCCGAATTTTCCGTCATTGAAATCTTTGATGTACGACTGCGCCGCATTGTGGTAATCCACCTCGCCGCCCTTGCGCATGAATCCCCGGGCGCGCGCGAACGCGTCGAGGTCGGGAACCTTCGTACGTCCTTTCGTAGACTCACTCAGCCAGCGGTGAAAGCGAATCGAAATATCTTCGGGGTCGTACCGTTCGCGCGGGACCGCTCCGACCAGGGCCAGCTTCCACTGCGCCTCGGGCGAAGCGATCTTCGGCACTAAAATGCCGGGCGTGTCCATGAGCTCGAGATTCGGTCCCACGCGAAACCACTGCAGCGCACGCGTGACGCCGGCGCGATCCTCGGTGCGGGCAGCGGCGCGGCGCAGCAAACCGTTGATGACCGAGCTCTTGCCGGAGTTGGGCAGGCCGACGACCATCACGCGCTGCGTGCCGCGCGCGTTGGCGGCGAGCTGGCCGAGAAAATAGTTGGCTTTGCCGACGCTGGATTGTTCGCGGCCGTTCACCGCGACCACTTTGCGGCGGTTCTTTTCGAAATAGCTTATCCAGCGCACGGTTTCTTTGGGGTCCGCGAGATCTTCACGATTGAGCACGAGCAGGCGCGGGCGCTTTCCGGTGAGCGTGGCGAGCAGCGGATTGGCGCCGCTGAGCGGAACGCGCGCATCGACTACTTCGATAACGATGTCGATGAGTTTGAGGTAATCGTCGATGCGCCGCATCGCCGAGGCCATGTGGCCCGGATACCATTGGACGACCTGTTCGAAATCGGCGTCGGCGTTCACGGTCATAGTGCGCCTACATGACCGAGCGGCCAGATTCCCGCTACCGCCTTGCCCAGCACGGCATTTTCCGGCACGAAACCCCAAAAACGCGAGTCGTCGCTGTCCGCGCGGTTGTCGCCCAGGACATACAGGGCTCCCGCCGGGACGGTGACCTCGGGAAAACTGCGCCCATCGGGAAAGCGGACGTAGGTTTCATTCAGCGGGGTGCCGTTGACGTACACTTGTCCGCGATCGATGCGCACGCGATCGCCGGGCAAACCGATCACGCGCTTGATGTACGTTTCAGGCGTGGGGCCGTCGTGATGAAAGGCGATGATGTCGCCGCGCGCGGGCGCGTGCATGCGGTAGACGATGGTGTTGATGAGGACGATCTCGCCGGAAGCGATGTGCGGCGCCATGGAAAGACCCGACACTTGCGGCGTCCGCATAAAGAATGCCAACGCGAGTAGGGCGAGGAGTGCGAGCTGCGCGCTTGCGCTTGCAACCGAACGCCAATGCATTTGCCGGAGCACGCGCCCCTTTTCTAGATTATCGCCACAAAACCCGCGCGTGCCCCAGCGGCCAGAAAATCAAGAATGCGTGTCCCGTGAAGTGCGCCGCCGTCCCTTGCCGCGGACCGCTCTCGAAACGCCCGGTAAGCTGCGCGAAGCCCCAGATGTGTGAATCCTCGGAGTCGTTGCGATTATCGCCCATCATGAAGTAGCAATTCGCCGGAATGCGGTTGGGCGCGGTCCAGTCCTTGCGCGGCGGAATGTTCGCCATCGCGGGATCGAGCGCCTGATACGTGCCGCCGGGTTCCTGCACGTACACGCCGTAGTCCCGAATCACCAGATTGTAATCGGGCGGCTGCGCGATGTACGGTTCCCGCAGCGGTTTGCCGTTGAGAATTACCGTGCCGTTCTTGATTGCAAGCGTGTCGCCCGGGCGGCCGATGACGCGCTTGATGAAATCGTCGGGGCTGGGAATCGGCGGCGGGAAAACGACGATGTCGCCCTCCCCGGGTTTGCGGAAGCGGTATTCGAATTTGTTGACGAGGAGCACGTCGCCGACTTGAAGCGTCGGAATCATCGACCCCGAGGGGATGTAGTACGTGCGCGCCACAAACGTGATGAGCAAGAACGCCGCGATGCCGGCATAGATGAACGGGTCGAGATACTCGCGTGCGAAGTTCGTCGCCCGCCCTTGCACGTTGGTGCGTACGGCGCGGTACGTCAGAATCAATCGAGCGACGACAAAGACTCCGACCAGACCGAGCAGCATGCCGGGAGTCAACGCAAACGTCCCCACTAGCCCAGAATCCGCAGCCGGTCGAACGGCCAAAGGACGAGGAACGCGCGGCCCGTGAACTGCGCGGTGGTCAAGGTCTTTGCAAGGGGCCCCGCGGCGAAGCGTCCGTGCATCTGCGCGAATCCCCAGATGTGGGAATCGTCCGAGTCGTTTCTGTTGTCGCCCATTACGAAGTAAAATCCATTCGGCACGCGATCCGGTGTTTGCCAGAGCGAGCGCGGCGGAATGTTCGCGCTCGACCGGTGCAGCGGCTCATAGCCGTACCCCGAATCGACGTAAACATCGTAGTTCTTGATGACCAGATTATATTGCGGCGGCTGCGCGATATATGGCTCTTTGAGCGCTTTGCCGTTCACGTACACGATCCCGTTGTTAACGGCAAGCGTGTCGCCCGGGACGGCGATGACGCGCTTGATGAAGTTGTCGCTCGATGCGATCGGCGGCTTGAACACGACGATGTCGCCCCGGTGCGGTTTCCCGAACCGGTACGCGAATTCGTTGACCAGCAAGACGTCGTGCTGCTGCAGCGTCGGCACCATCGATTCCGACGGAATGTAAAACGTGCGCAGCACGAACGTGATGAGAAAGAGCGCGACCAGACCCGCTACGATGAACGCATCGAGATATTCCCGCACGATGGCCGCTGCATGGCCCGAGTTGCCTGCGGCAACGGGTTTGAGGCTCAGTCCCAGCCGGGCCGCAGCGAAGACGCCGATCAGCCCGAGCAACTGTAACGGCGACAGGGCGGTTTAGCGCGCGACTTTCTTTTCTTTGATGCGCGCGGCCTTACCGATTTTCTCGGTCAGGTAATACAGACGGCTGCGGCGCACGATACCGCGTTTGCTGACCTCGATGCGGTCGACGCGCGGACTGTGCAGCAGGAACGATTTCTCGACGCCTACGCCGTGCGCGACGCGACGCACCGTGACCGACTCTTGCGAGCCGCCGCCCTTGCGGACCGTCACGACGCCTTCAAACATCTGGATGCGCTCTTTGCCGCCTTCGACGACTTTCGAATACACTTTCACCGTATCGCCCGGACGGAAATCCGGGACGGATTCTTTGCGCTGCTCTTGATTCAGGACATCGATGACGTTCATTGCGGTTCTCTTCTCGGTCGGGCGCGAATCTAAAAAGGCCTTGGGGGCTGGCCCCACGGCAACCTTCGGATTCTAACATGGGCGCCGGGGGGGCGCAACCAGCTAGCTCTCCTCGAGATCGGGGCGGCGAGCCCGCGTGCGGGCTCTCGACTGCTCGCGGCGCCAAGCGGCGATCGCGGCGTGGTTGCCGGAAAGCAGCACGTCCGGGACCGAAATGCCCCGGAACCGCGCCGGGCGGGTGTAACTGGGATAGTCCAGGGCTCCGGCGCTGAACGACTCGTCGACGAGCGATTCGGCCCGGACGGTGCCTTCGAGCAGCCGGACCGTCGCGTCGATCATGGCCAGGGCGGGCAGCTCTCCGCCGGTCAGCACGAAATCGCCGAGCGAATACTCCTCGATGGGATAGAGCAGGCCGAGCCGGTCGTCGATTCCCTCGTAATGCCCGCAGATGAAGATGAGACGATCGAATTGGGTCGCGAACCGCCACGCCTTCTCTTGCGTGAAGCGCTCGCCCGCCGGGGCCGGCACGGCAAGCAGACGCCGTTCGCCCGGCGGCGAGGCGGCGATAATGGCATCGAGAATCCGGGCGAGCGGCTCGATGCGCATGACCATGCCCGGCCCGCCGCCGAAGGGGATATCGTCGGCACGCTCGCTGCCTTGCAAAGCGTCGAGGACGTGATGATAACGGATGTCCACGATCCCGGCCTCCACGGCGCGTCCGACGATCGAGAGCCCGACGAACGGTGCGAAGACCTCCGGAAAAAGCGTGAGCACGTCTATCGTGAACATACGGGGGTGTCTTTCAACTTACGCCGGTTCCTGGCTCTTTTCCGACCCGAGCTCTACACGCCGTTCGAGCTGGCGCTGCGGGATATGGCGCATCACCGGTACGAACAGGCGCTGAAGCGCTTGGACGCGTTGCTCGCCGATCCGCAGCTTCCGCCTTCCGAGCGCGCGGCCGTGACGAACAAACGCGGCGTTGCGCTCATCGAGATGGGGCGTATGGAGGAAGCGCGCGCGGCGTTCGAGCAGGCGCTGCGGATCGTACCAAAATTCGCGCCCGCCCTCGTGAACATCGGCAACCTGCACTTGGAAGCGGGCGAAATGGAAGAGGCGATACGGCTGTATGAATCCGCGGTGCTCAGCGATGAAGCCTACGCGCTCGCGCACCACAATCTGGGCGTCGCGTACAAGCGGCTGGGGCGCACGGGCGATGCGGTGCGGGAACTGCGGCGCGCGCACCGCTTGGAGGGGCAAGTGATACGGAGGCAAAGGAAGTAAGCATGCCGGAACTCGAGCAGGTACCTCTGACCTCGGAACTGCTCGGCGTCATGCGCCGCGCCGCCAAACAAGCGATTGAGTTGAAAGAGCCGTTCATCACGCCGCGCGCGATTCTGCTCTCGCTGCTTGCCGACCCCGGCATCGGGCCCGCGATCGGCGGTGTGGTGAACCGCGAGAGAGTGATCGGCGCGCAAGTGGGCGAGAACGCCGGAATGACGCGCCTGCTCGAAGAGCGCATGGAGAACGACGAACAGCCCGCTATGGCGCGCTACGACACAATCGCGTTCAAAACGCCCGACGGCCGCACGAGCATGTGGCTGAACAAAGACGCCTACAACATTTTCATCGAAGGCGCGCAGCGCGTTGAGGAACGCTACTATCCCAAACATTTGGCGCTCGGCCTTGCGGCGCAGGCGATCCATGCGCCGGGCGTGCTGGCCGCGATCCGCGTTGAGCCGGGCGTCCTCGCGGACGCCATCTACAAGCTGTAACGCGCTACTTCACTAAATCAGCCGACGTGATCTCCTCGAGATATTCGAAGAGTTGCGGCAGCGTGATCTTCTCGAGTGCGGTCTGCTGCTTGGTGCCCTCGCCGTCTTCGCCTTCGTCGCGCAAGTA
>DASSZL010000318.1:0-48981 GCA_035713505.1 Vulcanimicrobiaceae bacterium | reverse complement strand
GGTGGCGCCTAGACGATCTGCGTCCGTACATCTACCGCACGCACGACGGCGGCAAGCACTGGCAGCTCGTCACGCACGGACTGCCGGGCGACTCGCCCGCGAATGTGGTGCGTGAGGATCCGGTTCGCCGCGGCCTGCTTTACGCCGGCACCGAGCGTTCGGTGTACGTCTCGTACGACGACGGCAATCAGTGGCAATCGCTGCAGCTCAATCTTCCCTCGACCTCGATTCGCGATCTCGTCGTGCACGACAACGACATCGTGGTCGGCACGCATGGCCGTTCGTTCTGGATCCTGGACGATGTCGAGCCGCTGCGCGAGGGACGCGTTACAACAGCGCATCTGTATAAGCCCGCCGTGGCGTATCGCCTAAGACGGGATACGTGGACCGATACGCCGTTGCCCCCGGAAGAGCCGGCGGGAGAAAATCCGCCCGACGGCGCGATTATCGACTACTACTTGCCGCAGAACGTGTCGGGAGCGGTGAAGCTGGCGATTTACGATAGCGCCGGCAAACTGGTGCGCGCCTTCAGCAGCACGGATAAACCGGTGCCGATCGACCCGGAGATTACCGTGCCGACGTACTGGGTGCGGCCCACGCGAATTCCAGGCGCGAGTGCCGGCATGCATCGGTTCCTCTGGGACTACCGGTATCCGGAGCCCAAATCCATCGCGCATGACTACCCGATCTCGGCGATCTACGAGGACACGCCGCGCGTGCCCGAAGGAGTGCTGGCGCTGCCCGGACACTACACCGTAAGAATGACCGCCGGCGGCCGCACGTACACGCAGCCGCTCACGCTGAAGATGGACCCGCGGCTCCATGTCAGCGCGGGTGCGCTGCGGCTCCAGTTCACGATGGCTCAGCACATCACAGCGCTGATGGCGAAGACCGACAATAAGAAGTACGCACGCTACAACTACCAGCTCGCGCAGTTGCTGGATGCCGTCGAAGGCGCCGACGGCCAGACCGTCACACCGGCGATCTTTGACGCCGTACGCGACATCGCACTCAAACTGCAAAACGTTCATTAGGAAGGAACACACGCATGAAAACGCTTTTGGCTCTTCTGGCAGCGGTTGTCGCAACCGCGGGTCTTTCCTACGCGGCCGCGCCGCAAACCGTTACCGTGCAAATGAAGGCACTGAACAAGAGCGGCGAAAACGGGACCGCGACGCTCACCCAGCTCGCAAACGGCGTGAAGGTCGAGGTCAGCATCACGGGCGCTCCGAAAACCGCGCAGCCCACGCACATTCACCCCGGAACGTGCACGAAACTCAATCCCTCGCCTGAAGCGCCGCTGAGCCCGCTCGAGAACGGGAAGTCCGTTACGGTGCTCTCAGGCAAGAAGTTGAGCGATTTCGCCGGCGGCAAGTACTCTATCAACGTGCATAAGAGCTCCAACGATCTTGCGACGTATGTTTCGTGCGGACTGATTAAGTAGGGCGCTTCGATCGCAGCGTTTCGGCGAAGCCCGGCGTGCACACGCGTGCGTCCAGCGCGTGTGTGTGCGTTCGATCAGCGTTGCCGGATGCGCCTCGCCGTCGGCATGGCGGCGCACCGGCGGCGCCACCCGCTCGAGCTCGACCGCACGCCGATCGAGTGCCGCGATACGATCATGCTGCGCATCGTCCGGTCTTGCGGTAAGCACGTCGCGCAGCGCTCCGAGCGTGTCCCCAACGCGCCGGCGCACCGGTTGTTCGGTACGAATCGGATACACGAACCACGCCGCGGCTACCGCACACAGCGCACCCGCCACGATCCCGAGCACGCGTGCCTCAAAGAGCGCGAGCGCTGCGTTGCCGTGCGCGCCCTGCAGCAACGCGAAGATCAGCGTGGCGCTCGTTCACGCCGGGCCGGCCAGTCGTCGGCACTTCGACGGCGGAACGTCACATTCGTGGTTGGAACTCGTATAATCACCGTGTGAGCGTAATTCCACGCCAGGATCCGCGGCTGCTTGCTTGCAAGGATCCGCCATGGCCGTCGGCGCTCTTACGGACGCTGCGCCGCCACGCGAGCATTGCCGGTATCCTCATGGTTCTTGCCGTTTGCTGTTACTTCGCGAACGTGCTGATCGGTTTTCGCGTTGCCGCGCAAGACGGCGGCATTATCGCGGGCATGCCCACCGGCTATGACGTAACGATTGCGCGCGATGCGCGCGGCATTGCGCACATTCGAGCGCACGACGTTCACGATCTCTTCGTCGCCCAAGGGTTCGCGGAAGCGTCCGATCGGCTTTTTGAAATGGATTTGACCCGGCGTTACGCGTACGGACGTCTGGCCGAAGTCTTCGGCGCCAAGGCGCTTATGCTGGACGAGCAGATGCGCGCCGCGGACATTCGCGAGATCGCCGCGCGTCAGTGGCAAGGATCGGATGCGGCAACGCGCCGCGCGCTCAAGGCATTCAGTCAGGGCGTCAATGCAGCCGAACGCCGTCAGCCGCTTCCCGTCGAGTTTCGCATGCTCTTGTACCGGCCCGGCAAATGGACGCCGCAAGATTCTATCGCCGTGGCGATCGTCGCGGCGCTCGAACTCGGCGACTCGTGGTACGACGTGCTCGCACGCGACGATCGCTGGAAAGCGCTGGGAGCACGCTGCTACAGTATATTGTTTCCGCTCTCGGACGCACGATACGATGTTTCACTCGGCGGCCGAGCGATGCACGACGGAACGCGCGCAGGCATACCCGCGGCGTGCGCAGACCATCCGCTCGCGTTCAATCCGGCGCGAACGCGCCTGGGGAGCAACGCTTGGGCCGCCGGATCTCAGCTGACGGCGCATCATCGCGCGCTTATCGCAAACGATCCGCACGTCGACCTGACGATCCCGGGCATTTGGTACGTGATGGATCTGCGAGCGCCCGGCTTGCACGCGGCGGGTGCGGTGATCCCGGGCCTGCCCGGAATAGCGCTCGGGCACAACGAGCACCTTGCATGGGCGGTCACCAACGCGCAGGTCGCCACCAGCGTCATCTATCGCGCGCCGAAGATTGCACGCCGATATTGCGTCATGGAACGGTTCGACGTTCGCTTTGCGCCGGCCATCTCGAAAGCATACTACCGGACCAAAGATGCGTTTTCGATTGAAGCGGGCGAGGACAATGAGAAGTTCTTGGTGCGCTGGCCTCCGTTTGCGCAGCGCCGCACGAGCATCTCAACGCTGATTGCGCTGGATCGCGCGCCCACGATTTCCGCGGCGATGCACGCGCTGTCGAGTTATACCGGCGCGCCGCAAAATTTCATCCTCGCAGATACCAGCGGATCCGTTGCGTATCATTTGGCGGGCGCCATTCCCGACGATCCCGCGTGGGGGCGGTACGTGCATCCCGCGCGTGATTTTTCAAAGCCGGTGCGCCTGATTCCATTCACGGCACTTCCGGCGCGCGCGGCTTCGCGCGGCGGCGTGCTGTTGACGGCGAACAATCGCATATACGGTTCCGGTTACCGGTACCGGCTGTCCGCGGCGTTTGAACCGCCGTACCGGGCCTACAGAATCGCGGCGCTGCTGCACGAACGCCGGCGTTATGACGCGGCCTATTTCGAACGCATGCAGCTGGATGCATGCTCGCCGATCGACGCGGAGATTGCAAAAGATCTGACGCGAGTCACGCAGCGCAGCGAAACGCTTCGCGATACCACGTACCGCGCGTCGCTTGCGCGATGGAACGGCTGCTTCACTCGAGCATCCCGGACGGCTTCGCTCGAGCACGCAGACCGTGACATGCTGCTGCAGCAGAACGCGTCGCTCGCGGCGCTTCTCGCGCGGTTGCGCCACCCGGGTTTCGATAGCCGCAACGGTATCGAGGAAGCGGCGGACGCGGTATTGTTCTCACCGGGCGCGCCGCACCCGTGGGGCCAAACGGGAGAAGTGGACGTCGAACATCCGCTCTCGCCGGCTTGGTACGGCTTGCTGCGCGGCGTTCCGCTTCCGGGCGACGGTGATGAGTATACGATACACTTGCAGGAGCCCGGTTTCGCGCAAGGTTTCCGCGCGGTTTGGGACGTCGGCAATTGGGATGCGGGCGGGATCGTGCTGCCCAGCGGCGAGTCGGGCGAGCCGGCATCGGGCCACTATGACGATCTCGCGCGCACGTGGATCAGCGGCGAGATGGTACCGCTGCCGTTTACGCCGGACGCCGTCGCACGCCAAACCACGAAGGCGCTGACGCTCGCGCCGTGAACCTCGCAACATGCGACAGCACATGCAAACCCGCACCGGCGTTTCTCGCTTCGGCGAACCGCCCGAAAGCGAACTCCCCGACGACATCCGCGAGATCTACGAAAAAAACCGCGAGAAACTCGGCTTCATACCAAACGTTTTTCGGGCGTACGCACGCCGTCCCGAGCATTTTCGCGCGTTCATGGGCTACCACGACGTCCTCATGAAGGGGCCGGGCAATCTCACGCGCCTGGAGCGAGAAGCGATCGTCGTCGCGATTTCCTCGGAAAATCGCTGCCAATATTGCATGGTCGCGCACGGCGCGGCGCTGCGCATCCTGGGCAAAGACCCCATCGTCGCCGAGCAAATCGCGAATAACTGGCGTACGGCCGACATCTCACCCCGCATGCGCGCGATGCTGGCGTTTGCCTCACACGTGAACGAGCCGGGCTTTGCGGCAAGCGAACATGAAGTCGACGAGCTGCATTTGGCCGGCTTCAGCGATGACGACATCTGGGATATTGCCGCCATCGCGGGGTTCTTCGGCTTCTCCAACCGCATGGCCGGCGTCATGGACATGCGGCCGAACGAAGAGTTCTACTTTATGGGACGCGAACGAGCGGAGCAAAAGCCGAGCGGTAGTTGAGCCGGCGGCGGATTCGTTATGATGAACGCCATGGCGCCGGCGATGCTCATAATTGGCTCACTTGATTAAGCGGAGGCCACTTCGTGCTGCTCGCACGTGCCGTCGCCCGCTACGTCGCCGCCCACGACCTCTTTGACTTCGGCAAATGGACCGCCGGTGACGCTGTATTTGCCGTTCTTTCGGGAGCAGCACAGTTCGAGCGCGCCTTCCATCGCGCCGCCGGTGTCGATGAGGACGCCGCTGCGCTTGAGTTCCGCAATCAGCGCGCCCATTCGCTGCATCTGCTCGGGCGTCGGCGGTGTTTCGTCGACGGATCGAACGACCAAATCGAGAGCACTCTCATGACAAAACGTTCTCGCCGAAGTCTTCCGCTTCGAAAATCCGGCGGATCTCCAGCACGTCGCCGTCAAGCATCGGCGCGTGTTTGAAGCGCTCGACGATCTCTTCTTTTGACTTGCCCTGCACGATCCAAAAGCCCGCAACGAGCTCTTTTGTTTCGGCAAAAGGGCCGTCCGTGACGGTGGCGTTGCCGTCCGAAAAATGCAGCCGGGCGCCCTTCGAGGATGCTTGGAGGCCCTCGCCCGCGAGCATCACGCCCGCTTTGACGAGCTCGTCGTTGAACTGCCCCATCTTGGCCAGCAGCTCGGCGGAGGGCAGCACGCCTGCCTCGGTCTCTTTGTTGGCCCTCACGAATACCGCAAATCGCATAGATTTCTCCCTTCGGATCTCGTTCTATTAGGGACGTCGAACGGCGGCGCTCGATTTCGACATGGCCGCATCCAACCATACGCCGCGCCGATACCTGGAGGCCTTGGGGTACGAGACTATCCGGAGGTATCCCATGGAAATTCCGAATCGCGTACCCTGGGTGAACGTGGCCGTCGGGGTCCTGACGATTATTTCGCCCTTCGTCGCGGTGCCGAATTCTTACGGCGCGAAGTGGGATTTGGTGATCACGGGGTTCATCATCGGCATCGTCGCAATCGTCGAGATGGCGACGTACGCGAAGACCTCGCGCATGGGCTACTGGCCGCTGATCAATATCCTGGCGGGCATCTGGCTGTTTATTTCAACCGGTATCGTGTCGATGAATCTGACGCTGATCTGGAGCGCGATCGTCTTGGGCGTGCTGAGCATCGTGACCGCGCTGGTCGCGCTTTCCGACGAACGCATGCACGTGACGCACGAAGTACAACCCCCGGCGCAAACGCATTTGCGAACATAACCGCCTCGCTCCTACGACGGCCGCCGCAAAGCGGCCGTCGCGCTTTTCAAGGGGTTATGGTTATCCGGTCCGTCACACTCTTGACACCGGGAACCGCTCGTACCGTTTGAAGAATCGTCTGATGCACGGACTCGCTGCTCGCCGTGCCGCTAAGAGTCACGTTGCCCCGATGCACCGACGGCCGCACGTGAAATGCGTTCACGCCCGCTTGACCGGCGATGGCCGCGGAGATGCGAGCCGTCAGCGCCGCGTCGGTTGCCTGGCCGCGCAATCCCTCGGCGTGCGGATTCACCGTCAGTTCATTTCGCACGCCCGTTACGCCGTTCACGGATTTCGCGGCGTTCTCGTAACGAAGGCGCTCCTGGGCGCTGTGGGCCTGCCCGGAAAGCGTGACGACGCCGCGATTCGCGGCGATGTGCACCTGCGTTACCGCATCCACGTCGACGGCCGCAAGTTTTGTTCCGACCGCCGTCACCAAATACGCGGCGTTTGCCGTACTGGAAGCGCTGCGCTGCTGCGCGGCGCTGCATCCCGTGAGCACGAGCACCAACGCCCAGGCCACGGTGAACCATCTTTTCATGCCCGGCTTTTACCCGCTTGCGCGTCACGCCGGCACTTGCGGCGCGTTTCACGGGCATGAGCATGCTTCGAGAGGACCAGGCACGCACCTCGGACACGGCCGTCCTGTCCGAAATCAACATCACGCCGTTTACCGACGTGCTGCTCGTGCTCCTCATCATCTTCATGATTCTGGCGTCCCTGGCGATACCGCCGGGCTTTGAACGGCAATTCGCGCCGTGCGCGTGCGGTTCGCCGCTGACCAAAACCTCGCAGCATATCGCGGTCGTCGTCACGCAGCGCGGCGGCATTTTCGTGAACGGTGAATCGACGAGCGTGACGCGGATCTATCCGGTACTTGCCCGCATCCACGCGCAATTGCCGCGCGCTGCCGTGACGCTCTACGCGGATGCGAAGGCGCCGTACGGCGCGATTATGCGCGTCCTGGATGCCGCGAAGGCCGGCGGCGTTCCGGACGTTTCATTCGCGACCGAGTAGGCTCACCGTCTTGGGCAGCACTTTGGCCCGGGCGCGAGCGGCGAGAATGTTCGCGGTCATCGCGATCCAGCCGCTGATGCCGAAGACCGCACCGCGCGCAATAAGGCCGAAGCGATCGTCCAGCAGGCCGATAACGACCAGCGCAACGGCAATTTGAAATGCGCCGAATGTGAACCATGACAGGCGCGGTTCGAGCAGTTCCTGCGGGCCCGTCTCGTCCTCTTCCCCGCGATACATCGTCGCGATGAGCCGCACGCCGATGTGATGGAAGTGCGCGAGCACCATCTGGCCAATCCACCCTGCAAGCAGTGCGAAGATGTACGCGTTTTCCCACGGATTGCCGCCCGCAAGCGTGCATCCGCCGATTGCGAGCGCCGCCAAAAACCAAAGCACGGCGGCGGCGACGAAGGCCTGCGGCGCGCGATGCGAGACCTGCGCGCGGCGCAGAATATCGAATACGTCGAACGCGTAGCCCAGCGCCGCGATCGCAAAGAAGGCCGCACCCACCCACGCGAGCACGCCGTTATGTATCGCGAGCCCCGCGGCGAGCAGCGGCACGCCGAGCAGCGTGAACGATCCGACGACGATGTGCATCCAGCGAAAACGCGTTTGCGCGCCGGCGATCGGCCGCAGCGTGCGCATCGAGACGCCGAAGATGAGCAGGCAGAGCCAGCCCAGCGTTCCCAGCGTCGCATGCGCCGCGGGAAGCGACGCAGCCCACATGACCCCGCGCCCGGCGAGCATGCCGGCAAGGCCATAGCCGATGACGGCGGTTGCAAGCAGAAAGAAAAACGTTCCGCTGAATGCCCGCGCGACCGCGCGCTGCACGCGCTCGCCGCGCATCGCGACCGACAACGTCCAAAACGCCGTCGCCAAGTACACGAGGATCGCCGCGAACAGCAGATCGCCGCCTCCGCCGATCAGACGCGGGTTGGCGAGGAAGCCATAAATCATCAGCGCCGCGCCAACGCCGAATGCGACGAGCGACCAGCGGGCGATGCTCTCGCCGCGCCACTCGACGTCCACGAAGTTCGGCATCGCGTGGATGAGCACCGCAAACGCGGCCATGGTCACCCAGGCCAGCGCGACGGTGTGAATCCAGGCAAAGCCCACGTAGCCGTGGCTCGTATTCGCGGACCACGCGGCCCACAGGAGCAGCACCCAGGAGAAGCCATGGGCCAAATGCGCATAGACGAGCGCAGCCGGCGGTATCCAGTGTCGGCGGGCAAACATGGCTATAGGGTACCACACCGGTCTGAGGTCGCGTTAAGACGGAAGAGGCCGCCTTTAGGATGACAAAAGTTCGGAGAAGCGCTCGAGATCGACGTTGCCGCCGCTGATGACGATGCCGATGCGTTTGCGGGACGCGTCGATTTTGCCGCTCATGACGGCGGCCAGGCCGGCGGCGCCGCTGGGTTCGATGACGATCTTCATGCGTTCGAATGCAAAGCGCATGGCATCGATGAGCTCCCGATCGCTCACGGTGACGATGGTCCCGTGATGCGCGCGCACCGTCGCAAACGTCAACTCGCCCGGCGCCTGCGTCTGCAACCCGTCCGCGATGGTGCGCGGCACGTCGATGTGCACGATTTCGTTGCGCTGCATCGACTGCTGAAAATCGTTGCCGGCCTCGGGCTCGACGCCGTACATCACGATCTGCGAATTTGAGCCGTGCGCCGCGACGGCGCTGCCGGAAAGCAGCCCGCCGCCGCCGACCGGCGTAATCAGCGCGTCGATTTCCGGAACGTCCTCGAGCAGCTCGAGCGCGGCCGTACCGGCTCCGGCGATGATATCGGGATCGTTGAACGGCGGCACGAGCACGGCGCCGCGCTCGTCGCAAATTTTTTGCGCGATCTCGGCACGATGCGATCGATGGCGGTCGTAGAACACGACCTCCGCGCCGTATTCTTGCGTTGCCGCGATCTTCGATTTGGGCGCGTCTTCGGGCATCACGATGACCGCGGGAACGCCGAGCAGTTTGCTCGCGAGCGCGACGCCCTGCGCGTGATTGCCGCTGGAGAATGCCACGACGCCCGCGCGCCGCTGCACGCCGTCGAGCTGCACGATGCGATTGTAGGCGCCGCGAAACTTGAAGGCGCCCATGCGCTGAAAGTTCTCGCATTTTAGGAAAATCTCGCCGCCCGCGCGACCGCTGAGCGTTCGTGAGGTCATGACCGGCGTGCGATGCGCTATGCCGTCCAAACGGCGCGCGGCCGCCCTTACGTCTTCTATCGTTATGATTGTTTGCGTGCCGCGCGTATCCACCAGTACGTCACCTTTCCGTCTTTGGCAAGTTTCATGATCTCGTGGAACGGCGCCTTTTCGAACTGCACGTCAAAACACAGGGTGCTCCGCGGGCACCACGAGCCGGACGTTTGATGCAGGCCCCGGTACGCTCCCTGCGCATTGAGTTGATCGGAAAGTTCGGCGACGCGCACGCGCGTGAGTTCGCCTTCGATGCCCGGAGCCAACCGGTTCATGACCGGCGAGAGATCGTTTGCGATCACCGCGCGCGTCAGGGAGTCGGCAACGCGCTCATGCGCGTTCTGGTAGGAACACCCCGCGATACTACATGCCGCCAGCAGGAACAGTAATCTCTTCATTCGTCTCCGTGAAGCGCAGTTTGGGGTTCCACTCTTCTCCCAAACGCAGGGACCATTCGGACTCGAACAGCGCGATGGGGCGGCCGTCCCAGTCTTCGACGAGTTTCGCGTTGGAAGGCAATTTGGCGCCGCCGATGAGTTCACGTTCGCCGATGACGTGCCGCGCGACGCTGTACGGCAGCGACGTGAAAATCGTTTTCACGTTGTATTCGGATTCCAGGCGGTATTTCACGACTTCGAACTGCAGAGCGCCGACCGCGGCGAGAATGGGTTCGGTGCGCATGGATCCGTACGGATACAGCACTTGGATCGCGCCCTCTTCACGCAATTGCGCGATGCCTTTTCCGAACGACTTGTACGTACCGGTGTCGATGCTGCGCACCGATGCGAAATGCTCGGGCGCGAACGCGGGAATCGGTTCGAACTGCACCGGTTTTCCTTCGCAGATCGTATCGCCGATCGCGAAGACGCCGGGGTTCGCCAGGCCTACCACGTCGCCGGCGTACGCGGCATCGAGCGATTCTCGCTCGCTCGCGAACAGACGCATCGCCCGGGAGAGGCGCACGTCTTTGCCCGTGCGCACGTTGCGCACGGTCATGTCGCGCTCGAATTTACCGGAACACACCCGCACGAACGCCACGCGGTCGCGATGGCGCGGATCCATGTTCGCCTGAATCTTGAAGACGAAGCCGGAGAATTCTTCGCGGGTAGGCTCGACGCCCGCGCGCGCCGCCGGGGGCGGCGCCATTCGTACGAAGTTGTCGAGGAAGAGCTGCACGCCGAAGTTCGTGACGGCGCTGCCGAAAAACACCGGCGTCACCTCGCCGCGCAGCATCGCGTCATGTTCGAAATCGGCGCCGGCGCCTTCGAGCAGTTCGAGGCCCTCGCGAAATTCGCGATACGACTGTTCGTCGAGCAGCGAATGAATCAGCGGATCGTTCACGTCGGCGACCTGTTCCCTCGCGCGCTTGGCGCCGTGGGCGCTGCGCTCGAACAAATGTACTTCGCGCGTGTTGCGATCGTAGACGCCTTTGAACGAGGGACCATTGCCCAGGGGCCAGTTCATCGGAAACGCGCCGATCCCGAGCACGTTCTCCAGTTCGTCCAGCAACTCGAGCGGATCGCGGCTCGGGCGATCCATCTTGTTGATGAACGTGAAGAGCGGAATGCGGCGCGCGCGGCAGATCGCGAAGAGTTTTTTCGTCTGCGGCTCGACGCCCTTGGCGGCGTCGATGAGCATCACGGCGCTATCCGCGGCCAGCAGCGTTCGGTACGTGTCCTCGCCGAAATCTTGGTGGCCAGGCGTATCGAGCAGATTGATCGTGAAGCCTTCGTACGGAAACTGCAGCACGGTCGAGGTGATCGAGATGCCGCGCTGCTTCTCGAGCTCCATCCAGTCGCTGGTCGCGGCTCGCTGCGCACGGCGCGCGGAAACCTGGCCGGCGGTTTGGATCGCGCCGCCGTACAGCAAGAGTTTTTCCGTGAGGGTCGTTTTGCCGGCGTCCGGATGCGAAATAATCGCAAACGTCCGCCGCTTTCGCACTTCTTCGTCTATCATTTAAAAAGGCGCTTCGGCCTAGCCTGCGCGCCCCCCACTTCGCGGGGCCGCCATGATCTCATGGCGCCTAGATGTTTTCTCAATTTATTTGCTCCCCGAGGGCGCCGCAACGGTCGCATAAACGCGCAACTCAAATCCATTGTCCGCGCCGCGCAGAAGTGCGAGCCGGTTCGGCGACTGATACAGCCGCGCGATTGGCGGTACGCGCAGTTTATCGCTTCCGCGCGTTACCGTGACCGAGTCGGCGCTGACCGACACCGTGCAATCCGCGCTGTTCACCGTAGTGCCCGGGCGCAGCATCGACGAGCCGGCCGGCAAATTTGCGAGCACGTATTTGAGCGGCCCCGTCGACTTGCTCGTTTGCGTGAAGCATTCCGGCAGTACGGAGAGCGCCCAGCCTGCGTCGGCGATAAAAGCGCCCGCCTCCCGCTTCGACGGCGGCTGCGTTTGCGCCGCTTTCGGCGGAACCCGCACGAATACCGACTTGATCCGGATCGCAAGCTGCTCGCGATTCCAATACACGCCGACGATGAGGAACGCCGTTACGACGATGATCGCCGAAACGGCGAGGTATCTAAGCAGCGCTTTCGGCCGGTTCGCGCACGCCTTCGGTCTCCCCGAGAACCAGGCGCGCCGCTCCGATGGACCAGTCCGCCATCCCGTAATAGAAGTCGAACGTGCGCGGTCCCACATCCGGGCGCGGATCTATCCCCGTCGGAAACACGACGTTGTCCACGATTCCGCGCAGTTCCGCGTCGGCCTGAGGCGAGAGCACGGGCTGCGGCGAGCGGTAGATGATCTTGTGCGGCTGCTCGAGATCGTGAATCATGACGCCCGCGCTGTATTTGAGCTTGGGCTTGCTCGTGCGATGATCGAGCACGTCCACCGCGTGATACAGCGACATCCATCCTTCGGCGATGCGCACCGGAGGCGTTCCCGCTCCGAGTTTGAGCGAACCCCAGTCGTTGTTGGGCGACATGACGAGCACGCTTTCGCATACGTCCAGAATGTTTTGACGATCCCGCAGCACCGGCTCGAGCGGAATGTACGCCATGCGTATCGACTCGCGATCCGCGAACGGCATGCGCTCGATCATCGGAATCGCCGCGCGTCCGTCGACCGCCGAGAGATGCAGCATCGGGCGATGATAGAACGCAAGCGACTTCACGCCGGTGGGCGAGAGGACGGGCTCGGGAAAAAACGCGGCGTCTTTGTCGTCGCCGATGTGCATGCCCGGCTTGTCGAAATGCAGCAAACCGATGCGCTTCCACGCATACCCGTCGTCCGAAAGCGCGATCGCGATGCGCGGCCCTTGCGGACCGAACGCGGTGTACGCCATGACGTACTGATCGAGCACGGGAACGAACGTGACGCGCGGATCTTCGCAGCCGTAACCCGGATGCGGGCGCAATTCGTACGCCGCATCGGGTTCGAGCGCGAATCCGTCGCGCGCAAACATGAACCGATCGCCGTTCGGCAGGCCTTTCACCAGGCCCACGCGCGAAATGTTGCCGCGGGCGACATCGCGCGGATAAAGCAAAAGCTCGCCGCTGCGGCTGCGCGCGGACGCGGGATTGAGCGTGCCTTCGGCTTCGGAGTCCTCGCCGCTCGGTTCGAGAACCAGTCCCAACCGCTCAACGCGTACTTCTAATGCGAACGCTTCGTGTGCCAGCATCAAACCTCTAGAGAAACGCCGCTCGCCCGCGCGCGGTTTCCGAACGCTGTGACAATTTCATGTGGAAGACGTGCGCACCGAGCTGCAAATGCGTCGAGGTCGGTCTCCCGATCGAGCAAGACGAGCTGCCCTCCGGAGACATCGAGCCGTGACGCTCGCGCGGTGACGTACTGCATACCAACCGATAAGATATCGTCCGCGCCCGCCAGACTCTTAGGCAAACCGTCGGCATAGCCGCATCGCGCCGTCGCGATCGTCTCCCCATCGGCAAGCATCGTACCCCCATATCCCACGCGCGTCCCGGCCGAATGTCGCTCCAGGCGCACGAGCGGCGCGGTTACCGTGAGCGCGCACCGCACCCCGGGCACGCTGAAGCCGCCGGTCGCCCCAAACAGCCCGACGCCGATGCGCACGGCATCGCCGAGCGGGCCGCCGGCCGCCAGGGGGAAGGTGCTCAGGACGTCGGTCCCCTCAACGTTCACGCCGGCAAGCCGCATGAGCTCGAGAGCACGGTGGAAGGTCGAAAGCTGAGCGTCCCGGCTTTCCAGGTCCGTAAGATGGGTCCACGCCTGCACGATCCCGCCGGCTTGCGCGAGCGCGGGCGCGAAGTCCCGGACCCCCTCCAAAGACAGGCCCGACCAAGCCGCCGCCGGGCGAACCCCCACGCGCACCCGCAAGGGCTTGCCCAATGCCTGAAAGACGCGCTGCGCGACCTCGAGTTCGGTGACCGTCCCGATGTTCGGCTGTCCGTCCGTGCGATACGCTTGCGCCAAGCGGTCGGGAGCCACCGAACCCAGCACGACGACCGGCGCGCGCGTGAGCGTGCGAATTTGCCGCAGCTCCTGCTCATCGGCCACGCAAAAGGCGTCGGCCACGTCCGCGAGCGCCCGGACCAGACGCGCGAAGCCCCAGCCGTACCCCTCGCCCTTGACGACGGCGTAGAGGGGGACGCCGGCGTGCCGCCGCCAAGCGCGGGCGTTGTCGGCCACGACCGAGAGATCGAGCGAGAGTTCGGGCTCCACTAGGGCAGGCTCGTCGAGGCGACCGGCACGTCGGACGGCGTCACGACCAGGACCTTCACCCCGCGCCGGTAGACGGTATTCGGCACGATCCAGAGTGTGAACGTACGGTATTTGTTCGAAGGCTGGCCGCCGCTGGCGGGCGGCTCTTCAAACGCGACGACGCGCACGCCGTCGGGATTCGCGCGTATCGATTCGATGACTTGACGATAGCCGCTGCGGTCGTGCGGCCCCATCAGCAATACCACGCCGAACTCGCTTCGGAAACGCACCGGGGCACGTATGCCCAGCCGTTCAAGCGAGGCCTCATCACGCACGACGACGATTTCATTTCCGCCGTCGAGGTACGGCGTGGCTCCTTGCCGCAGCGTCTGTACGCGCACGTCGCGGCAGCCGGCTAAAACAAGCAACGCAAGCAGTGCCCAAAATCGTCGGGAAGCGGCCACGCGCAGGGCGTTCGCGCAGTTGTCACGCGAAGCCCTTCGGGTGCACTATTAACAGTACGAGGTAGCCCGAATGCTCCAGCACATGCTCGCCGCCGCGGCGCTGACGGTCGCCATACTGCCGCCGCCGCCCGCGGCGTCACCCGCGCCGCAGCCATCCGCGACGCCCGCGCTAAAAACCATTGCGACAATTCGTGTATCCGCGCGCTGCGCCTCGATCATCACGCATGCGAACAGCGCGATCGCCGCGACGCTAGACAACGATCAGATTATCGGCAGCACGATCACGCAGCTGCGTTTGGCGAACTTGGATGACGGCAACGAGATGCACCGCTACAAGAGTCTGCGAGCGCTGGGCGACCTCGCGAAAAACCTGATGATGCAGGCGCGTTCCGGTGACGACGAAGTAAAACGTCTGCGCAAAGTTGCCGCCGCCACGAAGGATCCGCAAGAAGCCAAAGCGCTCAAGGAATTCGCGGATGAACTGGGCGGCGCGCTGTGGAGTCAGCAAAAAGTCGCGCGCGATCTCAACGGCTTCCTCGCCTATCAGGATTTTCGCGACATGTCGCAGTTCGACGAAGGGCAGCAAAAGTCGAATGAAGCGGTGTACGGCGTGAGAGATCCGCTGGCCGAGCAGCCCACGGGCGAGCTTCGCGGCACCGTTCCGCAAACGCAGGGCCTGCCGGCTCCGCCCGCGATGGGACACGACCCGAGCGATCCGACCTCCACGCAGCAAGCAAGGCTCGCCGCGGATGACTTTCAAAAACGTATTCCGGTCATTCTACGCGACGAAAACCTGGCCGCCGGTAAGGTGGACGGCGCGATTCAGGGGTGTTAGGCGCGACAAAGTCATTGTCGCACTCAGGTCGATTCGGTAGACTCTGAAGTCTAGTGAAGATTCTCGCACGCCTCAGCCTCGCGGCCGTCGCGGTCGCGTACGGCGAGGTCATGTTGGGCAGCTGGACCCGCATCAACGGCGCGGGCATGACCTGCCCCGACTACCCGCTCTGCCACGGCGAATTCATCCCTTCCATGGGGGGCGGCACCGTCTGGGAGTGGACGCATCGCCTCACCGCGGCTCTGCTCTCGCTGCTGGTCGCCGGCGTTTTGGCGGCCGCCTGGCGGCGCCGCAACGACGCCGGTTTCGTCACTCCGACGGGCCTGGTCATCGCCGGGCTCTTCCTTTTCCAGGTCTTCCTGGGCGCGGCGACCGTGCATCTCGCCAACAGCCCCATCTCGGTCGTGTGGCACTGGGGCACCGCGATGGCGTTCGTCGGCTCGCTCAGCTGCATGGCAATTTTCGCGTTCGCGGCGCAACAGGACGCGCGGGGCGCCGGCTCGCGCCGGCAGGCAGCCTTGACCGGTATCCTCGGCGGAGCCGCCGCCGTCGCGTTCATCACGATGTGCGTGGGCGCGTACGTCAGCTCGAGCGGCGCCGGCCTGGCCTGCATCGACATCCCGGGATGCGCCGGCAATGTCGTGGTATATACGCCGGGACAAGCCGTGCAGATGCTCCATCGTTTTATCGCGGCAGCCTGCTTGCTGACCGCCGTCATCTCCTTTGCGCTCGTATGGGCGCTGGGCGCGTCTTCGCGCGTGCGCACGGCCGCAACGATCGGTCTTGGCCTGGTGTTCGTGCAGGTGTTGCTCGGACTGTTGAATGTGGCGCTGCGGCTGCCAATCGACTTGCGTGAAGCGCATGCCGCAAATGCGGCGCTGGTTTTTCTTGCGTTCGTTTCCGCGACGGCGTTTGCCGCGCTCGACAGCATGCCCGCGCGCGAGCATGTGACCGCATGAACACCACGGTCGCTCGCGTCGAAGGCGTCGCTCCCGCGCGAGCGGTGGGCTGGCTGGGCTTGTTCAACGATTATTACGAACTGGGCAAGCCGCGCATCATGTATTTGCTGCTCATCACGACGGCAGCCGCCATGGTGATGGCTTCACGCGGCATTCCGCCGCTCGGCATTTTCGGCTGGACGATGCTCGGGGGCGCCCTTGCCGCGATGTCGGCCGGCACGCTGAACTGCGTGTACGACGTCGACATCGATCGCATCATGAAGCGCACGCGTTCGCGTCCGCTTCCTTCGGGCCGCATCTCGATTTTCGCCGCGACGACGCACGCATGCGTGATGGGCGTGCTCTCGTTCGCGATCTTCTACTTCCGCGTGAATCATCTGGCGGCGTGGCTCTCTATGGCGGGCAACGTTTATTATGTCGTGCTCTACACGATGCTGCTCAAACGCCGCACGCCGCAAAATATCGTCATCGGCGGCGCAGCGGGTTCCATTCCGCCGCTCGTCGGCTGGGCGGCCGTCACGCATGGAATCGGCGGTCCGGCGCTCGGACTGTTCGCGATCATCTTCTTGTGGACGCCGCCGCATTTCTGGGCGCTCGCACTGATGACCGAAACGGATTACGACAAAGCGGGAGTTCCGATGCTGCCCAACGTCTATGGCGACGAACGCACCAAGCGCGACATCCTGATCTACACGATCGTGCTGCTGCTGGGCTCCGCGGCGCTGTACTGGCCGTTGCACGTGATGGGCCCGCTCTACGCCGCGGTCGCGGCCGGACTCGGAATCATTTTCACCTATTACGCGGTGCGCACGCTGCGCGATGCGACGACGAAATCGGCGCGCACGATGTTCCTGTACTCGCTGCTCTATCTCGCGTTCATCTGCGCGAGCATGGTGATCGATCGGATTATTTTCTAAATGGCGTATCCGCGCTGCGCGCTCCACGCCCCCCGGCCTTCGGCCCATCTGCAGGTAGGCACGTAACCCTTGGAAGCAACTACGACGACGTTCGCGGGTCATAAGCTCGACCGCACCGTCCTGCCGCTGCTCCTGACGCTTGGTCTTGGCGTCTTCCTCGGCGCACTCGATCTCAGCGTCCTGGCGCCCGCGCTTCCCGCGCTCGGCAAAGAGTTCACCGTCGCCACCGGCGATCTCGCGTGGGTTTTCACGCTCTATCTGCTCGTGAACATCGTCGGTATCGCCGTGATGAGCACGCTGGCGGATCGCTACGGACGCCGTCCGATCTACATCGCGTGCGTTTCTATTTTCGTCGCGGGCAGCGCGCTTGCCGTCGTTTCACACGACTACGGCGTCTTCTTGCTTGCACGCGCGGTGCAAGCGTTCGGCGCGGGCGGCATCTTCCCGGTGGCGACCGCGGCAATCGGTGACGCGGTTCCGCCGCAGCGCCGCGGCGCTGCGCTCGGTCTTGTCGCCGCAACGTGGGGGCTCGCGGCGGTGCTCGGTCCGGTGTACGGCGGCATGGTCACGCACTTCGTTTCGTGGCGCTTCATCTTCGCACCGAATTTCCCGATTGCGGCCGCGGTGCTCGTGCTCGCCGTGCGCCACGTTCCGACGAACGCGCCGCGCGTTCGCGGGCCGCTCGACGTCGCCGGCCTGTTCTTGCTCTGCGTGGGTTTGCTGTTTTTGATGTACGGCATCAACGGCGCGCACGTGGTCACGATCGCGGTCGGCATTCTGCTGCTCGCCGGATTCGTGCTGTGGCAGCGCACGTGCCGGTATCCAATCGTTCCGCCCGCGCTGTTCGCGAATCGCCAACTCGCCAAGACATACGTGCTCGAAATCCTGATCGGCATACTCGAGGGCTCGCTGTTCTTCATTCCGGCGGTGCTCGTCGGCGCTCAGCACATTTCATACGCCGCCGCCGGATTGGTTGCGGCCGTCGGGGCGTTCATGTTTGTCGCGGTCATTCCCGGCTCCGGGCGCGCGCTCGATCGCATCGGCAGCCGCGACGTGCTGCTCGTCGGAGCGCTGTTGACCGAAGCGGGTCTGGTGCTGTTCGCGCTGTTCTTTACCTCGCTCGCGCTTTCGGTCGTCGCGATGATCGTCGCGGGCATCGGCTTCGGCGCGCTGCTCGGCGCGCCGACTCGTTATATCGTCACGAATGAAACGACGGAGCGCACGCGCGCAACGTCGATTGGACTGCTGAGCCAGTTCCTCATCATGGGGCAGATCGTGGGCGGCTCGCTTGCCGGCGGCATCATGGGCCATGCCCTCTCCGACGCCGCGGCCTACCGCGACACCTATCTCGCGTTCGCAGCCGTCGCGCTGCTTGCCTTGGCGGTTGCCTCGACGCTTTCCAGTCGCAAACAGGAGATCCGGTCGGCCGCAACCGAGTGAGCGGTATGCCCCGCACGCACGAGGTCCTCAATCAGCCGCCGGCGCTGAGCGGCTACAACGTCTTTCGCAGCGACCGCGCGCTGGTGGAAACGCCTGGCACGCGAGGGCGCGTCCAGTGCGCTAATCGCGCTAACGCAGCTCGGCGCTCATGCGGGCAGCGAAGAGGCGCAAGAGTGGGGGCGCCTCGCCAACGAGTACCCGCCCAAACTGCGTACGCACGACCGCTTCGGGCATCGCATCGACGAAGTCGAATTTCATCCCGCGTATCACCAATTGATGCGCGTCGCGACGCGTAACGGTTTGCACGCGGCGCCGTGGGTCAGCAGCGATCCGGTCGCGCACACGGCGCGCGCCGCAAAATTTTACGTGTGGGGACAGGTCGAGGCCGGTCACGGCTGCCCGATCTCGATGACGTACGCGGCGATACCGGCACTGCGGATGCAGCCGCAGCTCGCGCGCCTCTGGGAACCGCGCTTCGCCGAATGCGACTACGACGCGCAGCTGCAGCCCATAGACGAAAAGCGCAGCGCGATCTGCGGCATGGCGCTCACCGAGAAACAAGGCGGCTCGGACGTGCGCGCGAATCTGATGCGCGCGGAATTTGCGGAGCGCACGGAACTCGGCGATGCGTTTCTGCTCACCGGCCACAAATGGTTTTGCTCCGCGCCGATGAGCGATGCGTTCCTCGTGCTGGCGCAAACCGGCGCGGGGCTGAGCTGTTTCCTGTTGCCGCGTATACTGCCGGACGGCACGCGCAATGCCGTGTACCTTCAGCGCCTCAAAGACAAAATGGGCAACCGCTCCAACGCGTCGAGCGAGATCGAGCTCGAAGGCGCCTGGGCGCTCCTCGTGGGTGAGGCCGGCCGCGGCGTGCAGACGATCGTCGAGATGATCAACTGCACGCGGCTGGACTGCATCAACGGTTCGTCGGCGCTGATGCGTCAAGCGCTTGCGCAGGCAATTCATCATGCGACGTATCGGCACGCCTTCGGCAAGGCGCTGATCGATCAGGCCGCGATGCAGAACGTACTGGCCGATCTCGCACTCGAATCCGAAGCGGCGATGGCGCTGCTCATTCGTTTGGCGCGCGCTGCGGACCGCACCGAAAGCGACCCGCGCGAGGCGGCGATCCGGCGTTTGGGCGTCGCGGTCGGCAAGTATTACGTGTGCAAACGCGCGCCCGTCGTCATCGGCGAAGCGCTCGAGTGTCTGGGCGGGAACGGCTACGTGGAAGAATCGCCGATGCCGCGCCTGTACCGCGAAGCGCCCGTGAATTCGATTTGGGAAGGGTCGGGCAACGTCATCGCGCTCGACGTTCTGCGGGCGCTCACGAAGCAGCCGGAGGGGCTCGACGCATTTCATGCCGAGATCGCGCCCGCGCTGGACGATGCACGCATGCGGAAGGCGGCGGACGAACTCGATTCGCTTTTGCGTGACGCGCAAACCGCGGAAAGCCGTGCGCGCTCCATCGTCGAGCGCATGGCGCTGCTCTGGCAGGCGGCGCTGCTTGCACGCGATCCATACAATCCGGCAGCGGAGATGTTCATCGACTCGCGCATCGGCGGCCGGTGGGGACGAACGCTCGGTACGCTTGCTCCGTCGGCGAATCATAAAGTTATGATCGACCGCGCGCAACCCGCCGAAAGCGTGGAATACTCGGAGAGGTAGATGAAACTCCGAAAGATTCAGCGAGGCGACCATCTGGCCAGCAGGCCATGGACGGCGCGCGAACGGCTCATCGTTTGGCGCGGCCTGACCGGACGCTTCGCCATTGCCGTTGAACCGCTGCTCGGCATGCTATTTTTCGGCATGCTCACCTGGGGCATCATCTGGCGCGCGCGTGTCGCCAAACCGCACGACATGTGGATTCTCTCACCGATCTTCGCGCTTGCCGCGCTCGCCTTCTTGGCGTACTTCATCTACCTGCTGGTAGCCCCGCTCATTGCGTACAGGCAGACCTACAAACCCATCTATCTCATCGACGGCTACGTTCGCTATCGAGCGCCAGACGACGAGTCGGACTTAGGCGCGAGCGGCTATGTCGCCGTGCTCTTCGCCGATCAGCAACTCTGCTGCGAGTGGGAATGCTACGGCATGAAAAAACTACCCGACATGACGCTGCCGGCGATGTGCGAATTTTCGGAGTACGGCGGCCTGCACAAAATCGACGGAAAATCCACCGGCGTGCTGCCGGAAGAAATCCCGGTGATGGCCGTCGGCATCAACCCGCGGCACTAAGCGCTAGCGCCTAGTGCTGATAGGCGTTCGAACCGCTCAGCGGGATGCGCAGCGCCTGCTGCGAGGGCCACACGTGGCCGTAGCCGCCGTTAGCGATGGTCCAACCGCCGATGGCAAAGATCGAGAGGATGCCGATGGTGGCCGCGATGATGACGGCTTTCGGTATGCCGCGGCTGGTCGGTACGCCGCGTTCGTCGGTGGGATCGAACATTAGATTTCCACGCCCTTTCCGGCGAGCACGTTCACGCTGGCGAGAATCGCCAGAAACGCGCCGAGCGCCAGCAGCGCGAGCATCATCTTGAAGACTTGATTCTCCAAGCCTTTGGTCTTCCAATCGTTCTTGAGCGCGACTGACGCCACGATGAGCACCACGACGCCGAAGGCAAACGCGAGGATGCGTTCTACGTGGGCGACGGTTGAACTAATACCTTCCATTGCTTGCGCTCCTAGTACAGATAGAAGATCGAGAACAGCACAACCCAGATGACGTCGACGAAATGCCAATACAGCGTGCCGAGCGTCAAACCGGTGTACTTGTTGAACGTGTACTTGCCTTGCACCGCCTGAAGCAGCAGCACCGTCAGGTAAATGATGCCGCAGAAGACGTGAAAACCGTGCATACCCGTGAGCGTGAAGAAGCCCGCACCGAAGATGCCGCTGCTTCCCCAGCCGACCGCGAGCTTCGCGTATTCGACGATTTGCCCGGAGAGGAACATGGCGCCCAGAACGATGGTCGCGATGATCCAGTTCGCGAACTTCATGAAGTTGCGGTGCTTCCAGTTTTCCAGTGCGAAGTGCATCGTCGCGCCGGATCCGAACAGGATGACCGAGTTGAGCGCCGCCAGCGCGAGATCGAGTTTCGGCGCACCCGGCGGCGGCCAGCCTTGGCCGGTGTTGCGCAGATACAGATATGCGAAAATGAACGACGAGAACAGCACGAGGTCGCTGACCATGAACAACAGGAAGCCCTGAACGCGCAGTTCGCGCGTCTCGACGTAGAGCTGGTCCGGCTCCTCATGATGGCGGCCGACGATCCCGGCCTGCGTGACGCTAGCTACAGCCATTGTTTAGATGTTGCTCCTAATGGGCGGCCGGGATCGGCGGGGGCGAGTCGGTGAGTTCTTCTTCCAGTCCGCGATACGGAAGCGGTTCGGCGAAGTCGTACGGAGGAGCGAACACCGACGGGATGTGCTTGAAGTTGTAGTACGGCATCGGCGAGGGGATCTGCCACTCGAGCGTGCGCGCTCTGAACGGATTGTGTCCCGACTTCTTGCCGTGCTTGAGCGACCAGATGGCGTTGAACATCGTCAGCAAGATCGAGGCCGTCATCACGAACGAGAACCAGGACTCGATTTGGTTCCACGTCTGGAACTGCGGATCGTACACGGCGTAGCGGCGCGGCATGCCCCACAGACCCAGCCAGTGCATCGGCAAGAACGTGCCGTTCATGCCGATCATGTACAGCCAGAACGACCATTTGCCCATCGTCTCGTTCATCAGGCGACCCGTCATCTTGGAGTACCAGAAGTACAGGCCCGCGAGCGCGCCCATCAAACTGCCGCCGGCGATGACGTAGTGGAAATGCGCGACGATGAAGTACGTGCCGTGCGCGTGCAGATCGAAAGGAACCGCGGCGAGGAACACGCCGGTCACGCCGCCGATGGTGAACAGCAGCAGAAAACCGATGGAGTACAGCATCGCGGTTGAAAACTCGAGGACGCCGCCGAACAGCGTCGTCGTCCACGAGAAGATTTTCACGCCCGTCGGAATGGCGATGAGCATCGTGATCACCATGAACGGCAGCTGCAGCGTCGGCGCCATGCCGGAGGTGAACATGTGGTGCGCCCAGACCATGAAGCCGAGAATCGCGATGGCGCACGACGAGAACGCGATCATCTTGTAACCGAAAATCGGTTTGCGCGCGAACGTCGGGAAGACTTCGGAGATGATGCCGAACGCCGGCAGAATCATGATGTAGACGGCGGGGTGCGAGTAGAACCAGAACATATGCTGCCACAGCAGCGGGCTGCCGCCTTTGGTCGGGTCGAAGAACGGCACGCCGAACTCGCGCTGGATGAAGAGGGCGGCAAGCGCGGCGCCGAGCGCCGTCGTCGCGATCATCAGCAGCGGCGCGGTCACGAACTGTCCCCACACGAACAGCGGCATGCGCGTGAACGTCATGCCCGGCGCGCGCATCTTGAGAATCGTCACCAGGAAGTTCATGCCGGTCATCGTGGAGCCGATTCCGACCAGAAAGACCGCGGCGCACCACATCGAGGTGCCGGCGGCGCCCTGCAGCGACATCGGCGGATACTCGGTCCAGCCGGCCACCGGCGCGCCCATCAGGAACGACGAGTACAGCATGAGGCCCGCGACCGGGAAAATCCAGTACGCGATCATGTTCAGCCACGGGAACGCGACGTCGCGCGCGCCGATTTGCACCGGCATCACGAGATTGCCGAAGGCGCCCGTGAGAAGCGGAATGATGACGAACCACACCATGGTCGATCCGTGCATCGTGAACACCGCGTTGTACGTGTCCGGCGTCATGAATCCGCCGTTGGCCTTCATCAGTTGGACGCGGATGAGTTCAGCGAGTGCGCCGGCCAGAATCATGAAGATTCCGGCGGTCACCAAATACTGGATCCCGATGATCTTGTGATCGATCGAGAAAACATACTTCCGAAGAAAACCTTCGGGCTCCGGATGAATGTGGTCGGCAATGCCGCCCGAGTGTACCGCTGCTACAGCCATTGTTGCTCCGCGTTTATTTTAATGAATTGAGGTAGGCGACGAGATTCGCGATGTCTTTATCGGAAAGCCCGTTCGCCGTTTGATTCGGCATCGTGCCCATCGGACCGTTGAAGCCGTTCTGTAAAATCTTGGCTACGTTGTCCGGTGTGGCTTTCTCGCCGTTCACAAGATTCGGATGCGCCGGGTCGTGCAGCACGCCCATGAGACCCGGTCCGACGATCTTCTTGTCGAACGGCCCAAGCGCGTGGCACGCCGAGCATTTGGTTTCGAAAAGCTCGTGGCCCTTGGCCGGGTCGCCGCCCGTGAGATTGACGGCTCCGGCAGAGGCGACGGCAATCGCGTCGCTCGCACCCGCCTGCGCTTTTTGCGTCGCGTCATACCAGGCTTTGTACTTGTCCGGCGGGTCGATGTAGACGTACGCCGGATCGTTCGGCGTTCCGCTGCGCATCGCGCCGTGCAGCGTGCCGCAGAACTCCGTGCACAGCAGTTCGTATTTACCCACGCGCGTCGGCGTGAACACGAGCGTGTTGATGGAGCCGGGCACCATGTCGGCTTTCAAGCGCATGTCCGGAATCCAGAACGAGTGGATGACGTCGTACGAGGTTACGTGCAGGGTGACCGGCTGGTGGAGCGGCAGGTGCATTTCCTTGACTTCGCCGTGGATGCCCGGATAGCGGAACGTGTAGTACCACTGGTGTCCGAGAGCCTCGACGACGAGCGTGTTGCCTTGCGCGTTCACCGGCTCGATTTGGAAGAACAGATTCACGCTGATGATCGCGAGTATGAGAATGTAGAGCGCGGGAAGCAGCGTCCACCAAAATTCGAGTTTGTGATTGTCGTGGATCTGCAAGCCGATTTCGTCCGCGGATTGATTCGCGCGCCGGCGAAAACGGAAGACGAAATACAGGATGTATCCGAAAACCGCGACGAGCAGCGCGGTGCCCGAGGCCGCAAGGAAACGATACAGCGAGTCAATCTGCGCCGCGCGATCGACGGCTTCCGGCATGATGCCCGTAATCGGCACGAATACCCAAAACAAGATCGCGGCGATCGACAGCAGCACGATGACCGCCGTTGCCGTCCAGAACCCTCGGTCGAGGTGCACGACCGGATCTCTATTCTCTGCCAACTGCTAACCCCAAAAAGTGCGAGCGATGTAAGAGGACCCCGCGCTCCCGGGATCCTCATGAGATTTTCTCAACCCCTATTTGACTATAGGGAACAGCGTCCTACGCGGGCGACGACTTAGGTTGGCCTAAAGCGGCTGCGTATTCCCGTACCAGCCATTCCGTGTTGGTGATCGCGGTCCCCACCACTACGGCGTCCGCTCCCGCGTCCAGCGCCGCGGCTCCGGCCGCCGGCGCATGAATGCCTCCCTCGCAGATGACGAAGCAGCCCAATTGGGCGAACGCCCGCACCAGATCCAAGGCTGGAAGCTCGGTCCCGCGCGTTTCCTTTGTATAGCCGCACAGGGTCGTGGCCAGGATGTCGGCTCCGGCGGCTTGGGCACAGACCCCGTCGCCGGCAAGCGCGCAATCCGCCATCGCGAGCGCGCCGCCGCCGTGGATCGCAGCGACCAGCTCGCCGATCTCGCGGCCTTGCGGACGCGCGCGGCCCGTCGCATCGAACGCGACGATCTCCGCGCCGCACTCGAGCACCTCGCGCACTTCCCGCACCGTCGGCGTGATGTACGGTTCGAAGCCGTCGTACTCGCGTTTGATGATACCGACGATGGGGATGCCCACGCGCTTGCGCACCGCCTGCAGGTTGCGTACCCCTTGAATGCGTACGCCGGCGGCTCCGTTTTCTTGCGCCGCTTGCGCCATGGCCGCAAGCACCCGCGGATCGTCCAAAGCGCAGCCGGTTCGAGCTTGAACCGAGACGATAAGACCGCCGCGCAGTCGATCGAGCAGTGTCATACCGGGCGATACGCTAAGAGCAGCGCGCCTTCCGCCGCGTCGCGCCGGGGAACGACGCGCCTTGCCTGCGGCAGCAGTTCGTGCATCCAACGGTCGACGTGCGCGCTGAACGCGGCGCTTTGCATCAGTCCTCCGGTGAATGCGACCCCAGGAGCGGGCATTTGCGCGCGATCGGCCGCGTGTTTTGCGAGAAGCACCAGCGCGGCAGCGCCGTCGCGAACGTATTGCGCGGCACGTTCGCTGCCGTTTTCGGCATGCCGCATCAGCACCGGCGCCAAGGCGGCCAGATCGGCCCGCGAAACGCCGCCGGCGTAAAAGGCTCGCGCCAAAGCGCGCAGCGAAGGCTGCGAGAAATGCTGCAGCAGCAGCGGCGTCAGTTCGCTCTGCTCGCCGGCATCGGTCTCGCGCATGGCGTCCGCGAGCGCGTCGCGCGCAAACCAAAAGGCGCTGCCTTCGTCGCCGAACAGATATCCCCAGCCGCCGCACAGCGAACCGGCGCCGTTCTCGCTTTTCGCAAATGCGACGGAGCCGGTACCGGCGATGACGACGACGCCCGGCTTCCCATCGAGCGCGCCGGCATGCGCGATCTCCGTGTCGTGCACGAGCGCAACGCGATCCGCGGGCAATTCCGGAGCGCGGCCATACACGCTGCCTTCGTAACCGCTGATGCCGGCGACGATCGCGGCAAAGTGCGAGTCCTGCGGCAATCCGGCGCGCGCGAGCGCATCACGTAACGCACCGCGCAGTGCATCACGCAGCCGCGTTGAGCCGGGGCCTTCCCCAACCTCGTCGGCGGGGCCGCCCGTTCCGCGCGCGATGACGCGGCCGGTTTCATCGCCGATGACGGCGCTGGTCGAACTCTGTCCGCCGTCGATGCCGGCGAAGAGCGTGGAAATACTAGCTCCCGGAGGGCGCCGTGCTGGGTGGCGGCCCCACCAGATGGCGGGCGAAGTCGTTCGCGGCGGTTTCACGCGCCCCGCGGTCGAGCAGGCGTGGAATCTCTGCGCGGTGCTCGCGATGGTGATAGAGCTCGTGCGCGACCGAAAATGCGATGAAATCGCCGATCTCGCTGACCGGCAGATTTTCGATCACCCGTTTGTTCACCCGGATCACCGGGCCGTCCGGATCGTATTCCGAGCGCAGCTCGTCCACGCCCCATTCACCGAGATCGGCGTATTCGATCTCGATGCCGTAGCGGTGAGCGAGTTCAAAAACCGGATGCATTACAGTAACACACCATCATCCTTGAGCATTGAGCGTAAACGTTCCGTGTCGATACTACGCAGGCGCGTGCCGGTTTGTTTCGCCAGCGCGGCGGCCGTTCCGGCTGCCTGCCCCAGCGTCATCACCGTCGGGGTGAGGCGCGTCGAGGCGAGCGCCTCGTGCGTGGTCGAGATGCAGCGCCCGGCCACCAGCAGGCGGTCGACGTATGCCGGAACCATGCAGCGATAGGGGATTTCGTAGCTCTGGCCCTCCGGCAGACGCTGCGTCACGGTGCCGGTGCCGGCGGGGTTGTGGATGTCGATTGGATACGCGCTGCGCGCCACCGCGTCGGTAAACCGGCGAGCCTGCAGCACGTCCTCGCGCGTGAGCGTGTACGCGCCTTCGATGCGGCGCGATTCGCGAATGCCGATCTGCGTTCCGGTCGCGGCGATGCGCGCGCTCTCGAATCCCGGCACGCGCTTGCGGAAGAACTCGAGCAGTTGCATCACCTGCGCGCGCGCTTCAACTTCGGCGCGCGTCAGATCGTCCGGATCCAGCGGGTCGACGTTCGTCACACGCGTCATGTTCACGCTCACCTCGTCCGGATACGGCGTGATGAAGAACGAGACGACCTCGCGGGGCACGCTCACCTCGCCGTGCTCGAGCGCGTCGTTCCACAGATCGTACAAACCGGCGACGGCGGTCATTGCGGGCGCCAGGCGTTCGTGCGCTTTGAGCGAGGTGCGCATTTGATCCGGATGCATTCGAACGTAGGTAGCGGTTTTCGAGAGGTCGACGTGACTGAGGCGAAACATCAAACTCGCGGGCTGCACGCGGCCGCGTTCATCGCCTTGCTGCGTGGCGACGCCGGCCGAAGCGGCGACGTACGCGTCGGCAGTAGCATCGATCGTAAAGGCGGCGCGGTACTCGCGTTCGCCCGCGACCGTTGCGAACACCGCGCCTTCGACGCCGGTCTCGCTTTCGATCGCACGCAAAAAGTACGCATGCAGCAAAAGCTGCACGCCGGCTTCCCGCATCATCTCGAAGAGCAGCGCTTTGTGGATCTCCGGATCGAACGGCGTGATGGTGGGCACATAGTCCGACGAATCGTACAAATGTCCGGGCGAGCCGCCCATGCGCTGCAGGCGTTCCACAATCTCCTGCGCGATGCCGCCGACGATGCGCTTGCCTGCGGAGTGAAAGGTCATCCACGGGCCCACCATCGCCGCGGTGGCCGTGCCGCCCAAGAATCCGTAGCGTTCGACCAGGAGCGTTTTCGCCCCATGGCGCGCCGCCGCCAGCGCCGCGGCGCATCCGGCGTTTCCGCCGCCGATGACCAGCACGTCGAACTCGCGCGCTGCTCGCGAAGCGATCATAGCTGATGGTTTGTCGACGCTTGACCGGCAGGCCTTCCGCAAGCGCACCAAAAACGGTGCGCCGCTGTGTACACGCAATCCGCAAAATATTACGACGCGCTCTACGGTTCGCTCGGAAAAGACTACGCCGCCGAAAGCGACCGCATCTCGCACATCATCCGGGAGCGCTGCCGCTCGGGGGGAAACGCGCTGCTCGACGTTGCGTGCGGCACCGGCAAACACATCGAGCATTTGCGCGATCGTTTCGAGTGCGAAGGCCTCGACGTCGCGCGTTCGATGGTCGAGATTTCGAGCGAGCGCAATCCCGGCGTGCCGTTTCATCTCGGCGACATGATCGGCTTCAATCTCGCCAAACGCTTCGACGTGATCATCTGCATGTTCGGCGCGATCGCGTACGCGCCGAACGCGCAGCGGCTGGATCAAACGCTGGGCACGTTCGCGCGCCACCTCAAACCGGGGGGCGTGGTCATCGTCGAGCCCTGGGTTCGTCCCGAGGACTGGAAAGACGGCGCGGTGCACGCACTGTTCGTCGACGAACCAAACCTCAAGGTGGCCCGCATGAGCGTCAGCCGCCGCGACGCCAACGTCTCGGTGCTCAACTTCCATTATATGGTGGCCTCGCGCGACGGGATACGCACGTTCACCGAACCGCACCGCCTCACGCTGTTCACGGGCGAAGAGTACCGCAACGCGTTCCGCAAGGCCGGGCTGTTCGTGGAATTCGACGAGGACGGGTTTTTCGGGCGCGGCCTGTACGTCGGCTTCTCGCGTGCCGAGTCGTAGGCACATGTGACTTTTGCCGTACGAAAACCAGGGAGACGCACGGCGAAGGTAAATCATCGGCCCTAATATGCTGTCACGTGTAAAGCCGCTCTCGACGATTCTCGCTGAGGGCTCCAACCAAGAGCACGGACTGAAGCGAACGCTCGGGCCTTGGGCGCTTACCGCCATGGGCATCGGCGCGATCATCGGTACCGGCATTTTCGTGCTAACCGGCGTTGCATCGGCGACCCGCGCGGGCCCGTCGATCGCCATCTCCTTCGTCGTTGCCGGCATCGTGAGCGCACTCGCGGCGCTGTGCTATGCCGAAGTCTCCAGTAAGATTCCGATCTCCGGCAGCGCGTACACGTATACGTACGCGACGCTCGGCGAATTTCTCGCATGGGTCATCGGCTGGGATCTCGTGCTCGAGTACGCGCTTGGTGCGGCAACCGTGAGCATCGGCTGGTCCGGCTACTTCGTGAACATCCTCAACCAGTTCGGCGTCCACATTCCGGCGCAGTGGGCGAACGGCCCGACGTGGGGGCTTGCCGGTCAAGGAGCCTCGGGGTACGCGAACATTCCGGCCGCGATCATTATTTTGATCATCACGGCGCTGCTCGCGCGCGGCACGAAAGAATCCGGTACGGTCAACGCGATCATCGTCGCGCTCAAGATCGTCATCGTGCTGTTCTTTATCGCTATCGGCGTCGGCCACATCATGCCGGCGAACTACAGCCTTCCGCCGCATCCGCTTCCAACCGGCGGCGGCATGGATCAGGGCGGCTTCTTCCCGTTCGGCTGGGGCGGCATGCTCGGCGGCGCGGCGTTCATCTTCTTCGCATACATCGGCTTCGACGCGGTGTCGACTACCGCCGAAGAAGCGAAGGATCCGGCGCGCGACCTGCCGTTCGGCATCATCGCCAGTTTGCTCATCTGCACGCTGCTGTACATCGTCGTCGTGCTGGTGCTCAACGGCGTGACGCCGTACTTCACGCTCAACAACGCGTTCCCGGTCGCGTACGCGGTCAACCACATGGGCCTCTCGTGGGGACCGGCCGCGTCGGTCATCATCTCCATCGGCGCAATCGCCGGTTTGACGACGGTGCTGCTCGTCATGATGTTCGGACAAAGCCGCGTGTGGTTCGCGATGGCGCGCGACCGGCTGATTCCGCCCTCATTCACGACGCTGCATCCGACGTGGCGTACGCCGATCTATTCAACCCTGTTCTTCGGCGTGTGCATCGCCATCGTGGCGGCGTTTACGCCGATCAACATCGTCGGATCGCTGGTGAACATGGGAACGCTGTTCGCGTTCATTCTGGTCTCGATTGCCGTACCGGTGCTTCGCAGACGGCATCCGGAACTCAAGGGCGCGTTCACGGTGCCGTTCGGACCGTACATCATTCCGATATTGTCGGCACTGACCGCGCTCGGACTGATCTACTACTTGAAGGTCGGCAACCCGCTGCTGTGGGGATTCTTCCCGCTGGTGTGGTTCTGGTTCATCGTGTGGCTCGTCATCGGCCTGATTTTCTACTACTCCTACGGGCGAAAGAAGAGCACCGTCGCGCTGCAACTGGCGGAAGGCATCGCCGTCACGCAGCCTCCGGTAAACTAACCGGCAAAGCAAAAAAAGGCCGCGAGCAATCGCGGCCTTTTTCTATGTCTTGCCGATGCGGCGGTTGAGTTCGGCGGCGAACGCGTCGGGGTCCTGATCGCGATCGAGCTGCACGATGACGTACTTGTACGATTCGTGCAGCGTCTCGAGCAGAAGACAGTTCTTGCCGTCGGCGTAATCCAAGAACGCTAGTCCGCCCGGCAAATAGAACGAGCCCGCCATTTTCAGCCCCGGCGCGTTCGTACCGATGATCTTGCGCCACAAATGATTCCAGCCGCTCTCGTCTTCAACGCGTGCAAGCGTGATGTGCTTGAGCGGAATGGTCAGCGAACCGTGCATCGCCCACACAGTATCGAACGGTGAAAGCTGCACGCGCAGGTTGTTGCTCTCGATTGCAATGCGCGCCATGGCTCTTGCTACCCGGCCCTCGCGCCAATGGTTTCAGGGACGCACCGGGCAACTGCAGGAGAGCGCGCGGCGTATGCGATAGCGAGCGGAGACATGCATTTGCGGGGGCGCCAAGCCCATCAGGCCGACTTTGCGGAAGCCGGGCAATTGATTGCAGATCGCTTTTTGTACGAGAGCAGCGATATCGCCGCTCTCTTCGAGATGTGGCAGCACGTCATTGACGACGAAGCGGGATTTGCGAGCGTCGTCGTAGGCGAGGAGCCAAGCCCACTGTTGGCCTTCGGTTTGAGCGTCGCCCTGAAACGGACCTTTGTGGAGAGCCTGTTCGACGATCCGAAACCGTTCATCGCGGCGCGGATGCTCGAGGCACGGCGCCGCGGCGATTCGCCGTTCATGACGCGCGATGAGGTCGCGGAAGCCAACGCGGCTTGGGGCATAGACGTTTTCGTTCTCCACCACGGCTATGCGCCGATGAAGGACGAAGGCGCGGACTACGCCGTGCGAATGGCGCTCGCCGCCGAGTTCGTGCGTCAGCATGCCGGTTTGAACTTGCGAAGCCTCATACAAGAATTCCACGACCGTTCATGGCTCGATATGTGCGCGCGTTTCGGTTTCGCAGTGCGCCGCGATTTCATCGATCATCCGTCCGCGGCGCAGCTCCCGCCGGACCGGCGCCCGTTTCTGGCCGACGTACGGCGTTCCGCGGTCCTGGCGGCGGACCGAGGCGATTTCCCTACGAATTCGCTCTTTGTGCCGTTTCCGGCGCCTCGTTTGAATCTCGATCCCGAACAACGCAAACTGGTACGCGGCGCACTCGAAGAAGAAATCGACTCGCAGCCGGTGGGCGATCCGCGCTGGGAAGGCATTTTCGATCGCATGACACGCGTTGACTCCGCGATACTCGCGGCGGCGAACGGCGATCCGCAGCGGCGCAGCCGCGCCATCGCATGGCTTCGTTCGCATCCCGAAGAGCTGCATCCATACCGCGCGGCCTAAAGGCCGTTACGCGGGACGCGAAGCCGTTACGATTACGACCGGCGCTTCGGGCGCACGGCCCGCCAATTCTTCTTCCGCGAGAGCGGCAGCTTGCTCCGCGGAGGCAAGGCCGCTAAAGTCCGCGATCCGCGCGCCGTGCAGCACGTAGATATCCGGAAGTGCGCGGCCGACGTCGCCGAACGCCGTCGCCTCTTCAACCGCGGCGCGCAGCTCGTCAAGCGCGGCGCCGGCGCGCACCTGACGCACGAACGCATCGCGCAGCGCGAGACGTCCGACGCCGCTACGGTCGAGCACGCGCAGATCACGCATCGTCCGCACGCGTCCGAAACGGCCGCGGAGCGTACGCACGCGTTCATACACGAGCAGCCCTTCCGTCGCCGCCACTTCACGCAGCTCATCCGGACCAGCGCGAAAGAGCGCTGCGGCCGCGGCCGCGAGCTCCGCCGGTTCGTCGATGCGGTGCGCGGCGCTTTCGGCAAGTTCACTTGCTCCGGATGCGGTCGCCCGCACCAAATTGCGCTGCGTGTCGATTTCGACTGCAACCTCCACCCGCTCGGGCGATGCGCCTGCGGCGACGACCGCGTCCTGCGCCTCACGCCGAATCCGCACGATATCGTCCGGCCTGGGATCGGCGATCGTGCGCTCGACGACCTCACGAACGAGCGCGAGCGCGACGCCGATGGGCGAGATCACTTCCGCGTCCCGCGCAAGGCGAAACTCCACACCGCTGCGCTGCGCGACATACGGAACCAGCGCGGCCGCGCCGCCTCCGCCGCCGACCACGACCAGCGTCTGGCGGTCGAGCTCGTAATCCGCGATGAGCTCGTCCACCGCCGCGATGACTTTCGCCGATGCGATATCGAGCAGATCGCGCGCGAGTTGTTTGGGATCCGCCTGCAAGTATTGCGCGAGCACTTCGAAGCCGCGGCGCGCGGATTGCGCATTGCCGCGCGCGAACGCGTGCTCGGGCACATAGCCGAGCATGTTCGATGCACAGGTCGGCGTGAGCGCCACGCGCGTGCCGTCGGCTGCGACGATCGCGACGTAGTCCGGTGTGTCATGTTCGGTGGGACGGATATGCTGAATCTTCGCCCCCTCGAACAGCTGCGGCTCGACGAAACTCGCGTACTTCAGCCCCGCGATATGCGCGGAGCGCGGGCCGACGTCGATGATGTTGTGTTCGTTGACGCGGATCATGCTCCCGCCCGCGATGCCGAGCGTGCGCACGTCCAGCGTTCGCAGCATCGTGCGATGACCGCCGACGCGCGCGGGCCGCATCTGCGGCATACCCGCTCGAATCGCCGAACAATCCGCGCTCGTGCCGCCGACTTCGATAAAGATCCCGTCGGTGACGTTTTCGTGCAGCAGCGCTCCGGCGACGCCGGCGGCCGGACCGGAGAGCAGCGTGAGAATCGGGCGGCGCTCCATTTCCCGCACGTCCATGACGCCGCCGTCGCTGCGCATCACCATGAGCGGCGCGGAAATCGTCGCGCGTTTCACCGCGTCGTCGGTCATGCGCGCCGTGCGCACCATTTTCGGCAATATGGCGGCGTTGAGCGCGGCAGTCCGCGTGCGGGCGCGCAGTCCGTACATCGAACTGACCTCATGCCCCGCGGTAGCGTACAGCCCGAGCGCACGCGCATCCGCCGCCGCCGCGGTTTCGGCCTGGGGGCGATCGACGGAGAACGCTTGCGTAACGGCGATCGCCTGCGCTCCGCCGCTGCGAAGGCTCTGCAACGCCTGATGCGCGCCTTCACCCGCGCGCGCGAACGCAAAAGCCGTTTCGAACGGAACGCCCGGCGCGAGTTGCAGGCGCGGGAAGCGCATCTGCATGCGCGCGAGCGGTCCAAATCCGTCGAGCAGTCCCAGCACGCCGACGTTCGCGACGTCGCCTTCGAGCAGCGCATTGGTCGCCTGTGTCGTCGAATGTGCGATGAAGGCGACCTCGGATGCCGCGATTCCGCTTTGTGCGAAAAGCGCTTCGATGCCCGCGATGATCCCGGCCGCGACGCCTTCGGGTGCGGTGTGCGTGGTCGGCACTTTGACGCGCGCCGCGACCGTGCGCGATTGCGCGTCGACGGCGACGACGTCGGTAAACGTGCCGCCGACGTCGATGCCGAGGCGAAGTTTACGCGACATCCGCGGCGAGCACGTACACGTTCATCGCCATCTCCACGCAGCCGTCGCGCGCGAAGCGGTCGAACAGGTCGCGTATCTCTTTGCGCAGTGCCGCGGCCGCCTCGCCTTCATGCGGCAAATACGAAGAGGAATCGACGCGGCCGATCACGCCCTCGGACGTAAGCCGTTGCTTGAACGGAACGACGGCGCGGCGCAGCCCGCTCCCCGCGAGCGTCGAGAATATGTCGAGCGTACGCAGGCGCAGTGCTTCGGTATCGTCAGTCGCATAGCGGCGCACGATTGCGGCGTACGCCGCCGAAAAGGGCTGCGTTTCGGCGCGTTCGTATTGCAGCAGCGCCACACGCCGCCGTGCCACGCGCGCGAATTCCGCGAACGCTCGCAGCGGATCGAACCAGTGAAAAGCTTGGAACGCCGCCGCGACGTCGACGCTCTTATCCGGAAGCGGCAGCTCCTCCGCCGACCCCGCTTCCCAGTGCACGTTCGGCCTTGCCTGCGCGCGTTCGCGCATTGCGGCATTCGGCTCGATCGCGACAACGGTGCCGACGCGCTCCGCAAGCAGATTTGCGGAGATACCGGTGCCGGCGCCGACGTCGGCGACGATGAGATCCGCTTCGGGCCCCAGCCCGCGCAGCAGCGCATCGACCGCGGCCTTCGGGTACGTCGGCCGGTTCGCCGCGTAAGCCGCCGCTCGTTCCGAAAAACGCGTCGTGGCCTCGCTCATAACGCCGCGATTTCGTCGTAAAGCGCGCACATCGTTTTGATGCCCGCGAAAAATTGCGCAAGCGTGAATTTCTCGTTCGGCGCGTGAATGCGGTCGTCCGGCAGACCGACGCCGATGAGGACTTGCGGTAATTTCAAGATGCGATCGAAGCTCGCGACCGGACCAATCGTGCCGCCCGTTCCGATGAAGACCGGCGGTTTCCCGAAGCCCGCCTGCATCGCTCGTGCGGCGGCCGCAACGGCGGGGTGATCGCGCGAGGTCGTTACCGCACGGACGTCTCCGTGCGCCTCCACCTCCACGCGCACGCCGCGCGGAACGCTCGCGATAACGTGATCGTGAACGGCCTTCTTCACACTTGCCGGATCTTGATCGCCGACCAGACGCGCGGAGATCTTGGCCTTGGCCCAACTCGGAATAATCGTCTTGCTGCCAGGGCCTTGATACCCGCCCCAAATTCCGTTGCATTCCAGCGTCGGCCGGAACCACTGCCGTTCGAGCGGCAAGCGCCCGCGTTCGCCGCCCAGTTCCGGCACGCCGTGTATCTTCGCTTCCTGCTTTTCGTCGAACGGCAGCCCGTGCAGTTCGGCAAGCGCCGCCGGATCGAGATCGTGAACGCCGTCGTAGAATCCGGGAACCGTGACTCGCCCGTCCGCGTCTTTCAATCCCGCAACGATCTTCGCGAGCGCCTCAATCGGATTGACGATCAGTCCCCCGAAATAGCCCGAGTGCAGATCCTCGTCCGGTCCGTGCACCGCAATCTCCCAATGCACCAGACCCCGAATCGAAGTCGTGAGCGACGGCACGTCTTCGGCGTACACTACGGTATCCGAGATCACTGCGAGATCCGCGCGAAACTGTTCCTGATATCGCGCGAGCGCATCCTCGAAATTCGGCGATCCGATCTCTTCTTCACCTTCGACGACGACTTTGACGTTGACCGGCAGCGAGCCGCGGGTGCGCAAATGCGCCTCGATAGCCGCCAGGTGCATCAGCACTTGGCCTTTGTCGTCGACCGTTCCGCGCCCGTAGATCTTGCCGTCGCGAACCTGCGCATCGAACGGCGGTGAATGCCACAGTTCGAGCGGATCGGCGGGCTGCACGTCATAATGCCCGTAAATCACGATGGTGGGTTTGCCCGGCGCCTCGAGCCACTGCCCGTAGGCAAGCGGATTGCCGCCGGTTTCGAGTACGCGCGCGTCCAGGCCAATCTCGCTCATCCGCTGCACGAGGCGCTCGCAGCAGCGCCGCACGTCGCCGCGATGTTCGGGATCGGCGGAGATGGAAGGTATTGCCACCCAGGATTTGAGTTCGTCGAGATATTGCGCTTCGTGCTGCGTGCAATACGCCGCGAGTTGCGAGTCGATGGCCGTCATGAGGTGAATGGTTCTCCCAGTTGGATGTTGATCGTCGCTTTGCCGCGCTGCAGTTCGAAACTGTGCGGCTTGCCGTCGTAGGCTCGCGCCTGCGTTTGATACGTGCCGTATTCCCACCAGTACAGCCCGTCGAGTTTATTGACGATGTCGTTCGTCCGCATGCCCGCCGCGTACGCCGGTCCGCCCGCGCGCACGTACGTGCGCATGTTTCCGTCGACCGTCTTGAAGAGCGCGTAATAGTACGTCGGCGGATCGCCCGCCGCGTAGGCCAGGCCTTGCGTGAGCAAATGATTCCAGCGCGCGCCGTTGCGCGCACCCCACTCGCGCATACGTGCCACGCCCTCGCGCGCGAGGCCGGCGATATCGGCGGCCGACGGCTGCGCGAACACCGCGTGATCGTGCCATTCGTTCACCGACCAGCCGCCGCAGTCGAACAGGCGCACGCCGATGTCGAGGTCGGTTCCTTCGATCGGATGAAAGCGCGTCGCAAGCACCTCGACGTAAGCCGCGTACGGTTTGCCGGCGCAGTCCTGCGCGTTCGGGTCGGTTTGCAGCGCGAACGCATGCACGCCTGCGGCATTGAGTTCGTTGACCACGACGGTGTTTGCGCTCTTCGCGTCCGCCGAGCCGTCGTTGCCGACGGCGATACGGTTGCCCGCGCTCTGCGGGGCGAATAGACCCGGCTGCGGCAACTCGGCGGCGGCAGCGGAATTGACCGCGAGCGTGAATGGACGCACGCCGAAAAACGCTTGCGAGCCGATCGCGACGGCGATGCATCCGGCAATCGCGACGGCCGTTTGATACGGCAGCGTCCGGCGCGTGATCTCCTCGATGTGCACGCCGGTGTAATTGGCCACCCACACGTTTGCGGTATTGGTGGGATCGCACACGTTCTGCACCTGCACGACCGCCATGATCGCCGCGACCAGCACGACCGCGGGGAGCGCGTGCGCGGAGAGCAGCACCGTGAAGATGGCGATGCCCACACCGAACGGGTTGAGCGGACCGCGATAGAGCGCGAGCGGACTGAGCACGCCGAAAACGGCGACGAAAACGAACGGATTGTGCAGCGCTTGGGACGTCGCGAGCGGCTGCATCGCCGCCGCGAACGCGGGTTCTTTCGTCGCGGTGAACAGCATGCCGATGCCGATAAAGAGCACGACCGCCGGCGCGACGTCCTCGACGCCTTTGATCGCCGCGGCGACGAGCGTGCCGACCGCACGCGATGGACGCACGGCAACCGCACCGTACACCGCCGAGACGATGAACGAGAGCACCGGATCCCATTTGAGGACGTAAAACAATACGATTGGCAATACCGGCGTGACGAGCGCGAACCAGGGCACGCGCGCCGGCGTGGGGCGCTCGCCCTGCACGGCCCAGGCGGCATACGCGCGTGAACGGCTGAACGAGACCGCCGCGTAGACGATCATCGCGACGACGTCGATGGCCGCGAGAACGATCGCGTAGTGGTACATTTGCTGCTGGCTCACGCTGAACAGCGTGATGTAGAATTTCCAGTTTACCGGATTGAACATGAAGCCCAGCGCGAACGCCATGAGAAACAGCGTTGCCGCGATTTTGCGCGGGACGCCGGTCGTCATCATGATCGGCAGCACGATCGAGCCCACCATGATAATCGCGCCCAGGCCGTAGAGCGAGACGAAAAGCACGGCGACGACCGCACAGAGCAGCAGCGCGAGGACCATCGGCCGCTCGCCGCCGAACTCGGCCGCGAAGTTCACGATGCTTTTTGCGATGCCGGTATCAATCGTCACGCGTCCGAGCATCGCGCCCAGAATGACCGTGACGTACACGCTCGCCAGCGCCGACGCGCCCTTGACGATGATGTCCGCGACGCCCGTGAGCGGAACGCCGGCAACCAGCGCCATCACAATCGCCATCGCGGGAACGGCGAGCAGCGCCGGCATGGTTCGCGTGTACATCAGCGCGGCGAACACCAGGAACACCGCAAGAACGAGTATGGGCAGGATCACTTCAAGGCCTCAGCATGACACTGAGCGGCGGGAGCGGTTTGCCGGAGAAATAGTCGAGGGTGGCCGCGTAGACGGCGTCGGCGCGGTCGATGTCGCGCTGCGCGTTCAGATGATAACGCTCCAGGTTTGAGGCCAGATGGCTTTCCCGATCCTCGTAGCGCCAGGCCGCTGCGTAGAGCGGTTCGAGTTCTTCGTAACCGTCGCGCAATTCCCAAAACCAGTACTTCACCCAATAGAGGTCGCGCCCGGACGGGCTGTGCGGCTGATGCGCGTGCGCCGCGGCATCGTCATAATACTGCGCGATCTCTTTGGCGGCCTGAAACTTGCGCCCGATGAAATCGTACTTGCGCGCCGCCAGGAACATCACGCGCGCCGCGTTCGCATGCAGCGGCGGCACGGACGCGAGCAAATGCTCCTGCACGGCCTCCGCTTCCAAACGCACGCGCGAGACGTCCACTTTGTCCATGTGCGCAACCGCACGCGGATCGAACGGATCGGCCCACATCAGGTAATCGCTCGTGAAGTCGTACGCATCCGCCATGCGCGCTTGAATGTCCGCGAGATCGGCGAGGTCGCTGCCGTAGCGCGCGTCGGACGTGCCGAAAAACGCATACGGGAAGTCCGCTTGAAAGCGCGCGGGATCGACGCTGCCGTGCTCCCAGGCGCTCACGCCCGCATACAGCACCGGATACCACGTCGCTTCGAACAGCGTCTCACCGTCGTCGTTCCAAACCGTTTGAAACAGGCCGAGCACGTGCGCGCTCTTGCCTTCGTCGATGAACGTGCGTTCGTTCTTGATGGCCCCCTCGATGCTCGGGTACACCTGGTTCCAATTGCTGTCGCCGGGAGAGATCATCTGCTGAAAACCGCCGTTGGCGAGCAGCGAAATGTACGGCATAAACGTTTTTTCGTCGCCGTAATGCCAGTTCACCACAACGGCGCTGCGCGGAATCAGTTTCATGATTGCGGGATCGTTTTCGATACCGTCGTCCCACAACATGATGCGCGCTCCGGACGGCTTGATGATCTCGTTCATCTGCCGGATGTGCTCGGCGTAGACCTGCGTCAACCCGCGCTGCGCGACCATCCGGCTGCTCAGCCCTTTGCCCAGCGTCGACGTTTCGTCCGATCCGATGTGAAAGAAAACCGGATGGGGAATCGCCGCGAGTTCGTCTTTGATTACCCGCGTGATGTACGGGAGGGAAATCGGCGATGCCGGGCTGAGCAGAAAGGCGTGCGGAAATTCCGCCGCCGGCGCGTACTTCTCGTAGCGCAGCGTGTTGTGCATGTGCGCGAAGGTCTGCTGTTCGGGAATGAACGTGACGTGAAAGCGGCGCGCGTACGCGTCGAGTTCGCGCAGTTGCGCGGGCGTGATGCCGTCCAGCGGCGCAGGCAGCGGATCGTGCGGCGAAACGAACACGTGCTCCATATACGGCGAGTAGCCGTTCATCTTGAACGCCGCGATGGTGCGAATGCGCTCTTTGAAATACCGCATGTTCGGCAGCGGTCCGCGGGACACGTCATCCGAGAGCACACGCCAGCGCAGCGCCGGCGTATCGCTGACGCTCACGCACGGTAATACCCACCCGCCCGCGCCGCGTTGGGGCAGCTGCGCGAGCGTCATCATGCCGTAGAACGCGCCGTCCGCGTCGCCCGCCGCTATGAGCACCGTGCCGTCGGCGTGCGTCGTAAGCCGGTACGATTGCGCCGGCATGTTCGCCCGCCGCACGCGTACGTCCGTAACGCCCGCCGTTTTCACCAGCGAGGGCAGGCCTTGCGCGTGCCAGCGTTCGTCGATCTCTTCCAAAGCGGCCGGATCGATTTTTGCCGGGACGCGCATCCCGCGTTTGATCGGAAACGCGCAGCTTTGAACGGCAACGGACTGCGGGCGCGGCAGCAGGTGCAGCGTGAGCGCGGCGATCGCGATCACGAGAGCAGCATCGCGGCGTCGCGCTTGTCGAAGGCCTGGCTCAGCGCGCCGAGGGTGCCGTTCGGCCGCTGTTCGGCCGCTTCGCGCAGCACGCATGCCATTTCGATGACATCGGCGTCGGCTGTCAGCGTCGCCAGGACGCGCTCCGGCGTCGGATCCGCGTCGAAAACGCGGAAGACCTCGTAGTTGACGAACTCGCAGCGCAGCAGCACGCGGTCGTAGGAGGAGCGCTCTTCAGGGGTCAGGGCGTCTATCTCGACCGCGGGAAGTTCCGCCAGAACCTCACCCACGAAGCCGCGGATTTGCTCGTCCGAGAGCCGGCGCTGCGGGGCGTCGTCATAACCGGCAAAACCGCTGATAATAGAGCGAATTCGTTCGAGGGCTTCCATCACGGCGAGCTACGACCATAAGGCCTGCAGCCCTCCCGGCCGAAAACCCGATTGGATGGTAGTGGCGCTCCTCTCGGGCCTGCTGGCGGCCGTCGGCCTCGCAGGCCTGGTGTATCTCGGGCTCCGGTACGCGAACGAGCGGGATGAATTACATCGCTTGCGCGCGCTGTTTTCACGCTATGTCCCCGAGCACGTCGTCGACGAAATTCTGGCGCGGCGTGACCTGAAGCTGCTCTGGGCGCAGCGCCATTACGCGACCGTGCTCTGCTGCCGCATCCGGAATTTCGGTTTCTTCGCCGAGGAACTCACCGCCGAAGAGACGCTTCGCCACCTGAACGAGTTTTATGCCGTCGCGGGCCGCGCAATCGTGCGCCACGGCGGCGTCATCGAGCGTCTGCACGCCGACGGCATCACCGCGGTTTTCGGCGTGCTCACGAGCGACACGTTTCAAGAAGAGCGCGCGCTTCGTGCGGCACTGCGCATCGTGCGTCTGGCCAATGCGATGAACGTGCGCTGGCAAGCGCAGGGGCGCCGTCCATTTCAAGTCTATGCGGGCGTGAATTCCGGGCCTGTAGTCGCCGGTGAGGTGGGCTTCGCGCAGCGGCGCGAATTCGCTATCGTCGGCAATCCGGCGAATGTCGCCTCGCGCCTGCAGCAAGCCGCGGAAGACATCAACGCCTACATTCTGGCCGCGGCGGCGACGTACGAACCGGTTGCCGATCAGTTCGTGGCGCTCTCCACGACCACGCTCCCGCTGCCCGGGCTGCGGCGCCTGCAGAAAGCGTACATCATCCGCGGCTTGGCCAAGCGCGCCGAGGAAGAACTGCTGCATCTGCCGCCCGAAATCACCGCATTGCAGACGGTCATAGAAACACCGAAACCGCAAGCGCCGTCCGCGCCCGCCGCGGCTGCCGAGCAATTGCCCGCACTGCCCCGCTTTTCAGGCGTGGACGATGCGATGCCCGCCATGCCCGACTTGCCGCCGGTCAGCGGCGACTACGAAGCCCCGCAAAGCTTCTAACGCAATCCGCGGCGCGGAGCGCGCCGTTAGCACACCGGGGGAAGCTCCCAATGAAGCGAAGCACTCAACTACTGTGGAAGACGCAGCCCGGCTCATGGCTCGCGTGCGGTCGAAAGATGCCGCGGCCTTCGAAGCACTATACGACGAACATCATCGCCTGGTGTACGGCGTAGCGATGCGCATGCTGGGGGACGTGGCGTCCGCCGAAGACGTGACCCAAGCGGTCTTCCTGAAAATTTGGAGTTCGCCGCAGCTGTTCGAAACCGGCAATTTTGCCGGTTGGCTCGTGCGTATGACGCGCAATCGAGCTTTGGATCTGCTGCGCAGCAAATCGTACCGCCATGAGGAGCTGCCCCAGGATCAGCCCGCAGATGACAGGCTCGAAGATGCCGCTTTCGCTCACATCAATGCCGATCTCGTTCGCGCAGCGCTGCTGCAATTGCCGCAAGAGCAGCGCGATCTCATCGAACTGGGTTTCTTCGGCGGCATGACGCATGAAGAACTCGCTCGCCGCACCGGTGTTCCGCTCGGAACGGTGAAGACGCGCGTGCGCGCCGGGTTGCGAAAGTTGCGCGCGGTGCTGCAGGAAACGGTGGCGGTATGACCGCGCACGAAGCAATGCTCGACGACGTTGCCGTCTACGCGCTCGGCTCGCTGCCGCCGGGCGAGGCGCAGAAGGTCCGCGCGCATCTTGCGGCATGTCCCCAGTGCCGCGAGGAGTACGTACAGCTGCGTTCGGCGGCCGGCGCTCTCGCGTACGCGGCCGAGGCTTGCCCCGATGCGGAACACGGGGCCGTCGTCGCGAGCCCGCTGCTCAAAGCGCGCATCATGCAGCAGGTCGGGCGCGACGCCGCCGCAGCGCCCAAGTCCAATGTGGCGGAGATGCGTGCGGTACGGCCGATCGTCTGGCCGGCGTACGCCGTCGCGGCGGCATGTCTGGTGATCGCGCTAATCACCGGGATCATGAATATCTCGCTCAACGATCAGATGCGGCAAACGCGCAGCGAACTCGCGCAGATCGACGGCCAAAATCACCGTCTGCTTGCTGACCTGGCTCGTCAGCGTACGGAAACGGCGGACTTGGTCTCGCCCGACTCCCAACGGTACGGCGTCGATCACGGCCAAGTCGTGCGGCACGGCGATCGGTTGTATTTGGCGATGGAAGCCTTGCCGCCGCCGCCGAAAGGCAAAGTCTATCAGGCTTGGACGCTGCGCACCGGTGCGTCCCGCATGTCGCCGTCGGTGACGTTCGTGCCGAATGCCGGGGGCGTCGCCGTGGTGTCGATTCCGGTCGACGCGTCGAAGATCGCGGCCGTGGCGGTCAGCGTCGAGCCCGACGGCGGCAGTAAACAGCCGACCAGCACGCCGGCGTTCGTATTCAAATTCAGCTGATGAAGCCGGGAGTGCAGCGCCTCGTGCGCACGCATGAGCGCGCGGCACTCGCGTATCTCGGCCAAGCGCCGTACGACAACGTCTTTTTGGCCTGGCTCATCGCGAGCGATAGATCCATGGCGACGCGGTCCTCGCTGTACGTCTATTTCGATGCGCAGAGCGGCGTTCGGGGCGTCGCCTTCTTCGGCCGGCAAGTCGTTTTGGCGGCGGAGGATGACGCCGCGGTCGATGCGTTCGCGAACGTCGCGGCCGGATATCGCTTCGAACGCATGGTCGTTGGGCCGCGGCCGGTCGTCGAGCGCTTTTGGGAGCGCGTGCGCGGATGGCATACGCCGCCGCGGCGGATCCGGGAAAGCCAGCCGGTGCTCGCGCTCGATCGATCCTCACTGCGCGCGGCGGCCGGCGGCGTGCGCGCACGCCGCGCATACGCGAGCGAATGGGAAACCGTCGCGAAAAATTCCGCGGAGATGATCGAGCACGAGCTCGAGTACGATCCGCGCGGCGTCAGCGCCGAATTCAACGCGAACGTGCGGATCATGATCGATCGCGGCATGTGGTGGGTGGGCGTGCACGACGGCGAGATCTGCTTCTTTTGCAACGCCGGGCCCCGCAGCGAATACACGCTGCAGCTCCAAGGGATTTGGACGCCGGAGCGCCTGCGCGGACGCGGTTTGGCAACGCGCGCGCTCGCCGCAATCTGCGCGGAACTGCTCAAGGACGTGCCGACGCTAAGCCTTTACGTCAATGGATTCAACGACCCCGCGCTGCGGCTGTACGAGCGCGTGGGCTTTCGGCGGACCGGAGAGCTGGCTACGTTGCTGTTTTGAGCGTTTCGACCGGGCCGTTCGCGCTTGCGGCGAACGCGGTCATCGCACGCGGGAAACGCAGCGTCACCGTGGTGCCTTTGCCGGGCTCGCTTTCGACGCGAATGCTGCCCCCGTGAGCTTCCATGATCTGCTTGACGATGAAGAGGCCGACGCCGCTGCCGTTCCTGCTCGAAAGCGCCTTTTCCGAACGCCAAAACTCCTCGAATATACGGGGCAAATCGTCTTCCGCGATGCCCACGCCGCGGTCGGTCACCGCGACCCGCACGTATTTGGCTTCCTCGCCCAGATGCACGTCGACGGGGTCATCCGAATACTTCACCGCGTTACCGATGATGTTGTCCATGACGCGCATGACGTACGAGCGGTCGCCGTCGATCATCGCCGTCGGCGTCTGCGAGTAAAGATGAACCTCGCGCTGCGCGCCATAGCGCTGGAGGACGCCGCCGACGACCTCGCCGATGTCGAACGTGCTGCGCTGCAGAACCAGCCGCCGCTCTTGAGCGCGCGCGAGCAGAATGGCATTGTCGGCCATTTCGGCGAGCGTGTACCCGGATGCGCGAACCGAAGCCAGCAGCTGCGGATCGCCGCGCCGCTGCGGAAAGTCTTCCAGCAGATGCGCCGCCCCGATGACCACGGCGAGCTGCGACTTGAAATCGTGCGCGAGCATGGCCAGCAGACGCGAGCGCCAGTCGCTCAAGCGTTCCACGGCGTCCCGTTCGGCGACGAGCGACATCACGAGATCGGTTTCGCGCTGCGCGGCGCGGCGTTCGAGGAGCACCGTGAAGGTTCCGACGATCAGAATCCACGCCGCCGCAAGGAGTCCCGCGGTGATCATGACCTGCAGGATTTCCCGGGACGCAGCCTTGATGTTGCGCGCGGAAAGCGTTTGAATAGCTTCCGTGTCCGCGCGCAGCCGGTCCACGATCTCTCTGCCGCGTTCTTCGATCGCGACGGCATCCGGCCGGTGCGTATTTTTGAGTAAAGGCGCTGCGATTTGCGCGTACCATTGGTCGTGCAGGAGTGCCATGTCGGTCAATTTCGGCAAGACTTCATAGAGGCCGGCATGCGCGAAGGCCAAGGGCAGCTCCGCTAGCAGCACCTCGATGCGCGGGTGCGCCGCGCGGTACGGCTGGAGAAAGTCCGTCTTTCCGGTCGCAGCATATCCGCGGATGCCGGTTTCTTCGTCGAGCGTATAGCGCAGCGTGCGCGAAACGCTCAGCCGCGCCTCGTCTATCGTGGTGATGCGATCGCTCAATTCGCCGACGCGAAGCGTCGCCCACAGGCTAATAAGCGGCATCGCGACGATGACGATAAGGACCCCGATTACGGATCGGCGCAGCGGACGGAGATTCCGCAGCGCGCTCAGAGTCTTGTTCACGGCACCGGCCCCAGTGTAGGGCCCGAACCTGGGCTCCGCTTGAGCGCTTGAACCGCAACGCAAACCAGACGCTCACAAAAAGCGATGCGAAAAGGCGCCGTGGCAGTCAAGCGGCGTTGCATCCGACCTCCCTTTTCCCGAGAATAGGGTTCACCGGGGAAGGTTCGGTGAACGGGCGGTGTGCTTTCGGTGAAGGGTGTATTATGCTTAGCCGGTCCGAAATACCCATTTAGGGTCGCGGCATTTAGCCGGCGAGCAGTTTCGCGAGGGCCGTTAGGGACTGCCGTGACTGGCTCTGCGCATTCGGCAGCAGCACGTCGACCGTAAGGCCGTGGCCGTCGATTGAACGCCCGTCGCCGTACGGGTCGTTGCGCGTGAGCGCGATGCGAAACGGCACGCGCGAGTTGGGCAGCACGAAATATCCAAGCTGCGTGAAACCCATGCTGCCGTACGTGCTCGTTCCCGCGATCACCGTGTCCGGCAAACCGCCGAGCATATACGTGAGATATTCGCACTCGTCGGCGCAGCCGCCGTCGACCAGCGCGATGACGCGCGTTTCTCCCTGCTGCTGCGCGCGGACGTCGAAATGATGATCGCGCATATCCCGATCGCCGCGCGTGTCCTGCGGCTGCACCTCGCAGCCCGGCGTGGCGGAGCCTTGCAGCGTATCGACGATCTGCTGCAGCGCTTGCTGCAGGCCTTGGGACACCGGCGGCTTGAGCCCGCCGATGAGTTGCTGCTGCAGACCGAAGGAGAGCGCGGTCGTAAAGCACGAGCTGCTGCTGATTTGCGGCGTGGACCCCGCTATTTCGAGCGCGCTTTCCGCGAACCAATTCGTCAGGACGTCGGAGGGTGCGTTGCCGCCGCCGTTACCGCGCAAGTCCAGGATCACGAGCCGCTCTTTGCCGAGGTCCGCGGCACCGGAAAGCGCTTTGCGCAATGCGTCGTTGTTGGCGCCGGTGAAGGTGGGCATGCGAACGTACGAGATGCCGTCCTGCCACGTTTGGTACACCGGCGTTTGCGATGGCGCCGCAACGCGCGCCGCCCGCGTAAGCGAAATCTCGCGCGTACCGCACACGATCGCGCTCGGGTTCCCGAGGCGCTGCGGATAACTCACGTACCATGCCGGCGCGAACTGCGCGCCGTTCCACGACTGCACGGCATGCGGTTGCTCGCCCGCATCGTGCGCCCAGAGTTTGGCCGTGCGTCCGCCTGCAAAGCGCAGAGCCGAACACGTACCTTCTGGATTTTGCGCCAGCACGGCGCTTGCCGATCCGCCGGTAAACGCCGTGAATCCGGGGATACCGGAGTGATTGTCGAGATCCACGCTCTCGAGCGCGCCCCACGGTGCGAAAGCGCTATTCAGTGAAATCTTCTTGTTGCCCGCGCGTGCGAGCTGCGCGTCCCACCCGCGAAACATCGCCTTCCAGTTCCAGCCGCGTGCCGCCGCGGGCCGGTAGCCCGCGTACGCCTTCTCCAGCAAGAGCTGCAGCACGGGAAGATCGCGGCGCAGCGCCCAGGCGTCCACCGGCAGGTTTTTGTCTTTTCGCTGCGCGGAATAAAAATCTTGATACCACGCGAACGGAACGATGAACGAGCGGTTGGTGTACGGAGCGGCATACGGGTGTGTCAAAACGATGCCGCCGGGCGGCAAATGCACGCCGAGCGAACTCCAGCGCGCGTTTTCGGCGGCCGCCTGATCTTGCGGAACCGTGACCGATGCTGCGGGCGCTGCAGCCAGTATTCCGAGCAGAGCGAAGCCGAGAGCGATTGAACGCAGCATCTTCATGAGAGTCCCTTTCGCCGCGGATTCGAGCGCAACTTTCCGATGGCGGCCGGATGTCGAACAGGCTAGGCTGCAAGCATGCTCAACGACGATTTTTGCTGGAAGGCCGTTCAGGAACGCGACGCATCACAGGATGGCCGCTTGTATTTCGGAGTGCTCACGACGGGCATATACTGCCGTCCGTCCTGTGCGGCGCGCCTGCCGCTGCGCGGCAACGTGCGGTTTTTCGAGTCGCCGCAAGACGCCGAGCGCGCCGGTCTGCGCCCATGCAAGCGCTGCCGTCCGCTCGAAACGCGCGATGCGGCGGCGCAGCGCATCGAAGAGATCTGCCGCTACATCGAAACGCACGGCGAGGATCCGCTTACGCTCGAAACGCTCGCGCGGCGCGCGGGCATGAGCCGCTTTCACTTCCAGCGCACGTTCAAGTCGGTTGTCGGCGTGACGCCCAAACAGTACCACGACGCGCAGCGCGTGCGGGCGCTCAAAGAGCACCTCAAGTCCGGCCCGGACGTCACGGCCGCAGTATACGACGCAGGGTACGGTTCGCCGAGCCGCGTTTACGAATGCGCCGGGACGCGCTTGGGCATGACGCCGAAAGAGTACCGCGCCGCCGGAAAGGGCGTGCGTATCACCTACGTTTCGTTTGAAACGCCGCTCGGCTTGCTGATGGCGGCCGCAACCGATCGCGGATTGTGCTTCGTGCAGTTCGGCGAATCGCACGAGCAGCTCGAGGCGATGCTGCGTTCGGAATATCCGAACGCGGTGCACGAACCGATGCGCGAGCCGCATGATTCGCAGTTCGAGGGATGGGTGCAAGCCTTGCGAGCGCATTTGTCCGGTAGCAAGCCGCACTTGGATCTGCCGGCGGACATTCGCGCAACGGCGTTTCAACTGCGCGTGTGGAACTATTTGCAGAGGATTCCGTACGGCGAGGTACGGTCGTATGCTCAGGTTGCGCAAGGCATCGGCCGGCCCAAAGCCGCTCGCGCGGTTGCGCACGCCTGCGCAAGCAACGTGTTGGCGCTGGTCATTCCGTGCCACCGCGTCATTCGCGGAAACGGCGGCCTGGGCGGCTATAAGTGGGGTTTGCCGCGCAAACGCGCGCTCATCGATCGTGAGCGAAGCGGTAAATCGTGCTTGAAGTAAACCGCTCTCCCGGCCGCAGCACGGTGCTCGGAAAATTCGGGTGGTGCGGCGCGTCGGCGAAATGCTGCGTCTCCAAAGCCACCGCACCCGGCTTTCCCGTGTACAGCTGAAGTCCCGGCTGTGAGGTTTCCACGAACAGTCGACGGCGGCTGCGCGGATCGAAAAGTTGCGCGACCGGCCGCAGCGTGTTGTCCCACCCGTCGATCGCGAAGTTCACGTCGTACTTGCGCGAGCCGACGGGACGAGTCGAGCGAAAATCGAACGGCGTGCCCGCGACGCTCGCGATCTCGCCGGTCGGAATAAGTTCGCCGTCGAGCGGCGTATACGCACTCGCCGCGATCTGCAGTTCGTGCTCGGCGATCTCGCCCTGCGAATGCAGATTGAAATACACGTGGTTCGTGAAGTTGACGACCGTCGGTTTATCGGTGCTCGCGGCGTAGTCGATGCGCAGCGCACAATCGTCACTCCACGTATAGCGCACGCGGGCGTCCATCGCCCCGGGAAACCCCTGGTCCCCGTCCGGGCTGTGCAGCGAAAATTCCACCGCGATCAGACGCTCGCCCGCTCCTTGCGTATCGGCGATCTGCCACTCGTGTTTCGAAAAGCCCTCCGGGCCGCCGTGCAGCGTGTTGCGCCCCTCGTTCGCCGGCAGTACGTACGTGCGGCCGTCGAGATCGAACGTGCCGCGCGCAATGCGATTCGCGTAACGGCCTATCGTTTTTCCGGCGCTGCTTCCGGCCGAAACGGTGACTTCACCGCGCGCGCCGCGGGCATCGGGAACGGCGATTGAGGCAATCGCGGCTCCCAGCGTGCTCAGCGTCACGCTCTCGCCGTGTACGTTTTGGAGCAGAACGGTCTTCATTGCTGCGCGTAGACAAACCCATGCAGCAGTTTGGTGACGTTGGGCATCGGCACGTACGTGAGCAAACCCACGATGACCACCGTAAAAGCCGGCGCCCGCAGCCGCACGGGCAGCGGCTGGACCAGCGGCGCGTACCAGATGTCCAGAATCCACACGACAATCCATACCACCATCCACGTCACCACGAACATCTTCCAGCGCGGCGCGAG
>DASSZL010000317.1:0-7556 GCA_035713505.1 Vulcanimicrobiaceae bacterium | reverse complement strand
GAACATCATATTTGCGTCACCTCGAGCCCTTCCAGATAGATTCTTCGAATAATCGACTCCAAATCCGGCTCCTCGATCGTGAGGTCGCGCAAGTCGAAGCGCTGCGTGGCCTCGCGAATTAGTTGATCGGCGCGCACCTGGCGGCGGTCGAACCGGTAGCGTACCACGCCGTGCTCGTTCGAGACGATTTCCGCGCCGGTGAGCGCGGGGTCGGCGGGCGCGTCGGGAAACGTCAGCACCAGCGTGCGGTGGGTGCCGTACTCTTCCTTGATGCGCTCGATGCCGCCGTCATAGATCACCGTGCCGTTGTCGATGATGATGATGCGCCGGCACAAGCGCTCCACGTCGGCCAAGTCGTGGGTCGTCAAGATGACGGTCGTGCCGCGCTCCTGGTTGATGTGCCGCACGAACTCGCGAATCGCATCCTTGGCAATCACGTCCAGACCAATCGTCGGTTCGTCCAGATATACGATTTTCGGATCGTGCAGCATTGCCGCGGCGAAGTCGCCGCGCATTCGTTGGCCGAGCGAGAGCTGCCGGACGGGAGTGCGCAGAAACGGATCCATTTCGAGAATGCGCGTGAACGTTTCGAGATTGCGCTCGTATCGGTCGCGCGGAACGCTGTAGATCGCGCGCAGCAGTTCGAACGATTCTATCAGCGGCAGATCCCAGTAGAGCTGGGATCGCTGCCCGAAGACGACGCCGATGTTTCTGGCGTTCGGAGTCCGATCGCGATAGGGCACGATGCCGGCGACCTCGATGGTGCCCGACGTGGGAACCAGAATGCCGGTCAGCATCTTGATCGTCGTGGACTTGCCCGCTCCGTTCGGTCCGATATAGCCCACGAGCTCGCCGGCCTCGATGTCCATGTCGACGTCCCGCACCGCGATCTTTTCCTCGTAGCTGCGCGAGAAGAGCGTGCGCAGCGCGCCCGCGGCGCCGGGCACGCGTTTGACCGAACGAAAGACCTTGCGAAGGCCGCGCGTGCGGATGATGGGCATGCGCCCCTCTTTCACCGAGGCCTTCGGCGGCCCTCGGAGGTACTAGAGCAGCGTGGTCGTTACCATCTCGAACCGCTACGGCTGCGGTGCCATCGCAATAGCACATCTGGTCGCGCAGCGGCTGAGCTATGAATACGTCGACGACCAGCTGCCGGTCGTGGTCGCCAAACGCCTGATGACCTCGGCCGCCGCGGTCGAATCGGCGCAGGACGCCGGCAGAACGGTAAGCGAGCGGATGTTGCTCGCGCTCGAATCGGGAACGCCCGAACTTCGCGGCCAGCCGCGCGAATCGTTCGACGAAGAATGTCTGCGCGAAGTGCAGGAGGCGGTACGCGAGTACGCGTCGCACGGCAATGCCGTCATCGTCGGCCGCGGAGCAAACGCGATTCTCGGCCGGCGCCCGGACGTGCTGCGGGTGTTCATGCACGCCCCAAAGGATTGGCGCATCCACCATATCATGGAAGGCCATCGCGCGGACGAGAAGGCCGCCGCGGCCGAAGTGGAGCGCATCGATCGCGCGCGAACCGAATACATGCGCGTGTATTACGGCCTGGTTTGGACGGACCCGGCGAACTACGATCTCTGCATCGACACGTCGGCTTTCGGCCCGCAGGGCAGCGCCGAAATCATTGTGCGCGCCATCGAGGCGCGATGATCGAGCGTTCGCTTCCGCGCCGCGAAGTCTCGCTGTTCTCCTCGCTGCGCTTCCGGGATTTCCGCCTGCTCTGGTTCGGGCTGCTCATTTCCAATCTGGGCTCGTGGATGCAGCTCACCGCGACCGGATATTTCATCGCCAAACTCGCGGGCAGTCCGCATACCGCCTCGCTGTATTTGGGCTTTCAGGGTCTGGGCCGCGCGATTCCGGTTTTACTGCTCTCGCCGGTCGCGGGACTGGTCGCGGACGTCTTGCCGCGCCGGCGGGTGCTGTACTGGACGAACACGATCATGTCGCTGCTCGCGCTGCTGCTCGCCGTGTTCACCACGCTCGGCTGGATGAACATCGTCGGTCTCATTCTGATCAACTCGGCGAATGCGGCCGCGATGTCGTTCGATTCACCCGCTCGCCAGAGCTGGGTGCCGCTGATGGTGCCGCGGGAGTATATCGGCAATGCAATCGGGCTGAACTCCGTCGCGTTTAACGCGCCCGCGGTGATTGGGCCCGCCGTTGCGGGCATACTCATCGCCTCGATAGGCATCGCCGGTTCGTTCTACGTGAACGCCGTCGCGACGATGGCGGTGGTCGTGGCCCTGTTCTTCATGCAGCCCGCGCCGCCGAGCACGACCGCGCACGAGGAGCCGTTCTTGCGCTCCATTGCCGAAGGCTTGCGATTTCTCTTCAGCCACAAAATTTTGGGAGCGGTCATCACGGTCTTCATCGTGACCGCGCTGCTCGTCCGTCCGTACAGCACGCTGCTGCCCGCGTTCGTCGTGAACACGCTGCACGCGAACGCAAAGGGCCTGGGCGTTGCAATCGCGGCGACGGGTGTCGGCGGCTTTGCCGGCGCGCTGCTCACCGCATATCTGGGCGCTCGCGAACGGCGCGGAATCATCTGGGCGGTGTCGGCGGTGGTGATGTCGGTCGGCGTTTTCGGCCTGGGTTTCATTTGGAACCTCTGGCTCTGCCTGCCGGTGCTGTTCGTCATCGGCACGGCGACCCTCACGTTCCTCGGAGCGTCGAACACCCTCATCCAGACGCTCGCGCCGGACGAGGTGCGGGGGCGCGCCATTTCCGTGTACACGATGGTCGCGCTCGGATTCGTCCCCGGCGGCGCACTCATCGTCGGAGGCCTGGGCTCCGCGCTCGGCTTACACCTCGCGTTTCTGATCGTCGGGGCGATTTGCGTGCTGATCACGCTGTGGCTGTGGCTCAGCCGGCCTGTTTTGCGTACGGTTTAAGCTCGAAACAATCGCGGGACGCCGCCTGTATACCACGCATGACCAGAATCTCGATCGCGGCTGCCTTCGCGGCCGGCGTCCTATTCGCGCCCCCGGCGGGCGCTGCAACGCCGCAGCCGCGGGCGGCGTCGGTTCTGCGGTCCGTTCGTCACGCGATGCTCGCGCGTCCGCTTGCGTCGATCTCAACGATACACGTCCGTGGAACGGCCGAGATGTTGGGGATGCGTGCCGTGTGCGCCGAGTACGACGACGTCCCCGGCATGAGATTCACCTCAACGCTCAAGGGCGGCGCGCTTACCGGCGCTTCGGGATGGGACGGGCGCAACGCTTGGACTCAGGACTACTCCGGCTTGGTTCATGTCGACGGCGGTCAATCCGGACGTTTGCAAGCGATCGATCAAGCCTATTTCGACAACTTCGCCTATCTGCGGCCCGATGCCGGCGGAGCGCGCGTTACGTACGCCGGGACGAAGACGGAGTCGGGCAAAATGTACGACGTGCTCGCCGTTACCCCGCCTCACGGAACGGAAATGGATCTCTGGATCGATCCCGTCACGCATTTGATAGCAAAGCAAACGGCGAGCTTCGGTATCGTGTCAGTCATCGCGACGTATTCGGATTACCGGATGGTGGACGGGCTCGCATATCCGTTCGTTACCGCGGCGCAGACCTCGCAAGGCAACTCTTCCAAAACGGTTCTTTCTAGCGTGCGCCTGAACGAGAAAATCACCGCGCGCATTGCGATGCCGCGCACGACCGCGCGCGATTTTTCCGTGGCCGGCGGTAAGACCGCCGTACCGCTGCGGGTCATCAACAATCACCTGTATGTCCGCGCGAGGGTAAACGGCCGCGGCCCGTACACGTTCATTCTCGATAGCGGCGGAGACTACATCATTACGCCGGAAGTTGCAAGCGCGCTCAAAGCAAAGCGTGCGGGCGGCCTCCAAATCGGCGGCGTCGGCAATACGACGGAAAGCGCGGGCTTCACGCACGTCGATTCCATCTCCATCGGCGGCGCGCTCGTACGCAACCAATACATGCTCGTGCTGCCGATCGGTCCGGGTTTCGGCCTGGCCGAGGGCGTGCACATCGACGGCATGATCGGCTATCAGTGGCTCGCGCGTTTCGTTACGACCATCGACTACGCGGCCCGCAAGATAACATTTGCAATGCCGGCGGCCGCATCGCTGCACGAGCCGGGGTCCATCGCATTCTTTATCGACGGCAGCATCCCGCGCATTCCGATCGCGATCGACGGGGTGACGACGAGCGGCGAAGTGGACACCGGCAGCCGTGCCGCGCTCACCATTTCCGTTCCGTTCGCCGCCGCGCATCCCAGGATCGCTGCGCTCGCGAAGACTGCGCCGGGCGTCGACGGCTTCGGTGTGGGCGGCCCCTCCTTCGCGCGTTTGGGCCGGGTCCACACGCTGCAGATCGGCTCGTTCACGCTGCCCGACGCCATCGCGGCGTTCGGCGTTCAGCGTAAAGGCGCGTTTGCGGATCCGTACAACCCGGCCAACCTCGGCGGAGCGATTTGGCGGCGTTTCACCATCACGTTCGACTACGGGCACCAGGTGATGACGCTTCGGAAAAATGCGGAGTTCGGTAAGCCGTTCTCCTACGACCGGTCGGGCATGTTTCTCATCGATAAGAGCGGCGCGTACACGGTTATTTCGGCGATGCGGGCAACGCCCGCCGCTGCAGCGGGCCTGCGCAGCGGCGAGGTGATCGTCGGCGTCAACGGCGCCGCAGCCTCGAAATATACCCTGGCGCAGCTTCGCGCGCTGCTTAGCGCTCCCGCGGGGACGGTCGTCCATCTGCGCCTGCGCGGCGCCAAAGGCGAGCGGGACGTCACGCTGAAGCTGGCCGATTACGTATAGCCTGCGCGGCAAAAAAAAAGCGCGCCGTGTGAGCGACGCGCTGCATAAAAAACGCCGGAGCGTTTTTAGGCGGCGGCTGCAGCCTTCTTCCGGCGGGTGGTCTTGCGGCGACGGGTCGTCGCTTTACGGGTGGTCTTGCGAGCTGCTTTCTTGCGCGTGGCCTTCTTGCGGCCCGCGGCCTTTTTACGTCCAGCAGTTTTCTTGCGGCCCGCGGCTTTCTTACGGCCTCCGGCTTTCTTGCGAGTTGCTTTCTTGCGCGTGGCCTTCTTGCGGCCCGCGGCTTTGCGCGTGCTCTTGCGACGCGGTGCTGCCGCCTTCTTCGCGGCGCGTTTGCGGCGCGGAGCCGCTTTTTTCGCAGCGGCTTTCGGCGCTGCTTTCTTCGTACGTTTGACTGCCATTTCTAGCGTAGTCATCCTTTCTCTGGCTTACAAGCAGCCAGGGTTGTTGCCTATGTTATACACAATTACCGGCGTAAACGCAAATTTTGGTCAATGAATGATAGTGTGAGGACGATGCGCATACCGGTAGACGACGCGACAATCGATGTGCTCAGCGAGGGATCCGGCGATCCGATCGTGCTGATCCACGGCTTCCCGTTCACTCGCGATCTGTGGGACGCGCAAGCTCGGCGGCTCGCGGAACACGCGCGCGTGATCCGCCCGGATCTGCGCGGCATGGGAAGATCGAGTGTGCCCGGCGGCCCGTATCTGATGGAGACGCTCGCCGGCGACATCGCCGCGGTGCTCGACGCGCTCTCGATCGATCGCGCAGCGATCGCCGGTCACTCACTGGGCGGCTATGTCGCGATGGCGTTCTGCCGCATGTACACCGAACGCGTCACGCGTCTGGCTTTGGTGTGCAGCAGACTTGCGGCCGACACCGTGCAAGCGGCAAAAGAACGCGAGAATCTTGCGGACCGCGCCGAGCGCGACGATCGCATCGACGCGATCGCCGACAGCTACATACCGCGGCAATTTGCCCCGTCTTTATTGGAAAAACGCTCGCCGGTGATCGATCGCGCACGAACGATCGCGCGTCAAAACACCGCCGCCGGAGCGGCCGCGATGCTGCGCGGAATGGCGCAGCGCGTCGATGCGTACGACATTGCGGAGGAACTCGATATGCCGGTGATGATCGTCGCGGGCGCGGCCGATCAACTCGTCGGCCTGACCGAGGCGGAGGAGATGCGCCGGGCGTTTCCGCACGCCGATCTGCGGGTGCTCGGACACAGCGGGCATCTCCCCATGCTGGAGGAGCCGGAGGCTTTGAGCGGCCTGCTCCTGACTTTCATGTCTGCCGGAGGCTAGCGGGAGAGCGAGGTCGACCCCCGCCGCCGGAAGAGGTTTATAAGGAAGATGACGCCGAGGACGAGGGCGGCGATGACGGCCGCCGGGACGAGCACGGAAATGACCACGTGCAGGACGGCCAGGATGACGAGGATAGCGGCCACGAGCAGGACCAGGCGCAGATAGGTGTTGAGCATGCCTTGGGGACTCCTTAAGGACTGAACTTCTTATCTCTACTTACCGATAGGATCTGTACGGGTTTCGGGTGGGAGCCCGAGGAGGCAGTAAGAATGGACGTCGGTTCTATCGCCAGCAGCATGGCGCTCACCTCGGTGGGAAGCCAGATGACTGTCGGCGTGATGAGCGCCACGCAGAACCTGGAAAAAGACCTGGTCTCCCGGCTTTTCGGATCCATGGGAATCGGGAACGGGGTAGACACCTACGCGTAACGCGTAAAAATCGTTGGAGCAGCCCTCCACGATGTGCAGCAGCAATAAGAAGCGGCGGATTTTCCGAGGAAAACCCGCCGCTTTGTGTTAAAAACCAGGCACACGGAAAAACTTCATGACAGCCATACCGGGGAGGGCACAGTTCAGCCATGCATAGCATGCTTCGTTTCTCCATTTCTCTTGCCGCCGCGGCCGCGCTGTCGGCCGGCGCCGCGCTCGCCGACGGAGCGCCGATTCGACACCTCGTCTACAAATTCGACGTGAGCTTCACGACCACGTCCACCGTGCATTCGTCGGGCATGGACGGCGACGGCCCCGCATCGGGGACCAGCGATTACCGGATGGGCAGCGACGACGACGGCACGATCTCGGTGGACGTTCTTCAAGTCCAGCCGGACACCGGTTTGGTAGTGCGCGTTTCGGAGCAGGCGCGTCTTCGCCGCAGTTCGCCGCCCACGCTCTGCGTGGTCTATGGAACCGGATCCACCATTTGCGATCAATCCCATGGCGAACTGAACGAAGAAGAGATGACGCTCATGCGTTTTCTCGGCAGAAACTTCGTGAATACCAGCGTCATGGACGCCAAAAAGCATTGGCAATACGCCTCGACGGCGCCGCAGGGCAGCGAAACCAGCGATTATACGGTGAGCAAAGTCGACGGCAACCTGATGAACATCACGTATCAGCGCGAACTGAAAGTTGCCGGAGCGAGTCCGTTCAATGCAACGACGGAAGGCTCGCTCTCGTACAACGACCTTCTGAGCATGCCGGTCTCCGTAAACGAAGACACGATTACGCAAAAGAACGGCATCGGCGGCAATGCGGACAAGATCGAGCAGAAAGTCGACCTCTCACTGAGTTCGGACTCGATGCAGACGGCGCAAAACCACTAATTCCTCGCGGCCGGGCCGGCCGCACCGCAAACTGCGTCGTGGGGCGTTCCAAGCGGAACGCCCCACGTGCGTCGTCGAACGCCTGTTCGACTCATGGACGCCGCCTTCGAACGTCTGCATCCCCATCTTGCCGCTTGGTGCCGGACGCATC
>DASSZL010000316.1:0-11300 GCA_035713505.1 Vulcanimicrobiaceae bacterium | reverse complement strand
CCGTGGCCGTCGACGCGTTCTCAAGCGCGCAGGACTTCGCCGATACGTTCGATGAGGGCTCGCTGCCGCTGGGGAACCGCGGCAGCATCGGCGCCTGACTGCGCTGCGCTTCGCGTGTCGTGCGCGTCGATGACGCACGCGACGGACTGCGCGAGCACGTGCGCATCATACCCGCCTTCGAGTACGTAAACCGTGCGGCCGCCGCAATATGTGCGCGCGACGCGCTCGATAGTCGCGGCCAGGTGCGAGGCGGCCGAAACGGCAACGCCTAAATCGCCTACCGGATCGCCCGCGGCGTAATCGAAACCGGCGCTCACGATGAGGATGTCGGGCCGAACGTGCTGCGCGACGCGCGGCAGCAGCGTTTCCCAGAGCGCAACGAACGGCTCGGTGCCGAAGCCGTGCGGCGGCAGCGGAACGTTCACGATCGCATCGCGCTGCGGCAACGCATAGTTTTCGTCGGCGCCGCCCGTGCCGGGATACGCCGGGTACCCGTGAGTCGACACGTACGATAAGCCCTTACCGCTTACCGCTTGCGTGCCGTTCCCGTGATGATAATCGAAATCTACGATCAGCGCGCGTGCGCCGGTCTGCGCTTGAATGCTCCGCGCGGCGATCGCCGCATTGTTGAAAACGCAGAACCCCATTCCGCGCGTCGATTCGGCGTGATGGCCCGGCGGCCGCACAATCGCGAAAACCGCCGTATTTCGCTCGTACGCCGTTTGCGCGGCAAGAATCGCTCCGCCCGCGGCGCGCCGCGCGACATCCAACGATCGCTCGTCCACGACCGTGTCGCCGGTTGATAAGTAGCCGGCATGTCCGCGCATGGCCGCCACTTCCCGCCGTACCGTTTCGAGGTATCCGGCGGAATGCACGCGTTCGATTTCCTGGTCGCTCGCATCGCGCGCGTTCAGGAACTGTGCGCGCCCGGAAAGAGAAGCGGCGACCACCTCGACGCGCTCGGGAGACTCCGGATGGGGAATCCCGCGCAGGTGGCCGCCGTAGAGTTCGTCATAAACGACGAGCATTATTCGCGCTTAGGCGTGTTTTTTGTTCTTCGCCGGCGAGGGCTTGGAGAGATCGGCGATCTGCGATTTGATCTGCTTGTACTCTTTGGTGCCCGGGCGCAGCATCTTGAGCAGCCGTTTGTAGACGCCGACCGCCTTGCTCTTTTCGTTGGTGTGCGTGTACGAGACGCCGGCCATGTACAGGAGCTGCGGATTGCGATCCATGTACGGCTTGACCGAACGGTCGAGCACGTCGAAGATCTGCGCCGCTTCCTTGAAATTCTTCAAACTGTAGTCTGAACCGGCGATGCAGCCCAGCGTATCGGGCGTGCGATCGATCTGGAACGATTTGCTGCAGGCTTCCTTCGCATGCGTGTAATCGTGCGTCGACACATACGCCTCACCGAGCAGTGCAAACGACTGCGCGCTCGGCGCAACCGCGGTCACCTGCTTGAGATAGCCGATGGCGTCCGTCATGCGCCCCTGCCTCGCCTTGAGCTGCGCGAGGTCCGAAAGAGCGTTGACGTCGGTTTTATCCCCGCGAACCGCCGCGAGGAGTTCCCGCTCCGCGCTGCGCTGATCTTTCTGGGTGAGGAAATATTCGCCGTACGCCGTGTGCAGCGAGGCGATTTGCGGAAACTGTTTGATTGCGGAATCGAACGTCGCGCGAGCGTCGGACTGCCGTTTGGCCTGCGCGAACATCAGCGCCTTGCGAACCATCACCGAGGCCTTCTCCGCATCGGTGGTCGCCGCGGCGACCGCGTCGTCGTAGGCGGAGGCGGATTTCGGGATGTCGTTCTGCTTGGCGTACAGATCGGCGCGATAGACGAGGACCTGCACGTTCTTGGGGTCAACCGCAATCGCGCGATCTACGACTTGCAGCGCGTTCGGGATCGTGTTTTGCATGACCCACGTCTGCGCTTCTTGCATCAGCGGCGTCACGTCTTTCGGATTCAGATTGTACGCCGCTTCGAATTGCTTGCGGGCGTCATCCCACTTTTGCTCCGATGCATAAACCACGCCCAGCACCGTGTATGCCTGCGGTGTCGTCTTATTGAACGTAACGGCGCGTTCGGCAACGCGCTCGGCGTCGGCAAAGCGATTCGCACGCGTATAGAGATCGGCCAGCGAGCTCAGTACGGCCAGGTTGGTCGGCTCGAGATTCGCCGCTTGTTCGAAATCGCCGAGCGCCGCTTGCAGATTTCCGAGGGCTTGCTGCGCGGCACCGTCGAGGTAATACACCTGTCCGGTCTTGCTGCCCAGCTGCAGCAGACGCTGCGTGAGCGTGACCGCGGCTTCGGGATGTCCGATGCCGAGGAACTCGGTGGCGAGCTCGCTCATCGCGTCCCGATCGTTCGGATTCTCCTTGAGCTTTTGCTCCAGGCGCGGAATCGCGATGTTCGGCGGTTCCGGCGTGGCGGTTGGCATGGGCAGGGGCGTAGGCGAAGGGCTCGCAGTCGCGCTTGCACGCCCGCCGAAGAGACCGGCATGCGCCGGCGCCGCAGAAAGTGCGAGTGCACCGCAAAATGCCGCAACGAATGACGCGGCGACCAGGATACGTTTCAAAATCGTTCGTCCTTAAATAGAGTTACTACGCTAGATAACGCCCGAGAGGGCCCAATCATTACGCGTGCGTTTTGGCCCCTTGGACCATACTGGTGAGCGCGGGTATGATTTGGAAGAGATCTCCGACCACCAGCAAGTCCGCGAATTCGCCGATCGGCACGGTGGCGTCGCGGTTGATCGCGATAATCGTGCCTGCGGTCTGCATCCCGACCTTGTGCTGAATGGCGCCGGAGATGCCGGCGGCGATGTAAACCTGCGGGCTGACCACTTTGCCGGTCTGCCCAATCTGCAGGCTGTAAGGAACCCATCCGGCATCGGCCGCGGCGCGCGAGGCGCCGACCGCGCCGCCCAGAGCGTCCGCCAGCGGTTTGAGGAGCGTGTCGAACGGCTCCGGGCCGCCCAGACCGCGACCGCCGCTGATGACGACCGGGGCTTCCTCGAGTCCCATTTCACCCGAAGCTTCTTCGACTTCGCTCTCGATAACCACGGCATACGACTTGCCGCCCGGTTTTTCGAGGTTCACGACTTGCGCGCTGCCGCCGCCCGCCTGCGCGTCGAACGCATTGGGCCGCACGGTGGCCACGCCGTAGTCGGTGTTCTTGAACCCGCTGGCAACGATCGTCGAACCCTGCAGCTTCGGTCCTGAGCTGACCGCCTTGCCGCCGTCCACGTGAATCTCCGTTACGTCGGAGTTCATGCCCGCATCCAGCCGGGCGGCGATGCGTCCGGCGACGTCGCGGCCCAGCATCGTGTTCGGAAGCAGAATGAACGCCGGGCCGGCGCTCTTTGCGACGGCTTCGAGATAGTCGACCACGGGGTCGAGCAAATATTTGTCTACGTCGCCGTCTTCGGTGACGTGAATGGTATCGAGCGGATAGTTCTTGAGCTGTTCGCCGAGCGACGCGGCGCCGGCGCCCAGCACGACCGCGTGCGCTTTGCCGCCGAGCGCGTCGGCGAGCTTGCGCGCTTGCGTTGCCAGCTCGTAGGTGACCTTGCGGGTTTGTCCCGATTTATGTTCGACGAAAACGATGACGTGCTGCATCAGATAAGTTTTCTCTCCCGCAGGAAATCGAAGATGGCTTGTGCGCCGGCCGCGCCGTCCGGCGCCTCGACGACTCGCGCTTTTTCGCGCATCTTCGGCGCCGAGATGGCGAGCACTTCGGTCTTCGCGCCGTCCGTGCCGACCGCGCGATCGAGCCCCAGATCGGCCAGCGACATCATCGCGATCGTCTTTTTCTTGGCGCCCATGATGCCCTTAAGCGACGCGTATCGCGGTTCGCCGACGGCCATCGTGACGGTAATCAGCGCGGGGAGCGGTCCGCTGACGACTTGATAGCCGCTGTCGGTTTCGCGCTGCGCCTTGATCTTGCCGCCGCCCGCTTCTTCGATCTTGCGCACGTTCGTGAGTCCGGGAACGCCCAGGTACTCGGTAAGCGCGCCCGGCACGCCGCCGGTGTTGCCGTCGTCGGCCAGGCCGCCGCAGATCAGCAAATCGAAACCGGTTTTTTTCAGTGCTTGCGCCATCGCGTAGGATGTCGCCCACACGTCGCTGCCTTCGAGGCCCGCGTCGCTGAGCATCACGGCGTCGTCGGCACCCATTGCCAGCGCTTTGCGAATCGTCTCCTTGCCGCTCTCCGGCGCCATCGTGAAGATGGTCACCGTGGTGTCGCCGCCGAGTTTTTCTTTGAGCTGGAGCGCCGCTTCGATGGCGTACTCGTCAAAGGGGTTGAGCACCGTTTCCAAACCGGTGCGTACGAGCCGTTTGGTCGCCGGATCGATACGCTTGGACGCGTTCGTGTCCGGAACCAATTTTACGGTCACCACGATCTTCACGTGGGAAAAACCTCCGCTAAACATGACGCGCCCCACAAATGCTACGCACTTGTGGGCGCGGGATAACCCGGCTTGATTGGGGGAGCCGCAGGTGCACCCCTGCCGGGAAGCGTAGTTTTCGGCCGTGCTCAATTTAGGAATGATTCTCATTTTCGCGGCTGCCGCAGCGGTGAGCCCGACGCCGAGTCCCGCTGCTGCGCCCGACGTGTGCGGGACGGGGCACACGAACCTGCTCGCGGCGCTGGACCGCCCGAGCGTGGGCTTCAGTCCGTGCGCCGTCAAGCCGCGAGAGCGCGTATTCGAGATGGGATACGCGCAGGCAAGCGGCAGCGAGGGCCGCTTGGCTACTTTTCCGCAAGGATTTCTGCGTTTCGGTACGGGGCCGAACCTCGAATTGGACGTCATCGGACCCGCCTACGACGTGCTGCAAGCAGCCCGGGGCGGCGGCCGTTCGGGCGGATTTCAAGACTCCGGCGTGGGCGCAAAATATGAACTGTGGCACCACGGCGCCGCGGCGATGGGGCTGGACTTCCTCTATACGATACCTACGGGAGCGGCGGCCTTCACCGCCGGCGCACCGGAGCAGACCGTAAACGTGGATTATTCGGCGCCGGTGTCATCGATATTCAGCATCAGCTCCACGATCGGCATTCAAAATAGCTTTGCCGCTTCCGCGAGCGGCGCGAGCGGACGCTTCATCTCCGGACTCCCGTCCGTTCTTATTACCGACGCGTGGAATACGCGTGCGCAGGCGTTCGTCGAAGCGTTCGGGCAGACGCGCACGCGCCCGGACGGCGTATCGCTCTTCGGCGTGGACGCGAACGTGCAATATCTGCTTGCACCGCAGATCGAGGTAGACGTAGGTGCCGGCCGGACGGTCACGGGGGGCGCGCATTCGCACTTTGCCGGATTCGGCTTCGGCTTGCGGTTTTGAGCAGAAAATCGAGATAACGCGGCGAACATCGATGGATGAAGCTCGCGGGTTGGGCAATCCGGTTTCGGTTGCCAATCTACGCGATCGTCGCAATTACCGCAATTGCAGGCATCGTCTCGTTCTCGAGACTACCGCAGGCGGTCTACCCCAACCTGAACATTTCGCGCATTGAGATCCGCGCGGAGAGTGCGGATCTTTCGCCCACACTCGTGCAAGCGAGCCTGACGCGTCCCATCGAGCGCGAACTGCAGTCGCTGCCCGGGATCGTACAAATGAAAGCGCTCTCCACCCAGGGCGCCGCCGACATCTCGGTGACGTTCGATCCGCACGTACTGACCTCCGCGCAGGCGCTGCAGCGCGCATCCGGTACAGTCGACGCAATTCGAAGCACGCTCCCGGGCGACGCGGCCGTTCGCGTTCAGCCGGTCGGAACCACGCTGTTTCCGTTAATCGGATACGCGCTGCACTCCGACCGCCTCTCGCCCACGCAACTGCGCGAAGCGGCGGAGTACGACATCAAGCCGCAACTCGTCGGCGTACCCGGCGTTTCGGCAGTGAGCGTGCTGGGCGGCGGGATTCGCGAATATCAGGTCGACGTCGATCCCGCGGCCCTCGCCGCGCGCGGAGTGACGCTCGCGGGCGTGCGTGACGCGATAGCGCAAACGAACACCGTGAACGTCGTCGGGCACACGGACAATGCATACGTCCGATCGACAATCATCGCGACCGGCATGGCGCGCGACGCGTCCGATATCTCCGCGATTCCAATCGCGGTAAAAAACGGGGTGCCGATAGCCGTCGGTTCGGTGGCAACGGTGCGCGAGGCGCCCGCGCCGGGCATTATTCGAGCCGGAACGATTCGCGGACCGGCCGTGATCGTGAACGTGTACGCTCAGCCGGGCGCGAGCTTTACCGCCGTCGCGTCACGGGTGCATGCAAAACTCGGCGCCGCGCTGCGCGACTTTCCCGGCATTACCTCGACGGTGTTTTTCGATCCCGCCTCGCTCGTCGGCGAAGCCATCAGCAGTCTGCGCGATGCCATTCTGATCGGATTCGCGCTCTCGTCGCTCGTCCTGTTCTATTTCTTGCGCACCTGGCGGTCCGCGCTGGTCGCGGGCGCGGTCATACCGCTCACCATCGTCATTTCGCTCGGGCTCATGAACGTGATGGGGCAAGGTCTGAACCTGATGACGCTCGGGGGCCTGGCCATCGGGGTCGGACTCATCATCGACGATGCCATCGTCGTGGTGGAAAATATCGATCGCCATCTGAGTTCGCTCGGGAACCGGCAGCAAGCGGTGGAGCGCGCGGTCGGAGAGATCATCGCGCCGATGACGACCTCTACGCTGACGACAATCGTCGTCTTCGCGCCGCTCTCGCTGCTTTCGGGCGTGCCGGGCGCGTTTTTTAGAGCGCTTTCCCTCACGCTTACGGTTGCGCTGATTCTCTCGCTCGCGCTTGCGCTGGTATTCACGCCCAGTCTTGCGCTCGCCATGCTCGAGCCCGGCGAGTCCGAACAGCGCATCATGCGGCGCCCGATGCAATTCTTCGAGCGCGCTCTTGCGGCGGCGCTCGCCCGGCGCCGTCTGATGTGGGGTGCGGCAGCCGCCGTCTTCGTACTGACAATCGTGACGGCCGCAAATCTCGGTACGGATTTCCTTCCCTCGCTCGACGAAGGCGCGTTCGAAATGACGTACTATTTGCCGCCCGGCACGACGCTGGCTGAAACGCGACGCGTTACCGCGCAAATCGAGCGTATTCTTCACGCCGATCCGGCGATACGCACGAGCGCGGATTTGACGGGCCACAGCATGACGATGGAGAACACCGACACGCCGCAAGGACAGAACGGCGCAACGATTCGCGCAACGCTCGTGCCGCGCAGCCAACGTCCGAACATCCATACCGTCATCGACGATCTGCAGGACCGCATTCAGAAGGCCGTGCCGGACATTCAACTCAGCTCGCGGCAGCTGCTCTCCGATATGCTAAGCGATCTCTCGAACGAGCTTGCGCCGATCGAGATCCGGGTTTACGGTCCGCAGCAAGCCGCGCTCATCCCCATTGCAACGCAAATCGCGCAGCGCATCGACGGCGTGCCGGGAGTTTCCGGCGCCTTCAGCGGCGTCGTCTATCATAACCCCGCGCTGTTGCTGCGAGCCAAGCCTTCCATTGCTTCACTCGGAATTACGCCCTCGCAGCTCACCAAGGATGAAGAAACGATGCTGCAGGGGACGGTCGTTTCCACCGTCATACGCAATCCGCTCACGATACCCGTGCGCGTGCGCTACGATCTCCCGGCCGATCCGGCGCTCTCCGACATTGAAAACGCTCCGTACGTCACCTCGACGGGAGCAGCGGAGCCGCTTTCACGATTGGTCAGCGTGGAACGCGCCGCGCCTGCGAGCGACATCAGCGAACTGAACGGCCGCCAGTACCTTGCCGTAACCGCCCAAATGTCGGGATCCAACTTGGGCGCGATCGTCGGGCAGATCAAACGGCGCCTGGCATCGATGACCCTGCCGCCGGGGTATTTCGCCGAAATCGCCGGATCGTACGAATTGCAGCAGCAATCGTTCGCGCAGTTTGCCGCGACGATTCTACTTTCGATGCTGCTCGTGTTTCTCGTCATGCTTTTCCAATTTCGTTCTCTCGTGCAGCCGCTCGCCATTCTCATGGCGATACCGCTCTCCGGATTCGGCGCGGCGCTGCTGTTGTTCGTAACGCGCAGCACGCTCAACGTCGCCTCGCTGATGGGACTCATCCTGCTGGTCGGCTTGATTGTGAAGAACGGCATACTGCTGCTCGAATACACGCTTCGCGCGCAGCGCCAGGGCTACTCGACGCAGGCCGCGCTGCTGGCGGGCGGCCGCGTCCGGTTCCGGCCGATCGTCATGACGACGCTGACGGCGCTGCTCGGCATGCTGCCCTTGGCGCTTTCAATCGGGACCGGAGGCGAGCTGCTGCAGCCGCTGGCGATAGCCGTAATCGGAGGACTCGCGTTCTCCACGGCGATCACGCTGTTCATGGTGCCGGTCTTTTTCGCAACGTTCGCGCGGGCCGCGCGGGAACCGGCATATGATACGGGGGGAGCAGTTGAGAATCCGCACGTTGGGTAGCATGGCGATCGCGCTTTCGATGGCGGCAATGCCGGCGCAAGCCCGTGCGAGCGGCGCGCCGCAGCAGCTGACGCTCTCGCAAGCGATCGCGAGCGCCCTCTCGTCCGCGGGCATGGCGCCGCCCCCGTCCGGAGCGGTTCCGGCGGCGGCGTTTCCGGCGCTCGGTTTGACCACCGCCGTCTCGGTTTCGCCCGAGGAAGGACGGCGCGGCGCGGTGACGGAGAGCGAGGAACTCACGATAGATTTGCGGCCGCGCGCGACCCGCGCGGCGGTGGACGCATCGAGAGCACGGTTTGCGCAGTCCGTTGCTTCCGTGCTCGAATCGCGCAGAGCACTTATCGCAAACGTCATTTCGGCGTTTTTCACGGTCGCGAAAGATCAGGCGGACGCCGCGGCCGCGCGCGAAACGTTGGATCTCGCACGGCGCAGCCTGGACGCGGCATCCCGCCGGCACAAGGCCGGTGTCGCGCCGGCGGTCGACGTGGAGCGCGCGACGATCGCGGTCGATCAAACGCAAGCCGATCTCGATGGAACCCTCGCCGCGCTCGAGGCCGATCGCGGCGCGCTGGCCCTGCTCACCGACGGCGGCGCGAACCAAACCGAGGTAGCCGTCCCGCAGGCCTCCGCACCGCTGCTTACTTCCACTGCGCTGGCGCGCGACGTGCTCGCGACCGATCCGGCCGTCGCGGCCGCTCGGGCGTCGTTCAACGCATCGCAGGCGCAAGCGTTGCTCGCGCGGGCGGAACTCGAGCCGGCTCTTACCCTCGGCGCGGGCGTCGGGCGCAGCATCGTCCGGGACTCGCAAGTAATCGGCCCGGCGGCGAACGTCTCACTCGGCATTCCATTCGCGGGCGGCGCGTCGCGAGCGAATGTGATCGCGGCCGATGCGGCGTGCGCGGCAGCGCAAGCGCACTTACGCCAAACACAAGCCGGCGCCGTGCAAAGCGCGCTGCGCGCGCTCACCGCGGCCGCGCGCGAGCAAGCGCGAATCGGCGCGCTGCAGGATGCGTACGCGCGCGCACGGCGCGTCGCCGAAGCGGAATTGAAGGGATACGCCATCGGTGCCGTTGCGAGCGTGGACGTGATCAACGCACAAGCGCAGGCCGCAGCCGCGCGCATGACACTGGCGCAGGCGCGAACGTCGGCGGCGCAAGCGAACGCATCGCTTGAACTCAGCATCGGTGCGTTCGACCGATGACGCGGGCAGCTATCGCACTCGCGCTCGCACTTGCCGTCCTAGCGGCTTGCGCGGGCCGTGACGCGAGCAAGAGCGAGACCGAAAAAGCGACCCCGTCCTCCATCAAAACGGGAGTGGCCCGTATCGGGCAAGTGCCGCTCACCGTTTCCGCATACGGCGCGATTTCCGGGGGTCCCAACGCACAGGCTTCGCTCGCCTTTCCGGAACCGGGCCGCATAGCGAGCATCGAGGCGACCGTCGGCGAGCGCGTCACCGCCGGCCAAGCGCTCGCGCAGCTCGATCCCGCACCATTCGACGCCGCGGTCGCGCAAGCGCAGGCGAACGTGCATGCCGCGCAGGCGGAATACAGCAAAGCTGCCGCGGGCGCGCGCCCGCAGCAGCGCGCGCAAACGTCGGCACAGATCGAGCAAGCGCGCACGCAGTTCTCCGTTGCCCAGGCGCAGTACGATCGGCAGGCGCAGTTGCTGCGCATCGGCTTGGCCTCGCAGGCCGACCTCGATGCCGCGAACGCGGCGCTCGCAAGCGCTCGATCGCAGCTGCGCGTGCTGCAGGAGCAGCAATCGGCGCAGATTCATCCCCTCGCGCAAGATGTTGCCTCAGCACGTGCGCAACTGGAACAGGCTGATGCGGCGCTGCAATCGGCGCGGCAGGCGCGCGCGTATGCAACGCTGACCGCGCCTTTTGCCGGCGTGGTAACCGCGCGTTTGCATAGCGCCGGCGAAAGCGTGGACTCCGCCGACGCAGTCATCCAGCTCGCGAACGACCAAGTTCCGACGTTTACCGCTGCGTTCGATCCGCGCGATGCCGCGCGCATTCACGTGGGCGATGCTGCGAGCATACGCTTCTCGGATTCGGGCTCGAGCACGTCCGGCACGGTCACGGCGATCAATTTCTCGCAGACCTCCGAAGGTCGCCAGGTGGCGGTGCTCATACGTTTGCGTTCGGCGTCGGGGGACGCGACGCCGGGGGCGTACGGACAAGCGTCGGTGCGGGTAGGTACCGGGCGCGGATTGCTCGTCCCCGCATCCGCCATCGTGCAGGATCCGGCAACGGGCAGCACGCTGGTCTTTCGCAAAACCGGCGATCACTTCAATCCGATCCCGGTCAAAGTCAATGCCGCGTTCGGAAACGCGCAGTGGGTTTCCAGCGACCAATTGCACGCGAACGACGTCATCGTGGTTCGCGGCGCCGCGGAACTCATGACGGCGCCGCAAGGCGGAGACGAAGGCGGCTCTTAGCGCTTCACGTCAGCGCAAGCGATGCGCGCGCCTTTGTGTTACAGGTGCTCGTCTTCTTGCGCGTGATGCGCTGAACGCTGGTCGTCGCGGTTGGGATCGAGGTCCGTGTCGCCGTAGATCACCTCGGCGCGCTCGCGCGGCGGGTAGGGCTCCACCTCACGGATCACGTCCGGGCCGGAACGCCGCTCGCCTTCGGTTTCCTCCGCCGGTTCGGGCGAGGACGTTTCAGCCTCGATCTCGCGCTCGACTAGGTCTTCGTCGCTGTAGCGTTCCCGTTCCATGTTGCCTCCGTCACCACCCCGATTTCGTGCAGATGCTCCAGCATCTGCGCCGGATCCGCATAGACCCGGTACGCTCCCGCGGCGGTCAGTTCACTTTCTCCATACCCGCCGGTCAGCAAACCGA
>DASSZL010000315.1:0-4487 GCA_035713505.1 Vulcanimicrobiaceae bacterium | reverse complement strand
AGCGAAGCCAATCGCGAAACGTGAGTTGGTCCTGCGCTCGCGTGTCATCGGCCCAAAGATGCACGTGAGCGCTCCGCTCCGGCGTCTTGTACATGCGATGGCCGGCCTCGTCCACCGCCAGTTCGTATCCCGCCGTTTCGAGCGAGACACGGACCTGGCAATCGTCGTGCGCAACGCCAATCACGACGACGTCGACAACCGGTTTTGCGGCCAGGCCCGGAACGGAAGTCGATCCGATGTGCTCGATCCGGAACGTGCGGCCCTCAAGCGCCGACGCGATGCGCGCGCGATGCGTTTCGAACTGCGTGACCCAGCGCGGATCGTAGTCGGCTAACGCGACCCGGATCACGTGGTGACGCTGCGAGCGATTTCGCGGCAGATGCGGCGCGCTTCTTCCACGTCCACGCGGCTGCGCTCGACGAAGAGTTTGCGCCAGTGGGCTTTGCCCGATATTTTTGCGATGAGGTCGGAGGCTTCACGTGCGTCGACGATCGCTCCCGATGCGGTGCCGACCCAAACCGTGCGGCTGTTGCCGTCGAGCTGCAGCGGCAGACGGTGAATGAGCTGGGATTGCTCGTCGTTCCAAACCGCATCGCCCCAGCGGTCGCGAAGCGCCGCCTCGCATGCCTCGAACACGCGCAAATCGTGCTCCGCGTTGAACTCGGCCGCAACCGCGTATAAGCGCAGACGCTCGCGCAGCGCGCGGGCCGCTTCCGACGGCGAGTCCCGCAACTCGTTGAGAACGCGAAAATCATCCCACCGCAGGAACTCGTCGATGGGATCGAGCCGGTGCGGATCGGGCCACAGTTCGCGCAGCACCAGTTGCAGAATACGCTCGAACATGCGCGTCGTGTGGTGGAAGTACACCGACGCGAACATCATATAGCGCGCGAGCACGAACGATTCCAGCGCGACGACGCCGCGCCGGTCGATGCCCATCACCAGATGGCCGTCGATGTGAAAGATACGCAGCGACGCAATCAACTGGTCGGCGTCGTACCGGCCGCTCGTGACGCCGGTGAAGTAGGCGTCGCGCAGCAGGTAATCCATGCGGTCTGCGTCGAGATTCGGTCCGCTCACGATCTCCGTGAGGACGGGATACGGCGAGGGTGACGTACCGAGAATCAGATCGAGCACGTGGCCGGGGTCGACCTCGAGCTCGACTATATGTGTCCGCAACTCCGGAAGCGCCAGCAGTGCCTTCGTGCGTTCTTCATGGCGCACGCCGAGCACCGCTTCGCATGCGTGACTGAACGGTCCGTGGCCGATATCATGCAGGATCAGCGCCGCGCGCACGAGGCGCCGCTGATATGCCGCGTCCGCCTCGTTTACGAAAAATTCACGTCCGTCGCGCAGCAGTTGATCGAACGCGCGCGTACCCATGGCCAGCGCCCCGAGCGCGTGGCTGAAGCGTGAATGCTCCGCCGACGGGAACGCGAGATACGCCAGGCCCAGCTGCCGCAGGCGGCGCAGGCGCTGGAGGACCGTCGAGTCCAGCAGGCACGCCTCGGCGGCCGTCAGTTCGATGAAATGGTGGACGGGATCGTAGATCCTCTTCATCGCGGACTTCTTCGGACCGCGGCGAAGTAAGGACCTGCCCCATGAGATTCGATCAAGGCGCCGTTCGGGAGATTCACGCTCGCATCGACATCGCGAGTTTCATCGGCTCATACGTGTCGCTGCGCAAACGCGGCAACGATCTGGTCGGGCTCTGCCCGTTCCATACGGAGAAAACGCCCTCGTTTCACGTGCATCCGGATAAAGGGTTTTTCAAGTGCTTCGGGTGCGGCGCCGGGGGCGACGTCATCACGTTTCTTTCCAAACTCGAGAATCTGCCGTTTCCGGATGCCGTGAGGACGCTCGCGCAAAAGGCCGGCGTCGAACTGGAGCCCGAGAGTCCGCAAACGCTGCGCGTGCGCAGCGAGCGAGAAGCGATCTATGAAGCCAACCGTATCGCCGCCGCATTCTTCGAGCGCCTGCTGCGTGAACCGGCGGGCGCAGTTGCGCGCTCGTATTGCGAGCGGCGCGGCATTTCGCCGGCCAGCATTGAGAAGTTTCACTTGGGCTATGCGCCGGATGCCTGGAATAACCTTACGGACGAGCTGGAGCGCAGCGGTGTCGATTTGGCCATTGCCTCCAAGGCAGGCCTGGTCAAACGCGGAGAGCGCGGCTATTACGATTTCTATCGCGATCGCCTGATGGTTCCCACGTACGCGACGACGGGCGAGGTCATCGCCTTCGGCGGGCGCGCGCTCGGCGAGGCCGAGCCCAAATATCTGAATACGTCGACGACGCCCGTGTATACCAAAGGCCGTCACCTATTCGCCTTGAACGCGGCACGGCGCGCGGCCGCGCAGGACAAAACGCTGATCGTAGTCGAGGGCTACCTCGACTGCATCGCGCTTCATCAAGCGGGTTTCGAGAATGCGGTCGCTTCACTGGGCACCTCGTTCACCGAAGAACAGGCCAAGGAGCTGCGCAAATACGCCTACGGAATTTTCTTGTGCTTCGATGCTGACACCGCGGGGAACGCGGCAGCCGGGAAAGCCGTCGAAATTGCGACCGAGGTGATCGAGCACGCCGGTTCGAGCGTGCGCATCGTAACGCTTCCGGCGGGTGCCGATCCGGATTCTTACGTGCGCGAGCACGGCCCGCAGGCGTTCACCGGCCTACTCAAAGCAGCCAAGCCCGCCATCGAGTTCCGGCTGGAGCAGGAGGCCGATCGCCTTGCGCGCGGCTTTGAATCGCCCGCCGGTATTGCGGCGCAAGCCGAGACGCTGATCCAGCGAATGACGCCGCGAGCCGAGTGGGATCGCTGGCGCGTTTGGATCGCCAAACGGCTGAAGGTCAACGAGAACGACCTCCGGAATAGCCGCTTCCTTGCGAATACGGCGAATTTCACGCCGCGTTCCGCCGGGCTCGCCGCCGCGACCCGCCATATCTCCCGTAACGTGCAGCCGTCCTCGTTCGAACGTGAAGCGCTAGCGATCATGTTGGAAGAGCCGGGTCTCGTGCGCGAGTATCGCGATCGCATTCCGGTGCAGTGTTTCCGCAGCGAAACCTACGCTCGCGTCTACGCGGCGCTGGTGCGGGATGCGGAGCGTCTGGGGGATACCGCGGACATATTCGCGCTGTTCGCGGACGATGACGAAGGCATGGAGGTGCTTGCGTCGCTTGGTCAGCGCGACCGCAGTTCCACGGTCCGCTACGAGGATTCAACCCAGCGCCGGGCGCATCTTGACCGGGTCGTGCAGCGGCTGCAACTCGACGCGGAGCAGGAGCGTTATCAGGAGTTGTCTCGGCGGATGCACGAATTGTTCGCCTCCGGGGAAAAAGTGAGCGCTGAATTGCGGGACGAATTTCAAGCGCTCGCGTCGAAGCTGAAGTCGAATAAGTAACAGTTTGCATGAGAGGGGGTGAGTAGGAAACACATGGCACGGAAAAAGGCGGCGAGCGCCAATGGCGCCACAGTGACGGCGGAGGCCGCGGCCACGACGGTCGAGGAACTCAAGAAACGGCTGCTCGAGCGAGGCAAGAAGCGCGGCTCGATCACGCTCGACGAGATCAACCTGGAAGTCGGCCGCCTCGCGGAGACGCGAGAAGAACTGAACGAGGCCGAGATATTCGAAGAGCTGATGACGGACTTGAACGCCGCCGGTATCGAGGTGGTCGAGGAAGCCGAAGAAGACAAGCCCGAGGAAGCCGAGGAAACGCCCGAAGAGACGATTTCGGCCGGTTTGTCGCTGGACGATCCGGTCCGCATGTATCTCAAGGAGATCGGACGCGTTCCGCTGCTCTCGATGGAAGACGAGAAGAATTTGGCGATGCGCATCGAGGCCGGCGAGAAAGAACTGGCCCACAGCAACGGCTCGGCAAATCAGGTCGTGGTCGGTCAAGGCGAAGAGGCCAAACGGCAATTGACCGAAGCCAACCTGCGCCTGGTGGTCTCCATCGCGAAGAAGTACGTCGGACGCGGCATGCTGTTTCTCGATCTCATCCAGGAGGGCAACCTCGGCCTCATCCGCGCGGTCGAGAAATTCGACTATCGCAAAGGCTATAAGTTCTCGACGTACGCGACCTGGTGGATCCGCCAGGCGATTACGCGCGCGCTCGCGGACCAGGCCCGCACGATTCGCATCCCGGTGCACATGGTCGAGACGATCAATCGTCTCATCAAGATCTCGCGCCAGCTGCTTCAGGAGCTCGGCCGCGATCCGTCCGTGGAAGAAATAGCCGCGGAGATGGGCCTGACGCCCGAAAAGGTCCGCGAAGTCATCAAGATCAGCCAGGAGCCGATCTCGCTCGAGACGCCAATCGGCGAGGAAGAAGATTCGCATCTGGGCGATTTCATCGAGGACCAGGAAGCGGTCGCGCCGGCCGAGGCCGCCTCGGTGATGCTGCTCAAAGAGAAGATGCAGGACGTGCTGCAAAACCTCACCGAGCGCGAGCGCAAGGTGCTCGTGCTGCGCTTCGGCCTGGAAGACGGG
>DASSZL010000314.1:0-2747 GCA_035713505.1 Vulcanimicrobiaceae bacterium | reverse complement strand
CGCCTGGAAGAACAGCTCTTCGGTGAATTGGTGGACCGCGTTGCGGAGCGGATCGACGACTTGCTGCAAACGGCGCAAGCGTTGGGCGAACTCGACGTGCTCTGCTCGCTCGCGCAGTGCGCCGCGGAGCGCGGCTACGTGCGTCCGCAGTTCGGCGAGAGCAGCGAGATCGAAATCGTCGACGGACGTCATCCGGTCATGGAAGCGGTGCTGCGCACGCACTTCGTGCCGAACGACCTGCGCTTGCGCACCGGCGAACACCGGTTCATTCTGCTGACCGGCCCGAACATGGGCGGTAAGTCGACGTACTTGCGACAAACGGCGCTGCTGACGATCATGGCGCAGATTGGCTCCTTCGTTCCCGCGAAATCGGCGCGGCTCGGCGTGGTCGACCGCATCTTTACGCGCATCGGCGCGGGCGACGATCTTGCCTCGGGGCAATCGACGTTTTATCTGGAGATGGCGGAAGCGGCCAACATTCTGCGCCGCTGCACTCAGCGCAGCCTGCTGCTCATCGACGAGGTCGGGCGCGGCACCGGCACGATCGACGGTCTGGCGATCGCGCAGGCGATCTGCGAGTTCTTGCTCGGCCTGGAAGACCAGGCGCCGATGGCGCTCTTCGCGACGCACTTCCACGAGCTGGTCTCGCTGGCCGAGCATTGGCCGCTTGTGGCGAATTACCACATCACGGCGGTCGAAAACACCGGTCCCGACGGCGGCCCCGTCTTCTCGCACCGCGTGCTGCCCGGCAGCTCTTCGCGATCCTTCGGCATTGAAGTCGCGCGCATGGCGGGTCTTCCGGATGCGGTGATCGATCGGGCCCAAGAGATCGCCGATGCGCTCTCCGGCAAAGCCGACGTGGAGCAGCAAGTGCCGTTACAACGCAAACTCCCGAGAGTCGCGCCGCCCTCGGCGCAGCTCTCATTCCTGAACGTGGAACCGTGAACTTTCTGCATGCCGGAAGCGCCTATGGGCGCGAGATTTACATCGAGTCGGCGGGCGGCGACGAGGAGCAGGGCTTTCCGTCCGGCTACTCGATTGCTGCGGTCGTGCTGAGCCCCGGTTGGAAAGCCGAGGAACTCTGCTGGACGCTCAACGCGCTCTACGGCAACCTGGCCGAATGGAATGCGTTCGAGTCCGGTGCGGGTGCGCGCTCATTTGCGTTTTACGGTGAGCGCGCCGATGAAGCAAGCAATATTTGCGATGCGCTCGCCTTTGCCTGGACCGCCGGCGACGACGCCGAGTACGAAGACGTCGTGGCGGCCTCGCACGACGAGGCGACGCCGGAAGAGTTCGTCGAGAATCTCTTCTCAGGCGAGATCTTGGCGGGCGAGAAGTACGCGCAGAGCCTGCAAAATCTTATCTTTGCGGTATCCGAGGTCGATCTGGCCGACCGCGTCACCGCCGCCGTGAAAGACGCCGTTGCACGACACCGCTTCGACTGAGTCGCCGATTCACGTTCTCGACGCGCAGACGATCGGGCAGATCGCGGCCGGCGAGGTCATCGAGCGTCCGCTCTCGGTCGTCAAAGAGCTCGTCGAAAACGCGGTCGATGCCGGCGCAACGCGCATCGCCGTTTCGCTGGAGCAGGGCGGTATCGACCTGGTAGAAGTGGTCGATGACGGCGTCGGAATTGCGCCCGCTGATCTGCCGCTCGCGGTTCTGCGCCACGCGACGAGCAAACTCGCGCTGGCGAGCGATTTGGAATCGATCGACACGCTCGGATTCCGCGGGGAAGGGCTGGCGAGCATTGCGGCCGTCGCACAGCTCGAGATTCTCTCGCGCCGGCGGGACGCGGAGATCGGCGCTCGTGTCCGCGCGCATGCGGAGAGCGCAGGCGCGGTCGAGCCGGCAGCTTCGCCGGTCGGCACGACCGTGCGGGCGCGCGATCTCTTCGCAAACGTTCCGGTGCGGCGCGAATATCTTCGCTCGGCGAGCGCCGAGTTCAACCGCGTTTCCGGCTGGCTCTCCACCTTCGCCGTCGCCTATCCCGGCGTGACGTTCTCGCTGCATCACGACGGCAAAGAGGTCTGGGTGCTGCCGGCATCCGGCGAGATGCGCGCGCGTCTGGCGATGGTCTTCGGCAAAGGCGCTGCAGAGACGCTCATCTCGCTCGATGACGCCGGCGCGCGGGGACTCGACGGTACGCTGAGCGGCTACATCAGCGCGCCGGGGAACGACCGCCCCGATCGCCGTCTGCAGCTGTTGTTCGTCAACGGACGCCTGCTGCGCAGCACGCTGCTGGCCGGCGCATGGACGGCGGGCTACGCCACGTTTGCGATGATCGGCCGTCAACCGTACGGCGTGCTGTTTCTCACCTTGCCGCCCGAGCACGTCGATCCCAACGTGCACCCCACCAAGAGCGACGTGCGTCTGCGTTACGGCCACCAGGTCTTCGATGCGGTCAAACGCGCCATCGCAGCGACGCTGCGCGATCATGCGACCGCACGCTTTCGCGACGCGGTCACCGTATCGCCGGCGCCCCAGAGCATGGATGCGGCGCTGCCGCAACTGCAGACGCTCTTCCAGCATGCCGGCTCGGAGGATCCGGCGCAGCCTCAGAACGGCGGCCTGCGCGTGCTGGCCCAACTGGACAACACGTTCATTCTGGCCACCGACGGCCGCGCGCTCGTGCTGGTCGATCAGCATGCCGCACACGAACGGATCGCCTACGAACGTATCGTCGCAGCCGCACGCGAGCACGCGCCGAGCGAGCCGATGCTGGTGCCCGCGACGTTCGAACTGGG
>DASSZL010000313.1:0-2321 GCA_035713505.1 Vulcanimicrobiaceae bacterium | reverse complement strand
CCTCGTCTGAAGAGCATTGCCGACGATCTCCTCGCCATCGACGGCATCGCGGAGGTCTACAGCGTTGCCGGCCCCTTCGACATGATTGCGATCGTTCGCGTCAAGGAACACGAACAGCTCAGCGATCTCGTGACGGAAAAGATCGGCGCGCTCGAAGGCATCAACGACACCGAAACACTCATCGCCTTCCGGTCGTTCTCCAAAAAGGATCTCGGCATGCTCTGGGACATCGGCGTCGACTGAGAGGGCAGCGCTAGAAGGGGTTCGTCCGGTACAGCGTCTCGCCCGGCATGCGCAGCAACTGCGTTTTTCCGGCCACCGGTTCACCGAAACGAAGCCATGCGGGCTCCCACGAATCGGTGCCGAGGTGAAACAGCGTTCCGCTTATGGGAACCAGCTGCGTACTATCCGCCCACAACTTCCCCTGCCGCTCGTAGACGTGCAGCGACCAGTAGTAGCCGTCCGGGTCCGTCGTTTCGTATTCCCCTGCGTACGCGCTCCACGCGGGCGGATATAAAAATGCGCGCTCGCCGCTGTAGCGTTCGTTTGTGAACCACTGCGGGCCGGAGCTCACCGAGGTCACGTTCTCTTTGCGGTCGCGGGAGAATTCCAAGCCGAACGTTGCGAACTGCGGATCGTCGACCCAGAAGAAATCCTCGCCGCGCGGATACACCGGCAGCACCCCGGAGCCGCGATGCAGCGTCAGGCGGTCCCCGCTCGCGGTAACGGTGAAACGTTCGCCGCTCTGCGAGGAGTACGTGCCGGCGTAATCTGCGGCATTGGTAACCTGAGCGAGATCTTTCGGCCGTGGAAGCGGCGTAAGCGGTTTGCCTTGCGCTTGCGCCCGGAGCACCTGGATGGCGTACGATACAATCGCGCACGGCCTGGGGCCCGCATAACCCAGATTGGAGAGCGCGATGACGCCGAAACCGCGCGTCACGTCAACCATCATGCAGCCCGTGTACGAGATGACGCCGCCGGTATGCGCGAGCACTTTGTCGCCGTCGACGTTCATGATCGCCAGGCCGTAGCCGTAGCGGTGATACATGCCCGCCTGTGCGTCGCCCAGCTCGTGACCGTTCGTAACGCCCGCGGAACTGAGCAGCGAGTAACTCTGCGGCGAAATGAGGGCGCCGCTCGGGGTACGTCCGCCGTTGATGAGAAAGCGCATGTACGCGGCCATGTCCGCGCCGGTCGAAAGCACTGAACCCGCCGGATCGATGAAGTGCGTCGTCGGCGAAACCATCAGTGCGGGATCTTGCGGGACGGCAACATCGTCCGCGCGATACAGATAGCCGTTGGCTGCGTCTTCGAGCGTGCGCGGATTCCAGACGGCGGTTGTGTCGTTCATGCCGAGCGGCGCGAAGACTCGGCGCTGCATGATATCGGGATAGTTCGCGCGGTCGAGCGACTCCAAAATCGCCCCCAGCGTATCGTAGCCTACGTTGGAGTACGACCAATGCGTACCGGGCGCGAAGCCCGTCATCCAGTTGCGCAAATCATACACCGCGGAAAAGCCCGTCGAGAGACCGCCGTCCGGCAAGCCCGACGTGTGCGTGAAGAGATCGTGCGGCGTAATCGCGCGCCAGCGCGTGTGAATGGAAAACCAGGGCAGATACGCCGTGACGGGACGCTGCGGATCGAAGCGTCCCGCGTCGCGCAGCTCCAGCAGCGCCGTCGAGGTCATCGACTTGCTGAGCGATCCGATGCCGAATCGCGTGCGATCCGTAACCGGAACCTTCGCGGCCAAATCGGCATAGCCGACCGGATAGATCCGCAAGGTGCGGCTCCCATCCGTGACTGCAACCACCATGCCGGGCGCGCCCTGCTCCTGCAGCGCTTGCGGCGCGTATTCCCCGATGCGTGCCAGTGCCCGGTCCATACCGGGAGGCGCGGCGGCAGATGCCGGGTTCGCGCACAGCAGCACGGCAAACGCGGTAAGCGCGAGTCTAGAACAGCGCCAGTTGTGCATGCTCTTCCAAGTACTCCGCGTTAACGCCGATCGCCCGCAGGCGATAGACGAAATCGCGCCGGCCGTGGTTGAGCAAGACTTTCTTGGGCTGCGCCAGTTCGATATAGCGCAGCAAGGCGGGATAATCGGCGTGGTCCGAAAGCGCGAAGCCCCGATCGACGCCGTAGCGCAACGGCGCGCTCCGGTCGAGTGTCCACCCGGTGAGAATGGCGGTGCGCACGGGCTTGCCCGCCAGCGCTTTGGGGAGCGCGCGTCCCGACGGCGGCCACACCAGCGCGCTTTGCGCGTCAAACGAACGCGCGTCGTACCTGCGATATGCGGGCAGCGCAACACCGCACGTGCGGTAGAC
>DASSZL010000312.1:0-4558 GCA_035713505.1 Vulcanimicrobiaceae bacterium | reverse complement strand
GTCACGATCGCGCACGAGCACTGCGCCTTCGTCCGGAGCGCGCACGCCCGCCAGGGTGCGCAGCAGCGTCGTCTTTCCGACGCCGTTTGGTCCGAGCACCGCTACGAATTCACCGGCGCGCAGATCGAACGAGGTACCGTTCAGGAGCGTTCGCGTCCCGATGCGCAGCGCGAGATCGCGAGCGGAGATCATGCTGTCGTAGCCCGCTCCGAGCGCAGGTACATGTACAAGAACGCAGGCACGCCGATGAAGGCCAGCAAAACGCCAATCGGAATTTCCGTGGGAGGCGCTATCGACCGGCAGAGCGCGTCGGCGCAAACGGTAAGCGCCGCGCCGATGAGCGCCGATGCCGCGAGGGTGTAGCGCATATCCGATCCGACAATCCGGCGCGCGATGTGCGGAACGATGAGACCGACAAAGCCGACGGTGCCCGAAAGCGTGACCGCGCATGCGGTAAGCAGCGAGGCAGAACAAAGAATCAGCCACTGAGCGCGTGCGACGTCGACGCCGATGGAACTTGCGCGCACCTCGCCCAAACGCAGCACGTTGAGCGACGGAATGCTCATGAACGCGAGCAGCACGCCGGCCGCGGCGTACGGCAGTGCGAATGTAAGATCGTTCCATCCGCGCCCGGCAAGCGATCCGGCGAGCCAGCCGATGATTGCGGGCGCGGCATCCGTCGTCTGCAGGCGCGTGAGCACGAGCGCGATGATTGCCGAGAATAGCGATGAGAGCGAAACGCCGGCAAGGATGAGGCGTGTCGAGTCGATACCGCTGCCGCGGCGGGCAAGTGCGGCGACGACTAGAGCCGTTGCAATCCCCGCTGCGAATCCAAGCGCCGGAATCGCCGCGAGCGCAACGCCGGCCGTCATGGCGATCACGATAGCGACCGCCGCGCCGGCGCTTACCCCGGTGAGGAACGGATCGACGATGGGATTGCGCAGCAATCCTTGCAGCAGCGCCCCGGCGATGGAAAGATCGATGCCCACGAGGGCGCCGATGACGACGCGCGGCAAACGCAATTGCCAAACGATCGTCGCCGCATCGCTGCCGCTGTGCGGATGCACGAGCGCGCTGGTGACCTGCGCCGCCGGCAGCCAGGTTCCGCCGACCAGCAGGCTGCCGAGCATCGCGGCGATCGCGAGCACGAGCAGCGCTGCCAGTCGAACGATCATGATTATTTCGTCGAAACTTCCACGGCGAACGAGCGTCCCGGCGTCGGAAATCCGCCGATGGCCGCGTACCGTTCGTTGCCTAGATTGTACCCGCGCATGCTCACGAGCATCTTGTCGCCGGCTCGCAAGCGCAGGTACGCGTTCACCGTCGTGTATGGAACCGGCTGGAAGAAGAGCGGCTGCGTTTGGTCCACCGCGCCGCGCGCGCCCGCGAGATGCATCCAGACACCCCATGAAGCGAGTACCGACGAGCGCCCCGCGGTGTAGTCCAGCCGCAAATTCGCGGTGAGGACCGGCTGATTCGGCAGACGGGTCTGCGCGTCGACGTCCTGCGCGCGATACAGATCGGTGAGGTTGAGCGCGCTGGTGAATCCTTTGAAACGCGGCGTGCGGGCGTCGAGCGTGAAGCCCTGGATAAACGCGTTGTCGACGTTGCACGGCTCGTACGTGAAGCTTGCCGGATCCGTGACGCACGTCGTGCCGGCTTTGACCGGCGTGGGCACGATCAGATTCTTCGTGCGGTTCGTGAACCAGCCCAGCGTGACGCCGCCGAGCACATGCGCATCCGTGATGCTCAGATCGGCGACTTTCGCGCGCTCGGGGGAAAGCAGCGGATTGCCGTAGCCCGGGAAATAGAGTTCGCTGGCATTTGGGGCGCGGAACGCGGTGGCGACGTTCGCCTTGAATGCGGCTTCGTTGGAGAGATGCACGAGCACGCCGGCCGACGGGGAGAATTCTCCGCCGAGCGCGCCGTCGCGTTCTCCGCGCATGCCGTAATACAGGCTGCCCCAATTCGTAGATACTTTGTGCTGCACGTATGCGGCGGCTTGCGCGAGCGGATCCACGGATATTCCCGAGCCGGAATCCGAGCGGACCGTGCCGCGAGAGAGATCGATGCCGTACAACAGCTGTTCGTCGGCGCCGCCTACGGCGTTGCGCGCGCTGAAATCGAGGCGGCTGTCCGTACCCAGTGACGGAGCCGGCGCAAAGCAATTCGGATCGTTCACGGCATCGCACGCGAACGTGATCTGCTGGCGCGTGCCGCCGAATTGCAGGGTCGTTTCATATTGGGGGCCTTTTCGCACGGCCGTGAGATCCGCATCCGCGTTCACGTCGTCCTGGCGTGAGGACGGTGATTGGAAGCCGAAAAAGCCGGGCGCGCCGAGATGGTCGTATTCCAGTCCGGCGCGCAGTGCGAGATCGAACGATCCGGCGCGGCGCGACCCGTCTACGTGAATCGCGGAGGATGCATAATCGCTGTCCGGCTGCACCGTGCCGCCCGGAATACCGAAATTATTGTTCGCCAGCAGGCGCGAGATTTGCACGTGATCGGTGTCGATTTCGAGGCGGCGTTCGCCAAAGGAGCCGTACGCGAGCGTTGCGGATGCGGGCGCCGATTGCTGCGTGATGACGTTGATGATGCCGCCGATCGCGCCGCTGCCGTACAGCGTCGAGCCGCCGCCCTCGACGACCTCGATGCGATCGACGCCCGTCGTCGGCAAATTGCCGAGCTCGACCGAGTTGGCGAATGAGCCGGGCGCGGGCAGTCCGTCGACGAGCACGAGAACTTGCGCGGTGCTGCTGCCGCGAATGCCGTAGTTGACGCTGGAGCCGAGCGCGCCGTAAGGCAGAATGTCTAGAGCCGGAAGGCTTTGCAGTGCTTCGCCGACGGTGCGATATCCGTAGCGGTTTATCTGGTCCCGCGTTACGACGTAGGTCGTACGCGTGGCATTCTTGAGCGTTTCCTCGCTGCGATCCGTCGTGTAGACGTGCGCGATATCCGGCAGCGCGGACGGCGAGGGGGACGGAGATGGAGCAAGAGCGAGCGTCGCGCAGAGCGCGCACGCCGATAGGAGAAACATAGCGACCTTTCCTTGACGCGAGGCGGTATGCGGCGTTTACGCTGGTATCCTGACTTGCGGATCGATGCCGATTGCCCGTGCCTTCCCGTCCCCCAAGGGAACAGTGACGTCCGGGCGGCTCCCCGCCTACAGTGGCGCGACCGTGCCGGCTTTAGACCGGCTTCCCGCGCGCAAACGCGAATGGCAAAGGTTACCACGGGCAGGCCGCGGTTCCTCGTTTTCGGAAGCACTCGTATTCGTGCACGGAAAAGTCGCAGCCGTTTTCATCGTTTTGACCGCATCGGCGCTGCTGGCGTCGTGCGCCGGTTCGCCGCGCGCGAGCGCCGTCGCGTCCGTTTCGCCCATGCATGCGCGCCGGATCGTGACGCTGATGCCCGCGTTCGCCGACGAAACGTGTGCGATGGGCGAAGGCGCGTATCTGGTCGGCGTCTCGCAATTCAGCCGGAACGCGTCGTGCGCACGCAACGTGCCGGAAGTCGCGAACTTCGCGTCGGTCGACACGGAAAAGATTATCGCGCTTCATCCGGACGTCGTGATCGCCATTCCGGCTCAGCGCCGCATGACCGCGGCGCTGCAGCGTGCGGGCGTGCGGACGGTCTTCATGCCGAACGACACGCTCGAGCAAATCTTCGGCGACATTCGCAGCCTTGGCTTGCTTACCGGCCGGATACAGGACGCGGGAGCGCTCATCGCCCGGCTGCGGCGCCGGACGGCGGATCTCGAACGGTCTGCGCAATTTGCGCGCCACCCGCGCGTCTTCGTCGTGCTGCAGGCGCAGCCGATTTGGACCGTGGGGCCGCAATCCTATATCTCCACGCTGCTTCAGATGGCCGGCGCGCGCAACGCCGTTACGGCGTTGCCGCGTGCCTACGCGCAGTATAGCGCCGAGGCGCTGCTGCGCCTGCAGCCGGACGCGATCGTCGCAGGCAGCGACGTGCAGTTGGAATCCGTGCTGAATCGCGAACCATGGAGATCTCTGCGAGCGGTTCGCGAAAATCACGTGTACGTCGTGCGAGATCCCAACATTCTTGAACGACCCGGTCCGAAGTACAACGAGGGACTATCCTGGCTCATCAAACACCTGCGCCCGCTGACCGTGTCATCCTGAACTCTTCCAAGGACGCGCCGCGCGCGATCCTCGTCGCCGTCGACACGAGCGATCCGAAGCGGCCCATCGAACCCGAACTCGCGGAATTCGAGGCGCTGGCCGACGCTTCGGGCGCACGGCTTCTCGAACGCGTGGTGCAAAAGCGAATGCACGTCGACCCGGCGACGCTCGTCGGCAGCGGCAAAGCGCAGGAGATCGCGCAGCTCGCCAAAGATCTCGATGCGAATCTGCTGCTCGTGCTCAACGATCTGCGGCCCCGCCAGCGTAAGAATCTGGAGAAGATCGTTCCGCTGCCTATCGTGGATCGCACGATGCTGATTCTGGACGTGTTCGCGCAGCACGCGCGCAGCCGTGAAGGCAAACTGCAAGTCGAACTGGCGCAGCTGCGCTACCGGCAGTCCAACCTCATCGGC
>DASSZL010000311.1:0-10632 GCA_035713505.1 Vulcanimicrobiaceae bacterium | reverse complement strand
TTCGACATGGCGCAGCAGTACACGTTTGCCGATCGCATGTTCCAGTCGAATACCGGGCCGACGTTTCCCGCCCATTTGTATTTGATTGCCGGGCAGTCGGAGTTCGCGGCCAATAATCCGAACGAACTCGAAACAACGCGCTTTGCGTGGGGCTGCGATTCGCCGCTGACCGCGCGCGTGACGATGATCGCTCCGAGCGGCCAAGAGGTTCCCGGTCCGTGGCCCTGCTATAATTTTCAAACGCTCGCCGACGTTGCGATGCCGCTTGGCGTCACCTGGCGATATTATGCGCCGGGGCTGGACGAACTGGGCAACATTTGGTCCGCATTCGATGCGATCCGGCACATCCGCTATTCACCGTACTGGGCTAACGTGATCTCGCCGGAGACGCAAGTCTTGCGCGATGCGCGGCGTGCAGACTTGCCGAATATCACCTGGGTCGTGCCGACGGCGCGCAATTCCGATCACCCGTTTCCCGCCCAGCGAAGCCCGCGCGATTTGGGAGTGGAAGGCGCGGTGTACGGCCCCGAATGGGTCTCCTCCATCGTCAATACGATCGGCCATAGCCCGCTGTGGGATTCGACGGCGATCATCGTCGTGTGGGATGACTGGGGCGGTTGGTACGATCACGTCAAACCGCCGCAGCTGGATCGCATGGGGCTGGGCTTTCGCGTTCCGATGATCGTCATCTCGCCCTGGGCAAAGCGGCACTACGTTTCACACGTGCAGCACGAGTTCGGCAGCATCGTGAAGTTCACGGAACTCGCGTTCGACCTGCCCTCGCTGCACACGACCGACGAACGTTCGGATGCGCTGCGCGACTGCTTCGACTTCACGCAGAAACTCGAGCCGTTCAAAAAGATACCCACGCTGCGCCAGGCGGCGTTCTTCGAAGATTTGCCGGACGACGGCCCGGCGGACACGGATTACTAGCGGAGATTCAGCTGTCGCGCGCGCCCCGGATGGACGCGAGCGGAACGGCGGCGAGCGTGCCGCCGCGGCTGCCGATGATCAGCGTCTGTCCCGCGACGATCGGCGAACCGACGTTGAACGGCGTGTGCATGTTCTTCGTGCCAAGCACCGCGCCCGTCGCTGCGTTGACGGCCCATAAGTAGCCTCCGAGATCGCCGAAGTACAGCGTGCCGCCGGCGTCGACGATACCGCCTTTTACCGCGCCATGCGTGCGCACGCGCCACTTCATCGCCCCCGTCGCGGGATCTATCGCATGCACGGTCGGCGAGAGCGGACTGCCCATGTACAGCGTGCCGTTCGAGAGCAGCGGGATCGCCGACTCGTTGCGCTTGGGTAAAGTGCCGCTTTCAAGATCGACGTCCCAGAGTTTCTTGCCGGTGACGGCGTCGAGCGCGTACGCGCGAAAGGTCGCGGCGCGCTCGGTTTGCACGGGAACCGCCGAACTGGGCGGCATGACGTAATTGCAGTAGATGCGCGCGCCGTCCGTGACCGGCGGACAGTCGCCCAGCCCCGATGCGATCGGGGAAAACGGCGACTCCCAGACCACGGATCCGTCTTTCGAGTTGAGCATCCACACGGCATTGCGGTCGACGCCGGTCGTTACAAAAAAACCGTTTGGCATCGGCACTGCGGCAACCATCGACGCGATCGAATGTAAATCGCGATCGTAGAGAACTCGTCCGTTCTGCGGATCGATTCCGAGCACGTGCCCCGCGCCGTTGTGATGCACGAGCACGCCGCCGATGATCGCGGGCGTCGGCATGCCGCTCCCCGCAAGCACCACTTTCCAGAGTACTTTGCCGGTGGTGCGATTGAGCGCGATGAGCGCACTGGGCGGTTTCCCCACGCGAATCGGATGCGAGGGAGAAGAACCTTGCGGGCTGTTTTCATCGCCCTCGCCCACGATAACCGCGTTGCGATAGACGATGGGCGCGGACATGATCGGATTAGCGGCGCGGTAGGTCCAAAGCGTGCGGCCCGTTTGGGGATCGATCGCGCTGAGCAAGCCTTTGTTGTTACCGGCATAGAGTACTCCGCCGGCAAGCGTGGGACTCGACGAAAAGGCGCCGCCGGTCGTTTTCTTCCAGGACGCGTCCAGCGAACCGGCGAGCGCGACGTTATTGGTGTCTTGCAGCCGGAACTGCGTCCAATCGGTGGGCGCGCTGACGGTCACCGTCGACGCGTGGACTATCGCGGCGATTCCGAATATCGAGCAGGCGCTCCCTACGGCCAATGCAAAACGTCGGGCGAACACGCGGCATATCTACCCTCGTTACCTGAGAATTCCATAAAAATGCGAGAAAATAGTGAAGGCCGCGCACAGCCAAGCCGCGCCGAAGAGCGCTCCGCCGGCTACGTCGCTCAGATAATGGGCGCCCAGCGCCAGGCGCGACCACATGACGCCCAAGGCCCACACCGTGAGCAGCGCCATTCCAGCCGTCTTCACATCCGGCGCAAGCGTGCCCAGCGCCAAGACAATCGCCCAGCCGATAAAAAACACGACCGCGGTCGTCGAGTGGCCGCTGGGATACGAATGTCCCGCTTCGAGGCCGACCAGCCAATAGTCGGGGCGCATGCGCCTGAACAGCGGTTTCATGTATTCGACGAGTATCTGCGAGAGCAGCTGCGAGAGCGCCATGAGCACGGCGATTCCGATTGGCAAGCGCAACACGGAATATGCCCCAATGGCAACAACGCACGACGCCGTCATCGCCGGAGAACGGCCGGAGAGCGTGAAGAGCAGCGCGAGCCGCGTCAACTGGCCGCGAAAATAGACCGCTTCGGCATCGAGCCGCGTGAGCGGCCGGTTTGAAACGCCTAATCCGAGTATGACGAACACGGTAAAAAGTGCGACCGCGATGACGCCCAGCCGCAGGTCGATGCTCACGACTGCGCGCGGAAATCCTGCGGGACGAGCACGCGCAGCGCGCGCGGCGCGATTTTGAACTTTGCCGGCGTCATTCCAAGCGCGTGGCCGTCGATGTTGAGCGGCTGCTTGGGCTTGGCGGTTAACGTGATTTTCGGTGCCGAGAAGTAATGCGCGTGCTCGAGTTCCGTTTGATCGCCGCGTAAGAGCGCAGCGTTGGTCGTGACGACGTCCTGCGCTTTGTCGCCGGCCGCCGCGAAAAACGCGAGCTGGCCGCTGCGCAGCGTGGCTTGCGGCGTGACCGGCTGCCAGCCGAAATACCTGCCGCTGGCGACGATGGCTTGGTGCGTAACGATCTTGAGCGTTTCTTTCTTCCATTTCACCCGCAGTTCGAAGGGCTTGTTTCGAAACAGCGACTGGAGTGCGGTAATCCCGTAAGCGACCGGGCCAACTACGCGTTTGAGCCCGCGCGGGGTGCGGTTCGCCGCATCGGCAATCAGACCGATCGTCGCAAAGTTCGCAAAATACGTGCCGTTGACGATCCCTGCGTCCACCCGAATTTCCTTACCGTCCGCAATCGTATCGAGGGCCGATTCCAGATCGTCTTTGATGCCCAGGCTGAAGGCGAAGCTGTTGCCGGTGCCCGCCGGGACGACCGCGAGCGCGCAGTCGGTGTGCGCCAGTTCCGCTACGGCGGCAGTCTGCGTGCCGTCACCCCCGATGACGATAATCAACTTAGCGCCTGATTTGATCGCCTGCCGTATGCGCTTTTTCAGCTCCTTGCGGCGCCGGACCATGTGCGCTTCGACGATTTGCACGCCGCGCTGCGGCAGCTCTTGCTGCAGACGCTGGTAGTAGGCAAGGCCGTGCCGGGACGTGAGCCTGCAGATAACGGTTGCTTCTCGCATACCGGCTCTATTCCCCATAAACATAGATGTAAATTGCATCTATGTTTTGGCGTTGACGTCGGAATCTATGCAGAGGTGCCCGGCGCGGCAAGAAGTGAGACATTATGAACCATATGTCCGGAATATTTCCGGACTGTTGACATGATGTGGTAAAAAGTTTCTACGGCGCTGCACTTTGTGTATGAGCAAATTGGCGCCGTTCACCGTTGAGGGAGCGGGTGTGACTGCAACCGGCTATCGGGCTTTTGAATCCTACGACGTCGCGTCTATATCGCCGGACGCTGATGCCTTACGAAGAGTTCCGCGCACGTTGGCGCTGCGCCACGACGTGCTCTCGCTTTCGAGCGACGGCAACCAACTCACGATTTTGATTCCCGATGCGAACGATCGCGACGTGATCGATCGGATTCGTCTGGTGACGGGTATGCACGTAAAAGCGTTCAACGCACCGCGCGAACTGATACGCGAGAAGCTGTCGTTGGCATACCCGGACGCCGCCATCACGCTCAAGGCCGAACCACACGGTGATGAGGCTCCTGCCGTTCGGGCCCTCGATGAAATTCACGACATCGCGGTGCAGTACAATGCCTCCGACATTCACGTCGAACCTGCGAACGGCGGCGGCCGCGTGCGTCAGCGCGTCGACGGAATCTTGATTGAATCCAAGACCCTGACGAGCGAAATTTTCGCGCAAGTCGTTTCACGAATGAAACTGCTTGCAGGTATGGACATAGCGGACCGGCGGCAGCCCCAAGATGGGCGGTACGCGATCGAACGGGGGGACCGATCCATCGAGGCGCGTGTCAGCTCGATGCCCACGCTGTCCGGCGAAAAACTCGTCGTTCGTCTGCTGGATCATCACGCCCGCATTCCGGCACTGGAATCGTTGGGGATGCCGGAGAGCGCCCTCATGCGATTTCGGCGCGTGATTAATGCGCCGCACGGGTTCGTCCTTGCGTGCGGACCGACGGGGAGCGGGAAAACGACGACGCTCTATGCGGCAATGGCCGAACGGAACGTCGCTTCACAGAATCTTTGCAGCGTCGAGGACCCCGTCGAGATTCGAATACCGGGCGTGGCGCAGGTTCAGACAAACGTGCGCGCCGGCGTAACGTTCGCATCGGCCCTCCGCGCGTTTCTGCGACAAGATCCCAATGTGATCATGGTGGGTGAAATGCGCGATGCGGAAACCGCCGCGGTAGCGGCGTCCGCTTCACTGAGCGGACAGCTGGTGTTGACGACCTTGCACAGCAATGACGCGCCGAAAGCGATCGATAGGCTTGTGGAACTCGGTGTTGCGCGCCAAACCCTTGCCGCAGGCTTGTCGGCTATTGTCGCGCAGCGCCTAGTTCGGCGCCTCTGCGAGGAATGCCGCTCGCCTTTTGACATAAGCGGATACCTCGCACGCGAGTTTGCCGTGAAGAACGGTCTGCGCGCGTTTCGGGCGAACGGCTGCCGCGCCTGCTCGGGCACGGGCTATTCCGGAAGACTCGCAATTTTTGAATGCGTGCTTATCGACGATGCAATGCGTCGATGCATCGCCGAAGGCCGATCCAGCGTTGCCTTTGCGGATCATGCGGGCCGGACCGGCTATGAGCCGATGCTCGCGGAGGGCGTACGGCGGGTGCTGCGCGGAGAGACGACCTTCGAAGAACTGCGCCGCGTGCTTGTGATTGAGGGTGCCGTATGACTGCGGAGCTCGCGCCGGTGCGCCTGAGCGAGGTACTGCGGGTAGCGCGGCTGCGTAATGCGTCGGACGTGCATTTGCGCGCCGGCGTCGCGCCGGTGTTTCGGGTGGACGGCGTTCTGGAATCGCAGCATACGCTGGTTGCGAGCGTAGACGAATTGCGTAGCGTGACGGCCTCGCTGCTCGATGAGCGAGGGCGCGAGATCCTGGCCGCGCATGGCGATGCAACGGTTACTCAGCATGTACAAGACGTTGGGATCGTACGAGTTCATGCTTATCGCACCTCGCAAGGTACGTGTCTGGCGATTCGCCTGCTCGCGCAAGCCGTTCCAAGCTTGGAATCGCTGCATCTGCCGCCTGTGGTCGGGACGTTTGCGGAGAAATCACATGGCCTGGTGGTCTTCGCGGGACCGACCGGCAGCGGAAAGTCCACGACACTAGCCGCCATTATCGATCGCATCAATCGCACGCAAGCCAGGCACATTCTGACGGTCGAGGATCCGATCGAGTACGAGCACGTCTCCGACCGTTCCATCGTGAATCAGCGCGAGCTGCGCCGGGACGTACAGACCTATGCGCAAGCACTCTATGGGGCACTGCGCAGCGATCCCGACGTCATCCTGGTGGGCGAGATGCGCGATCCGAACACCATGCATGCGGCGCTCACCGCCGCCGAAACCGGCCATTTGGTGTTTTCCACGCTTCATACGGGCGATGCAGTGCAAACCATCGACCGCATCGTCGGAGTATTTGACGGCGAAAAACAAGAACAGATTCGCGTACAACTGGCGCAGACATTGATCGCCGTGGTGTGCATGCGTTTGCTTCCGCGCGCAGGCGTACAGGGCCGGCGCGGCGCGGTTGAGGTGCTCGTGGCCAGCGATGCGGTGCGCAACCTGATTCGTGACGGCAAGACACATCAAATTCGCAACATCATTTCGACGAGCCGGCAAAGCGGCATGCAGACGTTGGAGGCACACCTCTCCGACTTGGTTGCACGCCGGGAAATTGCGCTCGAGGCCGCGCGCTCGGTCACCGAGCGCCCAGACGAAGTTCGGCCGTCCGACCGGACGCTGAGGTAGCCATGGCCTCGCTGTACTACTACACGGCGCGCGACTTGAACGGCGCCTTCGTTCGAGGCTCGCTCGAAGCAGGCACTCCATCGGCCGCTCTGGCCGATCTGCGCACCCGCGCACTCTATGTGACCTCGCTCGAAAGCGCGGCGAGTACGCGCGGTACGATTGCCGCGGCCTTGCAGTTTGGCGGCGTATCCCAGAAAAGCGTGGTGACGTTCTTTCGCTCATTTGCTACTCTGGTCCGCGCGGGAGTGCCCATGCGCCGTTCGTTGGACGTGATGATCCAGGAATGCGGCGATTCGCGTCTTCGTGAGGCGTTACGCGCGGTCGCTTGCGATATCGAGAACGGTCTGGCGCTGAGCGACGCCATGGCGCGCTATCCCAAGGAATTTCCGCGGGTGTACGTCGCGATGATCAGAGGCGGCGAACTCGGCGGCGTACTCGACGATGTTCTCGAGCGCGTCGCCGGCGCCGTGGAGCGGGACCGTGCCGCACGTAACCGTATTGCCGCGGCGTTGACGTATCCGGCGATTGTAGCATGTGCCGCCATAGGTCTGATTCTCTTTCTCATTACCACGATCGTGCCGATGTTCCGGTCTATGTATGAACAAATGCATGTGCCGCTGCCGCCGATCACCGCGGTCTTGATAAGCGCCGGCACTGTCTTGCACTCGCCGGTTGCGTGGCTCGTGATGGGAACTGCCGTGCTGCTGCTTTCGCTCACCGTCGTGCGGCTGCGCGCTTCCGAGCGCGGGGGCGTGATGTTGGAATCGATCATGCACTCGTTTCCGGTGGCCGGCGTTATCGCAAAGAAAGCGACGACTGCCCGACTGGCCCGCATGCTCGGCACACTGCTGCGCTCGGGTGTGGGATTGGTTGCCGCGCTCGAGGTGGTGACGGACGTGGTCACGAGTGCCCGGTACCGGCAGAGTATCACGGGCCTGCGGCAAGCACTGCGCGAGGGGTCAACCGTCTGCGGGCCGCTGGCCGCTACGGGCCTGTATGAACCGATGTTCGTCCAGATGCTGCGCGTGGGAGAAGAAACCGGCGCGCTGGACGTCATGCTGCTGCGCATCGCCGATTACTACGACCTTGATATCGAAACACTGCTGACTGCCTTGGGCTCGATGCTCGAGCCCGCCATGATTTTACTCCTTGGCGGCGCGGTCGGATTTATCGTTGCCGCAATTTTCATACCACTCTACACGCTGATCGGGAACATGAAATGATCGCACTGGAAGCCGAGCTGGAAATTTGGCTCAACGAACGCAGCCGGGAAAATCGCGACCGGCTGTTTGCGCGATATCACTACTTGTGTCCGCGTGCCGCACGCAAGTTCTGCCGCAGGGGCGCGGATCGCCCCGATTTGGAGCAGATGGCGGCAATCGGACTGCTGAAGGCCTGCGATCGCTACGACGGCCGCCTGCAAACGCCGTTTGAGGCGTTTGCGTGGCTGTTCGTGGTTGGCGAGCTCATGCACTATGTGCGCGATCATGAGCGTCTTGTTCGTGCTCCCCGGCGGCTGCGCGACCTGGAGCGCCGCTATCAACAAGCGCATGATGCGATGGTTGGCGAGCATAATCGCGAACCGTCCATGTACGAGGTTGCCGAACGGCTGCAGCTCACGATGCGCGATATCGGGGAACTCGCGCTATACCGTGCACAAGCCGTGCCCGAGTCCCTCGATGCTTTGGAGCCGCATGAATTGCAGCCCTGCAGTTATACGCTCGAGCAGCGCGAGGACCGCCTCGTCGCGCAAGCAGCGCTGGCGTGCCTGACGCAGACTGAGCGCACGATCATTTTGGCCCTGTATGCCAAAGGCTACAGCCAAGTGGAGCTATCGGAACGTCTGGGTTACTCGCGCCGGCACATCTCACGACTGCACCGGACGGCGCTGCGAAAAATGCTGCCGCTGTGGGTCTCAAAGAGCGCCTAATGGGGCACTTGCCTGTCCGCGAGCACTATTCAGGAGAAGAAGATGAAGCATCAGCGCGGTTTTACGCTCCTGGAAATGATGGTTGTCGTGGCCATCATTGCCATTCTGGCAGCGATCCTCATTCCAAATTTCACGCACGCGCGTGCGCAGGCGGCGACGTCGGCTTGCATGAGCAACATGAAAACCATCGCAACGGCAATGGAACTTTATTATACGGACAACCAAGCCTATCCGATCGCCTCCACGCAGGAAGTGACGAAGGTGTCCGGTTTGTCGACATATATGGGTAATCAGAATCCCGTCGATCCCGCCGGTTCGGGCAGTTACGAAATTACATCGGGCAAAAGCGCGACGGGCGTTTGGTCGTACCAGATCTGGTGCCCCGGCACGCACGACCCCTCGACGCTGAAGTCGATCCAGCCGGCCGGCAGTACGACAAACACGACCATCAAGTACGACAACGTCGCCGGCATGACGACCTCGAACGGTGCGGGGAATTAAGACGTGGTCGACCCGTTCTCGATGGGTCTGGCGGCGGTCAGCACGCGGAGCGTCTACGCGCCACCGCTCGTCTTCTTAGCGGGTGCGGCTTCGAGCGTAGGCCCGTGCGTTGCTCCCCGCTTTATCGCCGTTGCCGGACTGACGGCGGGAAAGTCGCGCGCGCAGGCCATTGTGCAGATGTTTGCTTTTGTGACGGGACTGACCGCGGCGTACGCGTCCTTCGGCGCAGTGGCTTCGCTGCTTGGACGTGCGACCCAGTTCTCGACGTGGACATACGCCGCACTGGCGCTGGCGCTCGCCCTGGGCGGGCTTCTCACGCTCTGGCGTGGACAGGAAGACTGCTCGCACGCGCATGCGCGTGCAAATACTGCCGGGGCCGGAGGTGCGCTGCTGCTTGGCGCGTCCTTCGCATTAGTCGTTTCTCCCTGCTGCACGCCGCTGGTTATCGGGATTCTCACCTACACGTCGGCGGCGGGCAACGCGGCATACGGAAGCGCGCTCTTGGCGTGCTTCGCGCTGGGACACGCACTGCCGGTAATGGGGGTTGCGCTTGGTACCGGTGGAGTCATGGGCGTGCTGCAACGCTATGGCGTTCGCCGGGCGGCGGGCGTCGTGAGCGCAACACTCATGCTGGGTTTGGCTGCATACTACGCGGTGCTGGCATGACGCACGAATTCTCGCGAACTCGCAGGTTCGCCGTTGCGATGGCGGCGCTGCTTTGCGCTGCCGCTTTGTTTCGCACGCAGGTCGCCGATGCGCTCGTGATTCGAGGAGACGACTACTTGTACCGCGGCGATCGCGCGCAAGCACTCGTGCGATACGGTCGAGCGCTGGCAATTGCACCCGATTCCGAGATTGCCGCCGACCGGTATGTGTTTCTGAGCCTGCAGCGCCAGACGCCGGCGTCGCTCGCGGCGGCGGTCACGGTCGCGAGCCGGTACTTGGGTCGACATCCGCACGATGCTCCGTTGTTGAACGACCGCGCTCTGTGCTATCTGCATATGCACCGGTACGAGTCGGCGGAGCGTGACTTTAGGAGCGCCGCACGCGCATCGCATTTACCCGAGGAGTACGTGTTCGCCGGGTGGGCCGCCGAGCATGCCGGGAGCAGACGCGATGCAGCGGCGTTGTGGCGCGAGGCGCTGCGCATTCGCCCGCGCTATCAACCTGCCGCTCTCGCCCTGCGGGAGCAGCACCGATGATCCACGGCTTGATGCTGGCATGTATCGCTCTGGCTATGAACTGTGCATACGCTGCCGCCGGTATTGCGGGAGCGTCGCGCTGCGGCATCGTGCTGCGGTCTTCCCACGGAGCCGGTCTGGCCATTTTCGCGGTTGGCACGGTAGTCGAATATGCGGCGGTGAACGCGCACGCCGGTATCTCGCAGATCATGCTGCTCGTCGCCTTCGGAGCGGTGATTACCGGCGCCGCGTGCGATGCGGCGTGCGGGTATGTTTTCGATTCCATTACGCTGCCGTGCCTGGCTCTGCTGCTGCTTGTTTCAATCGAATCTCAGACGCTTGCGGCGTTCTCCGTTGGTGTTTTAGTCTGCGGCGGCGCGCTGATGATGCTTTATGCAGTAACACGAGGGCGCGGCCTAGGGCTGGGCGACGTAAAACTTGCGTGCTGCATCGGCGCCGCAGCGGGAGCGGTGGGCGGCGTCGAGGCGATCGGCATCGCGTTTG
>DASSZL010000310.1:0-5529 GCA_035713505.1 Vulcanimicrobiaceae bacterium | reverse complement strand
AGCGAGCCGGTGCAGCGCACCGTCGGTTTATCGTGGAATCGGCGCGCTCACCTGGGCGCCGCATCCTCCAGCGCGTGGCCTTCGAGATCGTCGATCTGGATCGCGGCGCGGCGACGGCGGCGCAGGGCGTCCAAGCCTGGTGGTGGTCGCAGCGGCAACGCAAGGTTTTTTCACATCCATGAATCAGGCGCTCGTCGGCGCGATGTCGGGCGCCGCGCTTGCGAATAACCGCGACATCAATCGCGGGAATCCGTTCGGCATTCTCAAAGGCTGGCTCATCAGTCCGGTATCCGGTTTTGCGTTGTGTTTGGTCGCTTACCGGTTTGCGCTGCCGTGCCGCTACGCCGGTTGATCGGCTACTGCGCCCAAACGGAACGCCGCCACGAAGGCACGGAAGACCGTCGGGTAATCGGCGTGCGTGAAACGCACTTGCCGCGGGCCGCTGCGCTCGAAACCCGGAATCAGCGCGACGAAATCGGCTTGCTCGACGCGCGTGAGATCGATCTCCATCGTTATTGGCGGCTCGAAACGCAGCGGTTTGGCGTTTGCGGCGTTTTTCACGGCCTGCGCGGCGCCGGCCCGGATCGCGTCCTGCGCGGCTTGCGGCGAGATCGAATCGACGGCGTAATTGCCGATGCTTTCCTTCACGATCACTCCGGTGATCCAGGGCATTTGCGCCCTCGCCGTTTCCACGGTAACACGGTCGCCCGTGATGAGGAGCACCGGAACGTTGAAGTGCCCCGCGAGCGCCGCATTGAGCGTTGCCTCGCTGCAGCGCACGCCGTTCATGCGTACGTCGTAGATAACGGCCGGCGTGTACGTGTGGCAAAGCGTCGCGTTCGCCTCGCCGATCGCGCCATGGTAGCCGGTGAAGAAAACGCCGCCGTACCCGCCGTCAACGCTTTGCACCATCGAAAACGGCTTGCGGTTGCCGAACACGACGCGAACGTCTTCGGGCACGTCGTCGAGGATGATATTGCGCATCGGGCCGTGGGAATCGTTGACCAGAATGCGGCTCGCGCCGCTCTCGCGCGCGCCCCCGATTGCCGCGCACACCTCGGCGGTCATGTATTTGCGATAGATGAAGTAGTCCGGCTTATAGTTGCGCGCGTCGACCTGATCCCAGCTGCAGACGCCGGCCGTGCCTTCCATGTCGCACGAAATGTAGATGTTCATGCGACCGCCGATGCCGCGCCGCCCAGGCGGAACGCGCAGACGAAGGCGCGGAAAATTTGGTGATAATCGTCGTGCGCGAAACGAAGCGTGCGCCCGTCGACGCGCTGGAAGCCCGGCATGAGCTCGATGAAGTCCGCTTGTTCCACGCGCGCGGTGTCGATCTCCATCGTAATCGGTCCGTCGAACGTGAAAGGCTTGGCCGCGCTCCCGTTGTGAATTGCACGTGCGGCTCCTTCGCGCAGCGCCGCTTGCGCCGCCTTTGGCGTAATGGAATCGGCGGCGTAGTGCCCGATGCTTTCCTTGACGACGACCCCTTCGACCCACGGCATGTGCTCTTTCACGTGTTCGACGACGACACGATCGCCGCTCACGAGCAGCAGCGGGATTCCGTACATCCCCGCCATCGCCGCGTTGAGCAGCGCTTCGCTGCAGAGCACGCCGTTGATTCTCACGTTGTACAGGCTGTCCGCGGTATAGGTGTGGGCCAGCACGCTGTTCGCTTCACCCACGCGCGCGTGATAGCCGGTGAAGAACGCGCCGTCGAAACCGGCGCCCAAGCCCTCGGCCATTGAGAACGGCTTGCGGCCGCCGGAGATCACGCGCACGTCGGAGGGAAGCTCGTCCAGGAGCAAATTGCGCATATCCCAATGCGAATCGTTGATGACGATGTCCGCCGCGCCCGCCGCGCGCGCACCGTCGACCGCCGCGCGCACTTCTTGCGACATGTAGCGCCGGTAGATCGGATACTCGTGGCGGTTGGACGGATCGCACTGCATCCAGCTGCAGATGCCCGCGGTGCCTTCCATGTCGCAGGAGATGTAGAGCCGCATTATTGTTTGCTCTCGCTTTCGGCTTCGCTCAGTCCCTCTTTGGCGGCGACGTTATTCGGGTTGACCGCAAGGGCGCGTTTGTAATAAGGAATCGCATCGCCGTATTTGCCCACTGCGAGATACATGTCCGCGAGCTGCGTGAGCGCAACGTCGTCTTTGGGATTCTTTACGATGCGCTCGCGAAGATCTGCCAGCTGCGTTCGCACCGCTGCAGGCGGTCCGCCGCCCTCGACGCTGACGGCGGGCGGGGCGGCGGTCGCCGCGACCCGGTTGCTTGCCCCGGTTGCGTTTCCAAAAACGGAACCGCCCGTCGCGAAGGCGTTATGCACAAGGTAGCCCATCGCGGCCAAAAAGGCGGCAGCTACCACGAGCATGATGGGAACGTACACGCGCGGCGGTAAGCCGCGCTGCGGAGTTTGAGTCACAAGACTCGTTTGGACGAGTGACGAAGAAACTCTTCGTGCTGCCCTCGGAAACCGATCTTCAGCTGCTGTTCGCCGAACTGAACAATTACTATTTCAACGGCGAAGTGCCGGTGTGCCGCATTCGATACAATGCCCGTTTTTCAAACTCGGCCGGGCGCATCACCTATAGCGAGAGACCGCTGCTCATCGAACTCTCGCCCAAGCATTTTCGAGCGCAGCCGGAAGCGCTGCGCGACACGCTGCTTCACGAAATGATTCATGCCTGGCTCTTCGATCGCAACGGCGATACGGGCCACGGCGCCGATTTCCGGCGGAAAATGCGCGAATGCGGCATGACCTCGATTTATCACGATCTCGGCAACGTGCGCCCGCTGAGCGAGAGCGTCAAGCGGTACATTTTGCGCTGCGAGAAGTGCGCGCTCGAGTTGCTTCGCAAACGCCTTCCCGCGGCCGCCATGAGCTGCGGACGCTGCAGCAAGCGCGGGTACGACCCGCGGTTCCCCCTCACCGTGTTCGAGGTGCTGGAGACGCGGGAACTGGGCGTGACCACCGGCAAGGCCGCCTTCAAGGGGCGCTGACTCCGACATAAGTCGACGGACCGCGGCTCCCCAAGCAAGCAGACTGCTGGAAGTTCGGCTTTTTGCCGGTCTTTCCGACGTTTATCCAGGCAGAACCGGCGCCCGGCGGGCGAAGATAACGGAGTCATGACGACCACAAGCATTCCGACCAACGGGACCACGACGCGCACCGAGTCCGACTCGATGGGCAAGATTGCCGTTCCCGCCGACAAGTACTACGGCGCGCAGTCGGCGCGCTCACTCATCCACTTCAATATCGGTGAGGGCGAATGGCCGCGCGATATCATGCCGCGCCAAGTCATCAAAGCGATGGGCGTTTTGAAAAAGGCGTGCGCGCTGGTCAATAGCGACCTCGGCAAACTCGACAAAGAAAAGACCGATCTCATCGTCAAAGCCGCCGACGAAGTCATCGCCGGGAAACTCAGCGCGCATTTTCCATTGCGCGTATGGCAAACCGGTTCCGGCACGCAGACGAACATGAACGTGAACGAGGTGATCTCGAATCGCGCGATCGAGATTGCCGGCGGCGAGATGGGCAGCAAGAAGCCCGTGCATCCCAACGATCACGTCAACATGTCGCAATCCTCGAACGACACATTCCCGACGGCCATGCATATGGCCGCTGCCGAAGCGGTCGTCGACATGCTCCCCGCAGTCGCGAAGCTGCGCGAAGCGCTGAACGAGAAGGCGCAGAAGTGGCAGTCGATCGTGAAAGTCGGCCGCACGCACTTGCAGGACGCGACGCCCCTCACGCTGGGCCAAGAATTCTCCGGTTACGTGACGCAGCTCGATCGCGCGATGCACGCGATAAAAGCCGCGCTCGAGCCGCTCTACGACCTCGCGATCGGCGGAACGGCCGTGGGCACGGGTCTGAACGCGCATCCGGAGTTTGCCGAGCGCACGGCCAAGAAGATCGCCGAACTGACCGGCTTGCCGTTCCGTTCGCATCCGAACAAGTTCACCGCGCTCGCCTCGCACGACGACTTCGTGTTCGCATCCGGCGCCCTCAAGACGCTGGCTGCCGCGCTGATGAAGATCGCCAACGATATTCGCTGGCTGGCATCGGGTCCGCGCGCGGGTATCGGCGAGTTGATTCTTCCGGAGAACGAGCCGGGTTCGTCCATCATGCCGGGCAAAGTCAATCCGACGCAATCGGAAGCGATGACGATGGTCGTCGCGCAGGTGTACGGCAACGATGCCGCCATCGCGTTCGGCGCATCGCAAGGCAACTTCGAACTCAACGTGTTCAACCCGGTGATGATCTACAACTTCCTGCACTCGTGCAATCTGCTGCGCGACACGTGCGCGATGTTCCGCGAGCATGCCGTGGAAGGGCTCCAGGCCAACGAAGAAGTCATCGGCAAGTACCTGAACGAGTCGCTGATGACGGTGACCGCGCTCTCGCCGAAAATCGGCTACGACAAGGCCGCCGAGATCGCGAAGACGGCGCATCACAACAACTCGACGCTCAAAGAGGCGGCCGTGAAGCTCGGCTACGTAACCGCCGAGGACTTCGATAAGTACGTCGTCCCCAAAGAGATGACGTACCCGAAGTAACGCGTGTCAGCGAAGCGACGTAAAAAAGCCGCGCCTGAGCGCGGCCTTTTTGCTCCCCTAAAAAGTTGCCCTAATTGTCGCGAATGAGGACGCTTGCGTACGTCGGGCGTACGCCGATCCAAATTTTCTCGTTCCAGCGATCCGACGCGCAGCGCTCGAGGCTGTACAAATCCAGCATCCAGTCGTTGAAAAACGAGTCGTCCGTGTCGAGGGCTACCAGCGTTCGTTCGTTCATGTTGCGTCCTTCAGTGCTATCCATTCAACGTTTCATATCGACAATCCGACACGCGACTTGCGCGTTCATTGGGTCCTTCGCCCTAAGGATGAACGCAATCGTTACATTTCTTTCGTCCCCGGCGCCATCCGCCCGCCTGCCTCGAGTCGATACCGGCCGCTTTTCCAGTAAACGCGTTTGCCGAAAAAGGCGCTGACCCACACCGCCAAGCCGAAACAATCCCGCAGTGGAATCAGCCACGGGGATGACGGTGTTTGCGGAGCGAACGCGCGCCGGCTTTCGAAATGCAGCGCAAGGCGCATAGCGGCGGCCGACGCGAGAACGAGAACGGAAAGGGGCGTGCGTGAAGCAACTGTAAACATCGCCGCGAGCGGGAGCACATACGTTACGATCGATCCGAGAAATCCGGCGGGGCGCGCTCCGAGAATGGCTCGCGACCAGCGCCGTTCGTGCCGCCAGAGCTCGGAAAGTGTGTCGTCGCAGACAGTTGTTTGCACGGGCTGGGACACCAGCGCGACGCGGTATCCCGCTTGCGTGACGTATTTGCCCAAAAGATAGTCGTCGGCCAAGTGGCCGGCCAGCGTTTGCAGGCCGCCGATGCGTTCGAGCACGTCGCGCCGCACGGCCATCGTCGCGCCGAAACAGTACGTGAGGGGCTCGAGCGCGCCCGCAACCATGACGGACGGCGCGAATTGATCGTTGATGTGCATCGCGCCCAGACGCGAGGC
>DASSZL010000309.1:0-30817 GCA_035713505.1 Vulcanimicrobiaceae bacterium | reverse complement strand
CGGCGTTCTTGCGTCTGCGCGAGCAGCGTGCGCGCGTGCTGCAAAGCTGCGTCGTGCGCTTCACCGGAAAGCATGCGCGCAAGTTCCGTGGTGCGCTGCGCATCCGACTCGATCTCGCGCACGTCGATACTCGTAGCGTTCTTCGTTTCACTCTTTTCGAGAACGTAATGCGAGTCGGCCCAGGATGCGATTTGCGCGAGATGCGTCACGCAGACGACCTGCGAGTCTTTCGCGAGGCGTCCAAGACGCGTACCCACGGCCGTCGCCGTTGCGCCGCCGATACCCGCGTCGATTTCATCGAATACCAGCGCGGTGCGGCCCCGAGTCGCAGCAAGCACGACGATAAGCGCAAGCAACACACGCGAGAGTTCGCCGCCGGATGCGACGCGAACGAGCGGGCGCTGCGCTTCGCCTTTGTTCGCGGCGAATACGAACTCGGCGTGCTCGCCGCCGTCCGGCCCGATCTCCGGCAGCGTCTGAAACTGCACGCCGAAGCGTCCGGACGGCAGTGCGAGATCTCTCAATTCGTGCTCGATCGCTTTACTCAAGCGATCGGCGGCGCCGTGCCGTAAGCGCGAGAGATGCCCGGCGGCCTCTTCCAATTGCGCCGCCGCATCCTCCAGGTCGCGCGCGAGCTGCGCCCGCCGTTCGTCCTTGTCGGCGAACAGGTCGATGGCCGAACGAAACTCGGTGGCCGACTGCAGCACCGCTTCGAGCGTCCCGCCGTACTTGCGTTTGAGCGTATCGAGCGCGTCAAGACGCGCGTTGATCGTTTCGAGCTCGGCCGGATCGAACTCCATCTCGTCCAGCGCTCGCGCCATGCGGACCGCCAGGTCATTGGCTTCGCTCTGCAGCGCCGACGAGGACTGGGCCATTTGCGCGAAGTCGCCGCCGATTTCGGCGAGGGGCGAGAGCGCCGCCGCCGCCGCGCCGAGCGCGTCGGCCGCGGACGATTCATCACCGGCAAGCGCATCATGCGCCAGGCGCAGCGCGCCCGCAATTTGTTCCGCATTGTCGAGCACGCGGCGCCGTTGCGTCAAGCGCTCGTCATCGCCGATATCAGGTGCGGCGGATTCGATCTCTTGCAGCGCGTATGTCGCAAAGGCGAACTGCTCTTGCGCGCGCCGCTCATCGCGGTCGAGCGATGCCAGTGTTTGCGCAATCCCCGCGCGCCGCGCGTGCAGGTCCGCGACGCGCGCGCGTGCCTCGAGAACCGGTTCGCCCGCGTAGCGATCGAGCAGTTCCACGTGGTAACTCGGCAGGAGCAGGCGCTGCGCCTCGTGCTGGCCGACGATGTCGATGAGCTGCGCGGCAATCTCGCGTACGTAGCCCGCAGTGGACGGACGTCCGTTCACGCGAATTGCCGACTTCCCGCTTGCGCTCACCTCGCGCGAGATAGTCGCGTCCTCGTCCGGCTCCAGTTCGAACCCGTCGGCGGAAAAGCGCTCGCGCAGCGCCGCATCGGCTTCAAACTCCAGACTCACGACCGCACGCGGGCGGCTGCGGCGAACCGCCTCGGCGCTGGCGCGTTCGCCAAGTACGAACGCAATCGCGCCCAGGACCATCGTTTTTCCGGATCCCGTCTCGCCGGTGAAGATCGTCGCGCCGTGCGCAAAACGAAGCTCCGCTTTGGGAATCAGGCCGTAGTCTTCAATCGTCAGCCGCCGCAGCATCGTACTCGCGCGTTCTAGCGGCGCCGGCGTTCCTTGATTGAGACGCCCCACTGCAATTTCTCCTCCAGCCGCTCGAAGAAGCGCAGCCGTTTGATGCGCGCGAAGCGCACCGCGCGCGGATGCCGTTCTATCACGACGCAGGCGCCTGGCACAAGATCGCTGACGACCTCGCCGTCGCACTCGAGGTTCGCGTGCACGAGTTCGGAGTCGCAGGTGATGATTACGCGCGAACTCGCCGGAACGATAAGCGGCCGTGAAAACAGCGTGTGGGGCAGCAGCGGCACGATCCCGAACGCTTCGACTTGCGGCGAGATAATCGAACCGCCCGCGGACAAGAAATAAGCCGTGGAACCGGTCGGCGTCGCGACGCATATGCCGTCCGCCGGAATGTGCGCCGCCTGTTCGTCGTTCAAACACAGTCCGAACGGCACCATGCGTGAAACGCTGCCTTTGCGAACGACGACGTCGTTGAGCGCAAAGAAGCGCTGCCCGTTGTACTCCGCGCACAGCGCAAGACGATCTTCGATCATCAGCCCGCGCTCGAGCAAATCCGGCAGTTCGTCGATGGCCGGATCGTCCTCGTCGAACTCGGTCAAAAAACCCAGGCGCCCGGTATTGATGCCGATGATCGGCACGCCGCGCTCGACGGCCAGACGTGCGGCGCGCAGCAGCGTGCCGTCGCCGCCGATGGTGACCAGCAGCGCCGCGTCTTCGAGCGTACCGCCCGCAGCGATGGGCGCTATCTCGTAGCCCGCCTCCTTGAAACCCGCACCGACGCGTTCGGCTAGAGCTCGCGCGTTTTCCCGATCGACGTCGACGTAGAGCGCCACGACGCGCTTTTTCAGCGTAACGGTCACGCCTGTGGACCTTCGTCAACGAGCGCGGCAATCTTCGCGTCGCTCACCGTTCGACCGGTGCCGCGCCGCAGGAGCATGAGAAACTCGCGGTTTCCGGCCGGACCCAGCAGCGGCGAGGCCGTCAGGTCGACGGCGGTCAGCCCCAGCGGTTCCACGGCGTCGCGCACCTCGTGCAAAACGGCCCGGTGCACGGCCGGGTCGCGCACGACGCCCCCGCTGCCCAGGCGTTCGCGCCCCGCTTCGAACTGCGGCTTCACCAGCGCGACGATTTCGCCCTCATTCGCCAGATATGCGACAGCGCGAGCGAGGATCGTTCGCAGCGAGATGAACGACGCGTCGACGACGATAACGTCGAAGGGCTGAGCGAACGCGTCATCCGGCAAATGACGAAAATTGGTGCGCTCCATCACCGTCACGCGCGGATCGTTTCTCAGGCGCCAATCGAGTTGTCCATATCCCACGTCGACGCAGACGACGTGCGCCGCTCCGCGCTGCAGTAAACAATCGGTGAAACCGCCGGTGGAAGCGCCGACGTCGAGCGCCCGCTTTCCCGTAACGTCGACTGCGAACACGTCGAGTGCGTGCTCGAGTTTTTCTCCGCCGCGGCTGACGAAGCGCCGCGGCCGCTCGATCTCGATGTGCGCATCTTCGGCGACGTTCGCGCCGGCTTTGGTGGCGGGCGCACCATTGACGCGCACGCGTCCCTCCATGATGAGGCTGCGCGCCTGCGAGCGAGTGATCTTCTCACGCGCGGCAACGACCGTATCCAGACGTGAAGGGCGCATCGCAAGCCAAAGCTTAGGGCAGTGCGTTCAGGAAGGCATTGACGTCGCGCTCGACTTGCGCGCGATTGGAAAAGAACACGTAGTGATCGGCATTCGGAATACGAATCACCTTTGCACCCGGCAGGTGTTTTTGAAACGCCCTGATTTGCGTCAACTCATCGGCGTACTCCATTTTTTCAGCCGCGGAATCCGCGGCTTTGTCCGGGCCGAGTCCCATGCTCCAATTATGCGGAGCCGCATAGATGGCGAGAATCGGTACGCGAATCATCTGCGGCGACAGTGCATTGTCGAACACCTGCTCAATGCGAACGTCTCGTTTCACTCTGCCGAGATCGGCGTTTACCATGCGGCGCATGGCGGCCTCACGCACACCAAAGCCGCCTCGATCGAAATCGGCGAGATCGCTCTTGAGATCGCGCTCGTCGATATCGAGCCGCTCGAAGCTTCCCGCGTTCGGATCGTATAGCGCATATGAATAGACTGCCTATCAAAACGGAATCTCGTCGTCGGCCGCGGCCGCGGGTGTGCCGGATTGCTCCATTGCACGATCGATTTGCTGTTGCGCGCCCTTGAGCAGCGTCTCGCATTCGGCGGAAAGCGCTTTGCCTTCTTTGAAAAGCTGCACGGCGCGGTCGAGCTCGACGTTGCCGTTCTCGAGTTCTTTGACGATCGCTTCGAGCCGCGCGATCTTCTGCTCGAAGGCACCCGGTGTTTGATCAGCCATCAGCCCCTGGTTCGTGCTGCGCCGGTCGATTTCCGCGCTCGCATCCCGGGGAGCCGGGAGCAGCCCTGCCGAAGGCCCCCGGCTCAGCCGTCGCTATCTTTTCGCTCGACACGCGCGAGCAGCTTTCCACGCTGCAACTGCGCCTCGATAAGCGCGCCCTGGGGTACGGCAGCCGCATCGCGAACCGCATGCCCGTCGAGGGTGACGATAGCGTAGCCGCGTGCGAGCAGCTTATGCGGATCGAGTCCGCCCAGGCGCGTGTCCCAGTGCGAGAGCCGGTCGCGGTACGGGCGCAGCACCGTGGTTTGCAGTCGGCTCAGGCGATCCGTGAGGCGCTGCGCGCCCTCGCGCCGGGGCGCCGCATAATATCGAGCCGCGGCTTCGAGCCGTGAGCGCAGCGCGGTAATTCGCTGCGCGCGTTCTCCCAAACGGCGGTGCGGCGTTTGCGTATTGAGGCGGCGCTCGAGCCCATGCAGCGAGCGTTCCCGCTCCTGCACGTATCTTCGAACGCCCGATGCAAGACGCGTATGGGTGTAATCGAACGCCTGCGCGCGCGCGGTGAGGATCGAGCTTGCCATATGCTCGATGCGGCTTTGCGCTCGCTGTACGCGCTGCAAGAAGCGATCGCCGATCTCGCCGAAATATTGGGCGGCGTTCGAGGGCGTCTCGCAGGCGTAGTCCGCGACGTAATCGCTCACGTGCACGTCGCCCGTATGGCCGACCGCGGACAGCACCGGATGCTTCGCGCGAACTATTGCGCGCACGACCGGCTCCAAATTGAACGGAAACAAGTCTTCGTATCCCCCGCCCCCGCGGGTGAGCACGATCACATCGACATCGAGCCTCGAAGCCTTATCGATCGCTTCGGCAATGTCCATCTGGGCGCCGTCGCCCTGGACGCGCGTCTCGACGAATTGCACCTCGACGAACGGCGCGCGCTTGGCAATGGTGGCGAGAAAGTCTTCCGCGCCTTTGCCGCGCGCCGATACGACCGCGATCTTCCTTGGGAACGCGGGCATCGGGCGCTTGCGCCCTTCCTCGAACAGCCCTTCTTTGCGGAACTGCTCTTTGAGCGCTTCGAACTGCGCGTACAGGGCGCCGATGCCGGTCAGATCGACGCTTTTGACGAAAAGTTGGTACTGGCTGCGCTGCACGAACGTACCGTAGTCGCCGCCGCAAATGATTTCGTCGCCGTCTTTGAACGGCGGCAACTTCTGCGCGTCGCTTGCCCAGACGACGCACTTGAGCACGTCGGAGTTTTCTTTCAGATCGAAATACAGCCGGCCGTTCTTGTTGCTGAATCCGGAAACTTCGCCGCGCACGCGGATACCGGCAAGCGTCTTATTTTGCGAAATTATCCGGCGAATGTAGTCGACGACGCGGCTGACGCCTTGAATGCTCTCTGCGGGCGCGGAAGCCGGCGCGGGTTGCGGCCTTTGCGAAAAGAGCGAATCTTGAAACATCGTCACCGCCTGCGCGGCTGCGTGGTTCCTGCGGGCGAAGGCGAATCGAGCGGAATGTAGTTCTGTCCGTCGCCGACTGAGTCCGGCGGCTGCGTCGTCGTCACCGGCGGCGCGGTCGGCTCGGGTGAGAACGTCGGCGCCGGCGGCATGCTTGCCGAATTATTGCTCAAGCCGACCGGCTGTCCGAACGCATTGTACTGTTTGGGCACCTGCGTTTTTCCGCAAGGCGTCGAAGGCTCAGTACCCGACAAGTAATATTCGTACGGGCCGTAACCGCCGCCGCAGCTCGCGACCTTCTTCACCTCGTCACCCGGAAAAACGAAGTCATGCTTGGCGACGTGTTCGAGCGCGCCTTTCATGAAGCGCGCCCAAATGCGCGCGGGGATGTCGCCGCCGTATGATTCATTCATCGGGTGGTAATTGTCGTTTCCTATCCACACCGCGGTCACCAGATCGGGCGTGAAGCCGACGAACCACGCGTCGCGAAAGTCCGAGGTCGTTCCGGTTTTGCCCGCAGCGGGCCGCCCGATGATCGCGTTCGGATACCCGGTGCCGTGATTGATGACGTCCTCCATCATCGTGGTCATCACGTAAGCGGTTCCCGCGCTCACGACCTCGGTTTGCTCGGGATACTGATCGTCGAGCACCATGTTTCCCAGCGAATCTTTGATCATACGGAATGGCGAAGGCGTAATGTGAACGCCTTGATTGGCAAGCGTCGAGTACCCGCTGGCCTGATCGAGCGGCGTAACGACGGAGGTGCCCAGCGCGAGCGAAAGATTGGGCTCGAGCGTCGACTCGACACCCATGCGGTGCGCGTACTGAATCACCCGGTCCACGCCGAGCATTTCGAGAAGCTTCACCGCCACGATGTTGCGGCTTTGCGCGAGAGCGACACGCAAGGTGATCGGTCCCATATAACGGTGATCGTCGTCTTGCGGCGACCATGTGGTGCCGTCGCCCATGGGATAACTGACCGGCGTGTCATCGATAATCGTCGTGGGCGGCATGCCGCTGTCGATGGCGGCTGTATAAACGTACGCTTTAAACGAAGAACCGGGCTGGCGATGCGCTTGCCACGCACGGTTGAACTGATTGTCCAGGGAGAAATGCGTGCCGCCGATCATTGCCATAATCTCGCCGGTGGAGGGGCGAATCGCCACGAGGGCGCCCTGGCTTGCACCAATGCCTTCGAGTTTGCCTTCGTTGATGCCCCAATCGACGGCTTCTTGCGCCAGCTTCTCCATATGGGGATCGACGGTCGTATAGACCTGCAGTCCGCCTTCGTACGTCGCCTGTTTGCCGAACTCGTGCTGGAGTTGCGAGACGGCGTATGTTGTAAACCAGGGGTCGCTGAAACCTTGCAGACCGGCGGGACGCTCGCCGACCAGTTCCAGCGGCGCGCGTTTTGCTTGCTCGGCCTGGGCGCGCGAGAGATACCCGCTGTCGACCATGCGGTCGAGGACGTGCGTTTGGCGTTCGCGCGCGAGCTGCAGATTGACGTACGGCGAGTAATCCGAGGGCGCGGCGACCAGGCCCGCGAGCAGCGCCGCCTGCCCGACGGTGAGCTTGTCGACGCTGCGCCCGAAGTACGTATGCGCCGCAGCATCCACGCCATACGCGCCGGAGCCGAGGTAAATCAGATTGAGATAGCGCTCGAGGATCTCGTCCTTCGTGTAATAGCGCTCAATCTCCATCGCCAGCAGCGCCTCTTGAATCTTACGCGAAATCGTCTGCTGGTCCGTAAGAAATAGGCCGCGCGCGAGCTGCTGCGTGATCGTGGAGGCACCTTGCTCGATTTTGTGGTGCGTGAGATCGGCAAAACCGGCGCGAGCGATGCCCCCGAAGTCCACGCCGTGATGGTAATAGAAGTTGTGATCCTCATTGGCGATGAATGCGTCGCGAACCATCTTCGGAATTTTGGCGATCGGCACCCAAATGCGATTCTCTTTGTACAGCGTCGCAAGCAGCGACCCGTCGCGCGCGTAAACGCGCGTCGAACGCGCCGGCTGATAATCCGCCATGCGGCTGATGTCGGGCAAGTTGCGCGAATACGCGCTCACGATACCGGCTACGGAACCGGCGACGAACAGCAGCAGCAGTGCCAGCGTAACGCCGGCGGCGCGCAGGAACTTACGCATGGCCGTTCGAGCGCAAGAGCGCGGAAAGCACGCCGTTCACGAAACGGCCCGAGTCTTCGGTCGAAAACCGCTTGGCCAGCTCAACCGCTTCGTTGAGGATCACCGGCGCAGGCGTCTGCGGGCGGTGCCGCAATTCAAAAGCGGCCATGCGAAGCAGCAGGCGATCGATGGTGGGCAGGCGCTCGATTGTCCAGCCTTCCAAAAGAGGCGTGATGCGTTCGTCACTCTCCTGTGAATATTCGAGCGTACCGAGCACCAAGTCTTTCACGAACAGGCGCTGCGCGCTCTCGCTGAAGGTCGAGAGATACTCATCGAGGACCTCGGCGGCATCGCGATGCCCGACCTCAACGGAGAAGAGGGCTTGCAGCGCGAGCTCGCGCGCCATACGGCGGGAAGGCACGAAAAAAACTCCTAGACCGGGACCGACTGCATGAGGCTGGGCAGAAACTCGATCGAGTAGTGTCCCGTCCGGAATGGTTCGCTGGCCAGAACTTCCAGGCATTGCACGATCGTCGTATTCACCCCATCGACGACTGTTTCGTGGAGCGCGCGCTCCATGCGTGCGATGGCTGCCTCGCGCGTTTGTCCCCACGCGATGATTTTGGCGATCATCGAATCGTAAAACGGAGGAACCATCGCACCGGAATAGACGTGCGTATCGACGCGAATGCCCGGGCCGCCCGGGAAAACGACGTTCGTCAACGTACCGGCCGCCGGCGCGAAGTTATTACGCGAGTCTTCGGCGTTGATGCGGCACTCGATGGCGTGCCCCGACAACTTCAGATCCGCCTGCGCGTATCCCAGCTGCTCTCCGGCCGCGATGCGAATCTGTTCCTTTACCAAGTCGATGTTGTACACCATCTCCGTGACGGGGTGCTCGACTTGGATGCGGGTGTTCATCTCCATGAAGTACACCTGCTCGTCGCTCACGAGAAACTCCAGCGTGCCGGCATTGCTGTAGTTCACCGCTTTCGCGGCGCGAACGGCCATGTCGTGCAGCGCGTCGCGGGCCTTCGTCGAGATATTCGGCGCGGGCGCCTCCTCGATGAGTTTTTGATGCGAGGGCTTCTGCACGGAACAGTCGCGCTCACCCAGATGAACCACGTTGCCGAAGTTATCGCCCAGCACTTGCACTTCGATGTGGCGCGGCTTGACGATCAGTTTCTCCATGTACAAGCGGCCGTCTTTGAAACTTGCCTCCGCTTCCGCCGTCGCCGAAGCATACGCGCGTTCGAGTTCCTCGGGCGCAGTGACGACGCGCATGCCTTTACCGCCGCCGCCCGCCGTTGCTTTGAGCAGAACCGGATAACCGATCTGCTGCGCGGCCGCACGCGCTTCATCGACGGAAGGCAAAATGTCCGTACCGGGCGTCGTGGCGACGCCGGCTTGCTTCATCACGCGTTTCGCCGTCGCCTTATCGCCCATGGCCGCGATGACTTCCGGTTTGGGACCGATGAACGCCAGGCCGTGGTCCGCGCAAATTTCCGCGAAGCGCGCATTTTCCGCGAGAAAGCCATAGCCGGGATGAACCGCATCGCAACCGGTGATCAGCGCCGTCGAGATGATATTTGGAATATTGAGGTACGAGCGCGGAACCGGACCCGGTCCAACGCAGAACGCTTCGTCCGCGTGGCGCACGTGCAGCGAGTTCCTGTCGGCCTCCGAAAAAATCGCGACCGTCTGGACGCCGAGCTCCCGGCACGCGCGATTGATGCGCAACGCGATCTCGCCGCGATTGGCGATCAGTACTTTTTTAAACATCTAAACGGCGCTTCCGCAATTCGTCATCCTCTATCTATTTCGAAAAGCACTTGGCCGTATTCGACGGGCTGGCCGTCTTCGCAAAACACCGAGACGATTCGGCCGCCCCCGAGCGAACGTACGGGATTGCGGATGCCGAGCGCGTCGACGTACGCGAGCTCGCGATCCCCCTCGAGAACCTCGCCTTCGGACACCGGGGGCCGGCTGAACCGGAAAACTCCCACGAGGTCCGCTTTAACCGCATGCATGTTCAATGGGACGGCCGAAGCCGACGCGGCCTGCGGCTGCGCGTGCGGCTCCGGTGCGAGGGGTGCAGGCCGGCGGCGCAGTTCCACCGCATCCTCATTCTCGTCTTCGATTCGAAGGCGAATGAGGTCCGTGCGGCGGAATGCCGCCGCGAGCGCGCGGACACGTTCGGCCGGGCCTTCGGGAAACTCGCCGGCTTGCTGTTCATCCTCGGACATGAGCGCTACCGTTTCGCCGGGGGGCAAGCCCGCCACTGCCGCCTCGAAGCGAGGGTCGATCTCGGCCAGGGGCACGAGCGCGAAGGCTCGCTCGCTCAGCCGGGGGTGTGGAATGCACAGATCGGGCTCGTCGACCTCCAAATCATCGTAGGTGAGGATGTCCAAATCGATGACCCGCGGCCCCCAGCGCTCACCGGGTTTGCGCCCCAGCCGCCGCTCCAGGCGCTTGAGTTCCATAAGAAGCTCGCGCGGCCGCAGCGCGGTCTCGAGCAGCACGGCGGCATTGCAGAAGTCGGGCTGATCGGTTTTGCCCCAAGCTTTGCTGCGGTAGAGCCCCGAGGCGGCGGTTATCGTGCCCAGTTCCCAGAGCGCGCGCATCGCGCGGCGCACGTTGCGCGCCGGAGCGCCGAGGTTAGACCCCAGGCCAATTGCCGCCGGCATACCGCGGATTCTCCCGGGAAAGCACGATGCTGGGCGTCGCTCCGCTCAGCAGCCGCGGCTTGGCGACCTGCACCTGTGCGCGCGCGACGCGAGCATCGCGGAATATCTCGTTCATGATCTCCCCCGCCAGTCGCTCGAGTAAGAGAAACGACGTGGACTGCACGACGCCGAGCACACGTTCATGCAATTCGGCATAGTTGAGCGTGTCGTCCAAATCGTCGCTGCGCGCGGGCGCGGAGAGATCCATCTCGATGCGGATATCGATGTCGAAAGGCTGCTCGCGATCGCGCTCTCCCGGATTTGCGCCGTGGCGGCCGAACGCCCGAACCGCCGAAAGCGATACTACATCCAATCCGCCGGCCTCCAATCGCGTACGATTGCATCGCTTACGCTTACCGCGTCACGCGCTTCGTCGACGTCGTGCACGCGGACGACGTCGATGCCCGCCGCGATGGCAAGCGCCGTCGTAGCGCTCGTGCCGTGCGTGCGCAGCGGCGGCTTCTTCCCGGTGAGTTTCCCTATCGTCGACTTTCGTGACGTGCCGACGAGCGTTGGAAATCCGAGCGAGGGCAGGCGGCGCAGTTCGCGCAGCACCTCGATATTGTGATCCGGCGTCTTGCCGAAACCGATGCCGGGATCGAGAATGACGTGCGCCTGAGGAATTCCGGCGCGCAATGCGCGTCGCGCGGCCTCTTCCAGAAACGCGAGCACTTCGTCCATCACGCTGCCGCTATAACGCGCTTCACGCTTGTTGTGCATGATGACCACCGGCGCATTGCATTCCGCAGCGGCGGCGAGCAGCGAATCGGGAAGTCCCCATACCGAATTGAGCATATCCGCGCCCGCGGCATGAGCAGCTCGGAACACCTCGGCCTTGTACGTGTCGGCGGAAATGATCGCCTCGGGCAGCAAACGGCGCGTTCCCTCGATGACGGGCAGCAAGCGAGCGCATTCGATCTCCTCGCTCACCGGCATATGCCCGGGGCGCGTGGATTCCGCGCCGATATCGAGCATGTCGCTCGAGCGCTGATACTGCGCCAGCGCATGCGCGACGGCATCTTGCGGCGCAAGCACACCGTCTCCGGAAAACGAATCCGGCGTGACGTTGACGATCCCCATGACGTACGTGCGCTCGCCCCACGGCAATTCGCGTCCGCGCACGCGCAGCGACCCGCGCTTAGCGCGTTGATTCAGTTGCAACAACGTGCTCCATCCACCAGTCGCGCAGTTCCGCCACCACGAACGTAGATCCCGTGATGACGATAATGTCCTCGGCGGCCGTATTGCGGCGCGCGACGGCCAGGGCTTCCACGGGATCGATAATCGCCCGCCCCGACATGCCGAGCGATTCCGCGATGCTCAGCAAGCGCTGAGGTTTGATCGCCGTTCGTCCCTGCGTTTGAAAGGCGGTGAAGATGTACTGCGCCGGCAAATCCGCGAAGGCGTGCAGAATCCCGTGCCCGTCTTTGCTTTCTCCGACCGCTATCAGGCAAGTGAAGCGGCGGTCCGCGAACGTGGTTTTCAGCGAGTCGACCAGATGCGCCGCCTTGTCCGGATTGTGGGCTACGTCGAAGAGCACCCCGGGATGCGATGCGAAAAACTCCATGCGCCCCGCCAGACTGAACTGCTCCAAGCCGCGCTCGATAGCTTGCGCCGCCGGACGCAAATCACCGTCGAGCTGTTCGAGCGCGACGATCGCCGTCGCGGCGTTGCGCTGCTGGAACGTGCCGAGCACCGGAAGGGTGACCTCGTATGTTTGCACCGGCGTGGTAAGCGCGAAAGCCTGCGCATACGGCGGCGACTCACGCGGCTCGATCGTAGTGACGTCGAGCACCGCGATGAACGGCGTCCCGGTCCGGCGGCAGTGATCTTCTATAACCGCGCGCGCGCCGGGATGATCGACCGCGCTCACCAGCGGAACGCCCGGGCGCGCAATTCCGGCCTTGTCCGCCGCTATTTCTTCGAGCGTCTCACCGAGAATGTCCGTGTGGTCCAGACCGACGTTGGTGATGATGCTTACCCGGGGACGGCGCAGCACGTTCGTGCCGTCGAGTTTGCCGCCGACGCCCACCTCGATGACAGCCGCATCCACACGTTCCTGAGCGAAATGCACGAACGCAAGCGCCAGAAGCGTTTCATAATAGGAAGGACGCGAAAACTGCTGGGTCACGTTCTCGATTGCCGGCATCATGCTGGTGAGCAGATCCGCAAAGGCCTCTTCACTGACGGCGACGCCGTCGATGCGGGCGCGCTCGGTCATCGAGCGCATGTGCGGTTTGGTGTGAAGACCTGCGCGCTTACCGGATGCGGTAAGGATGGAGGCCAGCATCGTGGACGTGGATCCTTTGCCGCTGGTGCCGCCGACGTGCAGCGTCGGATACTGCTCCTGCGGATCGCCCAGTTCGCGCAGAAACGCGCGCATGCGATCCAGACGGTACGGCTCACGCCGCGACGCCGTCTCGTTCAGCGTGCCGAGCAGATACTGCTGCGCTTGTGAAAAGTCCATAACCTAGCCGTGGTCGACTTCGCCGCCGAGCAACTCCATGGCATGCGGGAGAATGGGCAACACGACCTCGAGCGCTTCGCCGGCGGCTTTCGGACTGCCGGGGAGATTGATGATAAGCGTGCGATGCCGCACGCCGGCGACGGCGCGGGAGAGCATCGCGGTTTTGACGATCTGCATGGAGGCGCCGCGGATCGCTTCGGCGATTCCCGGAACCTCGTAATCCACGATCGCGGCGGTAGCCTGCGGCGTCCGATCGCGCGGGCCAAGGCCCGTGCCTCCGCTCGTGAAAACGACCGACGCCGCGCCGCTGTCGCAAAGATCGATGAGTTCAGCCTGCAGCGCGCCCGCATCGTCGGGCAGCACGGTCTCGCGAACGATCTCGTACTCGGGGCCAAGGCGTTCCCGCATGACGGGAAGGCACGCGTCTGCGCGCACGCCCGAGGCGGCGCGGTCCGACAGGACGACGAGCGCGACCTTACCGGGCATGCCACGCTCCGCTCTTGCCGCCGGTCTTTTCCAGCAGACGAACCGATTCGATCACGATCCCTTTCTCAACGGCCTTCGCCATGTCGTAGATTGTCAAGGCGCTGACCGATGCGCCGACCATCGCCTCCATCTCCACGCCGGTTTGCGCTACGGTGCGCGCCGTCACGTCGATTACCAAAACGTCGCCGTCCCAAGAAAATTCTACGTCTACTTTCGCAAGCGGGATGCCGTGAGCCAAGGGAATGAGCGAGGGCGTTTGCTTGGCCGCCATGATGCCGGCAATCTGTGCGGCAGCAAGCGCATCGCCTTTTGCGAGCGACGCTTCTCGCAGCGCTGCAGCGGCGGCCGGACCAAGGCGCACGCGTGCTTGCGCCAGAGCGGTACGCGCGGTGGCGCCTTTACCGGACACATCGACCATAAAAATACTGCCGTCGTCGGCAAAGTGTGAGGGTTTCGGCACGGTTATAGAAAAACGAGCGGGTTAGATGTCCTTGGCGCAAGGTACAGGCGGGAGTTCGAGCCCCGGGTCCGTGGCCCTCGGTGAGGTGCTCACGTTTTTCGGCATGGTCGCGGATTACGCCGCGGAGAGCGCGCCCGAGGAAGGGGAGCGCATCGCGGCGGTCGCGACGGCTATGGCGAAGCTCGCGGGCTCCTCGCCGCAAGACCTCGACGCGCTGTATTTTGCAGCGCGTTTGCGCAACATCGGCGCCCTGGGCAATCCCGCGTTCGCCAAAGGCGAGCCGCTCTCCGAACGCGAGGCCGCGATGCTGCGCTGGGACGTCCCGGCGAGCGGCGCGCGCATTTGCGAACGCATCGCGGCGCTTCCCGAAGGCACGGCGGATATCGTTCGCTGGCAGGCCGAATGCTGGGACGGCACCGGCTATCCGGATCAACTGCGCTGGGCCGGTATTCCAAAAAACGCGCAACTGCTGCATATTGCCCGCACGTACGTGCGCAGTTCCGAACCGGAGGAAGCTCTGAGCGCGATCACGCTCGAGAGCGGCCGCAGCTTCGCGCCAGAGCAGGTGCGCGCATTCGTCATGTGGTTTCACACGTTCGGCGGGGAAGTCGAATCCGTTACCGCGCCGTACGCATCTCTGAACGCGGAGCGCACGAACGTGCTCGACATCATCGAAGGGCTCTCCGAACAAGTCGAGGTGCACAACGCGGCGCCCGGACGCGCGGCGCGGATCGCGCACCGGGCCGAGGAGATAGGAAAGCAGCTCGGCTGCGACGCCGCTACGCTTTCGCAGATCACGCTGGCCTCATTATTGTTCGGCATCGGCGAGCTGCGCGCGCCCCAGCCGGAAGCGGGGCAATTCGACGCGCTGGCGCGCCTGGGTATCGAAACCCGCGCGGAGCATGCCGTCGCCTCGGCCAGACTCATCGCACAGTGTCCGCACTTGGCGCAGCTCGCGCCGATTCTTCGTGCGCGCGCCGAGTGGTACGACGGCACCGGTGCGCCGGATCGTTTGCGCCACGAGGCGATCCCGCGAGCGGCGCACGTGCTGGCGGTGTCCATTGCCTTTGACGCAATAGACGAGGCGTATCGCAGCCGTATTACCGAGGAACGCACGCTGCCCGTCGTGCGGCTGGAGACCGCCTCCGGCACGCAATTCGATCCGAAGGTGGTTCGTGCGCTCTGCGAGGTTGTGAAAGCGCGAGTATGATAGAACTTCACGAGCGCACGCGCCGCATCTCCCCATCGCGCCTGGAGGAAATATTGCGCGAATACGGATGCACGAGCATCGTCGATCCGTTTATGGGCGTCCCGACGCACTTGAATTATTTGAAACGCCACGGGTTCGCCGTGCACGGCGGAGACTTGGTCGACTGGTTCGTGCGTGTGGGCGAAGGACTCGTCGTCAACGATTTCACGGTGCTGCGGGACAACGAAGTCGCGGAGATCGTCGAAATGCTGCCGGGCCGCATCTATGCCGTCGATCTGTTCAAGGCGTGGGAAGGCGTGTTCTTCACCGAAGAGCAGTGCATCTATTTAGGCGTTTGGTACGACAACGTTCGCAATCTGCGCAGCGACGGGCAGACGGGCCTGGCGATCTTGGGCCTGTGGAACGTCCTGTGCTACTGGCTGCAGAAAGCGCAGTTCCCCGACGACATGCAAGATATACCGCCAAGCGAACTTGCGTGGAATTACATTCGCAAAACCGAGCAATGGGTTGCCACGAACCTGCGCCGCAACACCGTTCGACAAGCGGACGTGCTCACGACCATCGGCGCGCAGAACGCCGATGCGCTCTTCCTCGCGCCCCCCGCGCGCAATTCGTTCCGCAGCGCCGACGCGCGGATATGGATGTGGGAAGCGTGGTGGCAGGGCAATCCGTATTACAACATCGAGCACGCCTACCGCGATTCGCTTTTCGGCCAGCGCAGTGCCGACGAGCATGGCTACGCGCGATCGATGGCGAGCGTTCTCTCGAGTGCGCAGGACTACCCGGTCATCGTTCTTCAGACGACTGAACAGCGCTTGCGCGACTTCGAACCCCATATGCGCAACGCACGCCCGCATGTGGAGATACGGGCGCCGCATTCTCACGAAGTCTACTTAATCGGCACGAAATAGGGGCCGCGGGGCCGCGTCCGAGGCGGCTTAGCGGTTTGCCGCGGCGGGCTCGGTGGACATGCGCGCCCACACGAAGCACAAAATGGCCAGCACCGCATAAAGAATGGTGTGCTTGGTGTGATGCACACCGTTCAAGCCCAGTAGGGGCGCGAAATGCGCGGCGCCGGTTGCCGTGAGAATAGCCAAGATCGCGAAGAGAATGCCCAGAACGACGGCCAGAACTTTCATTTAATTACTCCCATGCGAGCGAGCGCGAGGCAAACTGCGCCGAACACTAAGCAGTACCAGCCGAACGGGCGCAGATCGTTCCGTTGAAAATAGCGAACCAGAAATGCAACAGAGAAGTATGCGGCAATGCCGGCCACGACTCCGCCCAGCACGGCCTGCAAAAACACCAAATGCCGTCCGGGCCCCATGAGGTCCGGCACCTCGAGCAGCCCGGCAGCCAAGATGACCGGCGTGGCAAGCAAGAACGAATAGTTCGCGGCGTCTTCATGGTTGAGGTCGGCGAGCAGACCGGCAACCATCGACGCGCCGGAGCGGGAGATTCCTGGAAAGAGCGCGAGTGACTGGCCAAAGCCCACGCCGACGCTCTGCGCCCACGTAAGCTGGGGAATACGCTTGTCGGCGCGATGATATTGCGCTTTCTGCCGGCGGCGAAGAAATTCGCCGAAGAACATGATGAACGCGTTGAAGATAAGGAAGGCCGCCGCCAGTTCGGCGCTGCCGAAGAATTTACGCACCGGATCTTTCAACAGCACGCCCAGCAGGCCGACCGGAACCGTGCCCACGACCAGCAGCCACGCCAGCTTCTCGTCCGGATCAGCGCCGATTTTGCCTCGGACGACGCTGCCGATGAACGCACGGACGATGCGAACCCAGGTGCGCCGGTAGAAAATCAGCAAAGCCAGCGCTGTTCCCAAGTGCAGCACCGTCACGAAAGCCAGAAAGGTGGGGTCTTGCCGGTTGATGTTTTTCCAGTGAAGCAGCGCCGGAACGAGGATGGTTTGACCGAGACTGCTGACCGGAAAGAGTTCGCTCACGCCCTGCAAGACCGCGAGCGCCATGGCTTGGACGAATGTCACGCAGCCGAGGATACGGCGCCGGGGTGCCCGCTCCTTGGGTGCAGGGATTTTTTCAGCCGTCTGCCAAGGCGGAAAGCGTGGAGCACGATCCCAACGCGCAGCAGCACGCCCAACCTGAAGACGAGAGTTTCGGGCACCATCGCGAGTTCGAGCGCGTCGGCGACACACTGCTGGTCTCGTACAGCATCTCGGACGAGTTCGCGCCTGAATTCACCGAGACGTACGACATCGCGCTCGGCGGCATGGCGATGATCACCAACGCCGAACTGTCCAAAGACGCTCCCATCACCGTGCAGCTCGAGTTGCGCGGCGACACCCGCCCGATGATCCGGCTGAGCGGAATGGTCCGCTGGTCGCGCTTCGATCCGATGCTCCAACGGTACCGTACCGGCGTCGCCTTCGTAGACGTCGATGACGGCACCCAGCGGGACCTCACCCGCTACATCGACACGCTGCGCCTCCTGCGCGATATGGGCGTAATCTAAAACCTACCAAGCGACGAATTTCACCGTGTACGTGTAATTCGAAGCCACCGGCTTGCATTTCACGAGCGCGGGCGTATACGTCGCGTTTCTCGCCATTTGCATTGCTACGGCGTCTAGTCCCGCATTCCCCGAGGACTGCGAAACCGCCGCGTTCGTCGGATGGCCCTGCGCATCTATCTGCACCGCAATCGCGGCGGTGCCGCTGACTTTCGAGGCGCGAGCCTCCGGTGGAATATCGACGGGTGGCGGCGTTGCGGCAACCGCCGGCGAGATGTCGTGCGCGAGGCATGCCTGCACGCTCGGCGTTGCAGCGGGCGTCGGTAGCGGCGTTGCAGCCGGCACGGGCGTTTTTGCGGCGGTGGGGGCAACCACGTGCGCGACGCGAGGTCCGCGCGATTCGCGAGCCGTGAGTACGGGCGGAATCACTTTGGGTTTGGCTGCCGGCGCCGGTCGCGGTGTGGGAACCGGCGTCGGAGGGGGCGGCGTGTGCGGCGCGATTCTCGCCACGGTGATGCGCCGCACTTTTACGACCTCCGTTTCGCTGGACGGCGGCAAAAACGGCCAGCGAATGTAGCCCGCTAAAAGCAGATGGATCAACAGAGAGATCGCAATCGCCGCGATCAAGACTTTCCGGGCGCGCGCCGCGCTCATATCCCGGCGCTTCCCAGAAAAGCAAGACGCTCCCTTTCGAGAGCGTCTTGCCGCTGCGGTATCGAGCGCAAAGCGCTTGCCGCGCTAACTATTGGGGTCGAATGTCACGATGAAGTTGTACGATCCGGTCGTGGGCTGACAGTCCACGATCTTCGGGGCATAGGTCGATTGCCGCGCTGCGGCAAGCGCAGCATTGTCCAAAGACATATTGTTGGATGTCCGTGAGACTTTCGCGTCCAACAGATTGCCGGTCGGGCCGACGGTAACCGTGACGTATACCTGAACTTCACCCAAGCCGAGGTTGCGAGCCGAGTCCGGATATTCCGCTTGCGCCTGCTCCACGACGGTCGCATCTTGATACGGCGTCTTGCAGGCAGGCTTGGGCGTCCCCGGCGGTACCGTGGAAACCGGAGCCGGCGGCGCGCTGGCGACCGTACCTTGCGGAACGCCTTGTTCGGTGCCCACCGGCGGCGCAACGTATTTCGCTACGTTGGAGCTCGTGTTGCTCTTACTCGTCGTCTTGGGCACGTTGAGTTTGAGCTTCACCTGCTGCTGCTGCGGCTTCTGCGGCTGAGGCGGCGGTGTCGTTTTGGGCGGCGGCGGCGTCGGCGTGGGCGGCGGCGGCGTCGGCGGCTTCACCACGATCTTCTTGGTGACCGATACCTTCTCGACGGTCTGTTGTTCCTCTTGATGCTTCATGCTCGGAAGAATCGGTGCAAGGAACAAATGCGCGACGATCGAGATGACGAACGCCCAGCCCATGAAGTTGGCGACGCGTTCACCCGTAGTGATATACGGCGAATTATCTTTGTTCGGCATCTCTTACGTCTTGCTTCCCGCGATCTTGTTGGCCAAGCCGAACTCCGTGAGATCGACGGACTTCGCCGCATCCATCACCTGGAGGATCGTGCCGTAATCCGATTTGGGATCCGCCTTGATGATGACGCTCCTGAACTTGTGCCCCGTATTGTTCTGCAGATCCGCGAACGCCGCTTTGGCGTCGGCGATGCTGACCTGGTTCGAGCCGATCTCGATATGGTTCTTGTCATCGATGATAACCACGATTTGCGAGGGCACGACTTTGTCGCGGTTCTTTGCCAGAGGCAAGGGCGGCTCTTTGGTAACCGAGGCTAAAATGATGAAGATAATCAGCAGAACCAACAGCACGTCCGTGAAGGGCGTGATGTTGATGGTCGACATGACTTCTTCTTCGCCTTGACCTGTTGAAACGGCCACAGATTACTTCAAACCTCCACTATGAAGTGACGAACCCGACATCTTCCAGCCCGGCAATTTTGGCGGCGTCGAGAATCGTGATGATGACCCCGTACGGCGCTTTCGCGTCGGCAGTGATGTCCACGTGTTTATTTCCACGTTTGGCACGCTCGGTGAGCATCACCGGGTAGATGCCGTTCTGGTCTGTTTTTTGACCATCGACGTAGATAACGCCCTTATTATTGACCAGGATCTCGATGTTGTTCTTGTTTTTCTGAGTCTGCGGCTGAGAATTGTTGTTGTTCGGCAGCTCTTTTTCGAACCCGGGCGGCGTAACCAGAGCCGCCAAGATCATGAAGATGATGAGCAAAACGAGCAGCACGTCCGTGAACGGCGTGATGTTGATCTCCGCCATCACTTCTTCGTCTTGTTTTGCGGACAGAAGTCCCACAGTTGATCCTGTCTACTTGCTGGGCTGGTACAGGTCGGTGGGGATGGGCGCGCCCGTATTGTGGAAGTGCAGCATCTCGGCCATCTGGTTCGCCGCGACGATCATTTCTTGGTTGTACGACTTGATGCGCGTCTTGAAATAGTTGAAGAACACGACCGCGATGACGGCGATGATCAGACCGGTTGCCGTGGTCACGAGCGCTTCCGAAACGCCGGCCGCGACGACCGCGGGCGTGGAGTTGCCCTTGAGCGCGATGTCCTGGAATGCGCGGATGATGCCCAGAACCGTACCGAACAGTCCGACGAACGGCGCGATAACGGCGATGGTGCCGATGATGCCCAGGTTGCGCTCGAGCGCATTCAAGTGCTCCATCAGCGCGATAGAGAGTGCGTCGGTGATGTCGGCGCGGTTCTTCTCGCCGCGCTGCAGACCGAACTCGAGAATGCGCGGGAGCATGCCGCGCTGCGAACGGCAGACCTTGATGGCGCCGTCGATGTCGTCGGCCGCGATTTTCGCGCCGATGGCGCGCAGCAGGCCCTTCGTGTCGCCGTGCTGCGTCGCGAAGAACACCAAACGTTCGATCACAACCGCGAGACCAACGACCGAAATCAACAACAGCAGCCACATATCCCAGCCGCCCTGCTGCATCAGACTTATGAAACCGGAAAACACTATTCTTTCGACCCCTCCCGTGGTAACGGGTACGTATTGTGCGCTAAGACAGTAGAAAAGAACCGGGAGCGACCCCCCGTTTCCGTGATGGCGGCCATTGGCCCACCCTCACGGAAAGTCCTCGTTTTGTTACCCGCCGCTCGCTTTTACTGAAGTGTGCTCTTAATGAAGTTGTCGATGTTGAGCGACAGAGAGATGTTCCCGGAAGACTGCGCGGACGCTTTCGCCTTGTTCAGGGCAGCGAGCGCCTGCGCTTTTAACGTGGCGTCGGACTTGCCCCCAACGACCCATTCTCCAGCTAGGCCGATGCCTTCCGCGAAATTCGCGAGCGCGTCGTTCGGGTTGATAGCCAGTGCCTTATCCGCGTACGCCTTGACCTTGGCGTAGTCATCCTTCGTTGCCGGCGATTTTTGGCTTTGAAGGAGGGCACTTTGTTGCAACGCGGCAGCCGCGTATGCTGTGACTTGGACCGCGGGCGATCCGACGGATGCCGCCTGTTCGAAGTCCTTCAGGGCTTCCGCGTGGTTGCCGGCTTGGGCGGCGGTGTTGCCCGCCTGCAGGTACTGGTTGCCTTCCAGCGTGCCTACCGACGTATTCGTCGGATCGAGCTGCTTGATCGTGGCAAGCGTCTTCTGCGCGCTGGCGTTGTCGCCGGCTTTGGAGTACGCCTGATAGAGTTGCGAGGCAATGGCGACCTTCGTCTTGGTGTCCGCCTTCGGATCGGCCTGGACCAGCGTGAACGCCTTGTTGAGATCGGTGACTGCGCCGGCAGCGTCGTTTGCGGCCAGTTCCGCACTGCCGAGCGCGTAGTACGTGTTCGCGCTCGGAAGCAGCGCAACGGCTTTTTTCCCATAAGCGACGGCTTGCTGCGGAGCGGCCGAAGCGCTTTTCACCGCTGCGAGCGCATACGATTGCGCCGCGACCTGAGCGAACGTCTTGCTAACGGTGGGCACTTTTTCGAACGCCGCAGCGGCGCTCGGATAATCCGCGAGGAAATAGTTGACCGTTCCCAGCTCCTCGTTCAAAACCGCGTCGTTCGGATTGCGTTCCAGCGCCTCTTGCAACTGCGATTTCGCGACGTTGTATTTGCCCTGGTGAATGAGTGCGTCGATGCGAGCAGCCGCGCTGCCTTTGACCACCGATTCGCCCGATTGCTGCGCGACGCTGCGGCCTTTGAACTTCAGCGTGAAGTCGTAGAACGCCGCGATGGGCGTCTTACCCCGGTGCGCGGGACGATACGTCGAGTTCGCGGCGATGTCCATGGCCGCGGCGTTGTCCGCCGAATTGGTGGAGCGAATAATCTTGACGACCCGGTGCGAGCCGTTCGGGTTGACTTGCACCTGCACGACAACCGTGCCGGAGCCGGCGATCGGTTTCGAGGTGCTGCCCTGGCGAACCAGCTTCGCCGGGATATACTCCGACGCGTATTGCGCATTCGCCGGAAGGACGAACGCTGCGGCTGCGGCGACGGCGGCCGCACCCGCCGCAATGCGGATTGAACGAATCATGCGTTGTGTTTTTCCTAATCTCGAAGTGTAGCTTAGATGTAGAAGGCTGCTCGGCGCGTAGCCTTGTACCGCTGATAAACGCAACTCAAACGGCTTTCGTCGGCCGATATCCCCCACGGCCAAGCTGTACGGGCCGGTGCACCCCCGGCGAGGGCCAGTTTACCAGCGAAGGTCGGTCCCCTGCTAGGTTGCTTAGGTTGCCAAACTAGCGGCAGGGACGCGGCGTCCCACGGCGCGCGCCACGACCTCTACCTGCGCCATCAACGTATCGAATCGCTCGAATGTGAGCGACTGCGCGCCGTCGGATGCGGCCGCGGCGGGATTGGGATGCACTTCGATCAGCAAGCCGTCCGCTCCGGCGGCTATACCCGCCAGCGCCATCGGGCCGACGAGTTTCGCGACACCGGTGCCGTGCGAGGGGTCTACGATGACCGGCAGGTGCGTGAGGGTGTGCAGCAGCGGCACCGCCGCGATGTCCAGCAGATTGCGCGTCGCATTATCAAACGAACGGATGCCCCGCTCGCACAGTACGACCGCGCCGTTGCCGGATACGAGCAGGTACTCCGCAGCCATGAGCCACTCGTCTATGGTTGCCGAGAGACCACGCTTGAGCAGCACGGGCTTGCCGCTCTCTCCCGCTTCGCGCAGCAGACTGAAGTTCTGCATGTTGCGCGCGCCGATCTGCAGCATGTCCGCATGCCGGGCGATCAAGGCCACGTCGCGGGGATCGAGGACTTCCGTGACCACTGCCATCCCGCAAGCATCCGCCGCCTCGCGCAGCATCTTGAGCGCGTCCGCGCCCAGACCTTGAAAAGAATAGGGGGACGTGCGCGGTTTGAAAGCGCCGCCGCGCAGCACGTTTGCGCCTCGCGCCGCGACCGCTTTGGCAGTCGCCTCTATCTGTTCGCGCGACTCCACGCTGCACGGTCCGGCGCAGACGGCCACGGTCTCTCCACCGAAGGTCGCGCCGTTGGGCAACGTCACGATCGTGCCGGACGGGCGCGCATCGCGCCTGGCCAGCTTGTACGCATGAGGAAGGGAAGTCAGTCGGTCCAAGATGTCCTATCGTAGCAGATTTTGGAGTGCAGCCAATTCCTTTTCCGTCAGAGGCCGGGTTTGCCCCGGGGGCAAGTCGCCCAACTTCAGGGGCCCGAAACGCAGGCGTGCAAGCGCGACGACGGGATGCCCCACCGCCTCGAACATCCGGCGAACCTGGCGGTTCTTGCCTTCGTGAATCGTTATGTCGAGAATCGAGCTCTCGCGGCGCGTGGCGACGACTTTCACGCGCGCTCCCGCAGCGCGAAACTCTTCCAGCAGCACGCCGCTCTGCAAACGCCGGATTTCCTCGGGCATCAGGCGCCCGTTCACTACCACGCGATACGTCTTGTCGACGCCGAAACGCGGATGCGTCAAAACATTGGCGAGTTCGCCGTCGTTGGTGAAGAGTAGGATGCCCGACGTATCGTAATCCAATCGCCCGACCGGTACGACGCGCGGCATTCCCTTCGGCAAGAGCTCCGCGACGGTGCGGCGGCCCTGCGGATCGCGCATCGTCGTCATCACGTTCACCGGTTTATGCATGATCAGATAGGCAGTTTCCGTGTGCACGCTTACCGGAGTTCCGCTCACGTCGACGCGATCGCCGGTGCTCACGGTCGTACCGAGTTCGCGGACAACTTTGCCGTTGACGCGTACTTTGCCGCGAGCGATCAGCTCTTCCGCTGCACGCCGCGACGCGACGCCGGCGTGCGCGAGAAATTTTTGCAGACGCATCCGCTCCGCCATCAGCGCACCATCGCGTAAAGCAGCAAGTCGTAGACCTCGCCGCTTTTCACCACGCCGTTGCGCATGATCCCCTCGCGCACATACCCTGCTTTCTCCAAGACCCGCGCCGACGCCGTGTTCGGCGCCATGACCACGGAGGAAATCCGCCGTAGTGCGTGCGCCTTGAAGGCATGCTCGGTCAGCGTTTTGAGCGCCGCGGTCGCAATGCCCCGGCCCCAAAACGGCTGCGCGAGCCAATACCCCATGGTGGCGGTCAGCCGCATTTCATACGTTCCAAGCGTATAGCCGATTCCTCCGGCAACGCCGCCGCCGACTTCGATCGCGAAGTTCGTGTTGTTGCGTTTTGCTTCGTTCAAGTCGATCCACGCGTAAGCGTCCTGCAAGGTGTACGGGCTCGGGAAACGATCGGTGAGATACCGGCTGACGCTCGGAGCGTTGGCCGATTGCACCAAGTCCCATTCGTCTCCACGCTTCCAGTCGCGAATCTTGCACACGCCGCAGTCCAACTGCATGTACCTGCCGTTCTACTTTGTGTTGAACGATCCCAGCCGCCTACCCGCGAAAAAAGAAACCCGCCGTCGCCGGGCGGGTTTCTTCAAGCTTCGTCCTTCGATACTCAGGATGAAAAGCTTAGTACTTGCCGTTGCCCTCATCGTACCCGCGGGATAACGAAAGTGCTTCCTTCGTTACGCTCTGCAGAAACTCGTCGTTCGTGCGCGTTTGCGCCATCTTGTCGAGGATGAGCTCCGTGATGTCGCCGCTGTTGAGCACGCTCGTGGCGCGGCGGAGCATCCAGATCTTGCGCATCTCGATTTCGCTGAGCAGCAGCTCTTCGTGCCGCGTGCCCGAACGCTTGATGTCGACGGCCGGGAATACGCGAGACTCGGCCAGTTTTCGCGTAAGGTTGAGTTCCATGTTGCCCGTGCCTTTGAACTCTTCGAAGATGACGTCGTCCATCTTCGAACCCGTTTCGACCAGCGCCGTGGCGATGATCGTCAGCGAGCCGCCTTCTTCGATTTTGCGCGCGGCGCCGAAGAAGCGCTTGGGCTTGTGGAGCGAGGCGGTGTCTAAACCGCCGGAGAGCGTACGGCCCGAGGTCGGAATGACTTGATTGTATGCACGCGCCAGACGCGTGATCGAGTCGAGCAGAATCACCACGTCTTTGCCGAGTTCGACCAGACGCTTGGCACGCTCCATCGCGAGTTCCGAGACTGCCGTGTGGTTCTCGGGATGCTCGTCGAACGTCGAGGCGATCACCTCGCCGTCGACCGTGCGCTGCATGTCCGTGACTTCTTCAGGACGTTCGTCCACGAGCAGAGCCATGATGTGCGCGTCGGGATGGTTAATGGAAATCGCGTTGGCGATGTTCTTGAGCAGCGTTGTCTTACCGGCTTTGGGCGGCGAAACGATGAGCGCGCGCTGCCCTTTGCCGATGGGGCAGAACAGATCGATCACGCGCGTGGAGAGCTGCGTGGCCCGCACTTCCAGTTTGAAGCGCTCTTGCGGATAGATCGGCGTGCCTTTTTCGAACAGGCGCCGTCCGCGAATCTGATCCGGCGTGAGGCCGTTGATGCGGTCCACGCGGATCAGACCGAAATACTTCTCGCTCTCTTTGGGGCGGCGCGTTTGGCCTTCGATCAAATCGCCGCGGCGAAGCTCGAAGCGGCGGATCTGCGACTGACTGACGTAAATGTCTTCGGGGCCGATGACGTAGCCGTCGCGGCGTAGAAAACCGTAGCCCTCCGGCAAGATGTCGAGCACGCCGTTGGCGATCTCGAGGCCCGAGCGCTGCGCCTGCATTTCTAGAATGCGCGGGATCAACTCGTCCTTCTTTAATTTGAGGGGCGATTCGATCTCGAACTCTTTGGCGATGGCGTTGAGTTCGGCTTTCGTTTTCTCGGCGAGTTGCTCCGCGGTGATCATCGGCGGTCCCGCTTGTTCGACTTGCGGGAACTGCTCGGCATGCTGCGGCTGATTGAAATGTTGCCGGTGACGGCGGGAACGCCGGCGGCGACCTCCGCCTTGGGGGGGCCGGCCACCATCGTTACGATTATCGAATTGCAGTGGACTATCTCTCTCGTAGAGTCGCGCACGGCACATGCACGAAAACGTCCGGCGAGGCTGCCGTGAAATTCGTGAAGACGTGAGCGGGGGAATTACTGCGCCGCGGCTTTAGAAACAAGCGTCGCGACGAGGAAACTATAGCATACGCACGGAGCCTGGACAAGCGTACCTCAGGGCGACAACCCTTTGGGGCCGCTTACAAACGGGTTGCCCGGCTCGTAGAACCGCAAAAGCCGCTCGGCGGCCTTGGTTATTCCGATACGCCGGCTCGCGCCGATTCCGGCCGGTCCGCGCTGCGCCGCCGGGTAAGCAAGCCAAAGGCTTTTACCGCGCAGCAGATCGCTGCCGTCGAACTCCGTGCCGATGTCAAGCGCCTGGCAAAGGCGGCCCGGGCCGCGCGCGAGATCGCGCATGCGCGTGGTGCCGCGCCGCTCCTCCATCATCCGCAGACCCTCGAGCGGCTCAATTGCGCGCAGCAACACCGCGGCCCCCTCCCCCGCCGGCCCGCTGGTGACGTTCACGCAAAACGACGTGCCGTAGATCTTATAAACGTAGGCGTGAAACGGGTCTAGAAACATCGATGCGTTTCTGCGGCTTGGACCGCGGTATGCGTGCGAAGCCGGATCGTCACGGACGTACGCTTCCGTTTCGACGATCCGGCCCGCGCTTCGGCCGTCCGGGCAGTCTCGGACGAGCACGCATCCGATCAGCGCTTGCGCGAGATCGACGGTATCTACCGGCAGTTCGCCGGGGCGAATCCGGCGATAGCGCGGCACCTAAGCCGCGATGTGCATCGCCGCTTCACTCCGCGCGCGAGCCGTCAGATCGGACTCACCGGCGGCGGATGCCGCGATGTCATACTCCTTGAATTGATTGAGCGCGCAGCGAAGGCGCACGTACGCGAGCGCCAGCGGCACCGGGACCTCACGGTGTTCGCGGAGATCGCCCGCGAGATACGCGTCATCGAGAGTGAAGCGAACCCGTTCGATGCCGCGCCCGCGCAGCACGGCGACGGCGGCGGTCAGCGCGGCGTAGCCCACTTCGCGGTCGAACAGCGCGGGATAGCGCTTCACGCTGAACGGAACGCGCAGCACCCGGGGCGCCGCACCGAGCGTCAGGCGCACGTACGCGACGCCGTTGCCCTGGAGGTCGGCCGCGAATCCGGCGGCCGCATCGACGAAGCCCTTCATGTCCCTATCGTATATCGAACATATGTTCGAGTCAAGTCCTCATATAATCCGGCGGCGCTTCGAGCTTGCCGCTCGATGCTGTACCGGGCGGCCGCCGCGCACGCTTTGGCCGTTTCCGCGGCGTCCGGATTGGCCGGCACCTCTGCGAACGCCTGGGCGAAGGCCCGCGCGGTGGGTGCGACCAGGCGGCCCGCGCCGTCGAGCACCTCGCGCACGGGCGGCGCATCGGCGGCGATGACCAGTGCGCCCGCGGCGAGCGCTTCGACCAGGACCAGTCCCTGCGTCTCCGTGACGCTGGGAAAGACGAAGGCGTCTGCGCTCGCATAGAGGTCGGGTAAATCCCGCCGCTCGACCGGGCCCAAGAAACGAATACGGTCGGTGATGCGGTATTCGACGGCGCGCGCTTCGAGCGCGGCGCGCTCGGGGCCCTCGCCCGCGATGACCAGCCGTGCCGGAACCGCAGCCGCCCGCAGCGCGTCGAGCAGCAGTTCGACGTTCTTCTCGCGCGCCAGGCGCGAGACGAAAAGCAGCATCCGTTCTCCGCCGCGCACACCCAGCGAATCGCGCAGCCGCGCGCTGCGCGTTCCCGATCCGAACTGCGTCAAGTCGATGCCGCTCGGGATGACCTCGACGCGCACCGTGACGCCGAGATCAATCAAATGGTCGCGCATCGAATCCGTCGGCACGATTACCGCGTCGGTGAGGTTGGCGAAGCCTCGCGTGAGCGTGGAAGCCGCGCGGCGCGTCGCCTGCGGCTCGAACGGAAGATAGTGCGCGTATTCCTCTAATTGCGTGTGGTACGTGTAGACGAGCGGAACGCGCAATCGCCGCGCATAGCGCACGGCCATCCATCCCGTGACGAAGGGCGAATGTGCGTGCAATATATCGAGGCGGTTGATGATCGAATGGCGATTGCGCCGGCTCACGAGCGGCAGCGTCAGCCGGTACGGCGCGTGAACCGGCAGCGGAAGCGAGGGCATGCGGAACACCGGCTCGTCGCGTTCCTCGTAGCCCGGGACGTGCGGAGTGAAGCAGTACACCTCATGCCCCAATGCACGCAGGCCGCAGGCCAGTCCGTCGACGGATGCCACGATTCCGTTGACGACCGGATGGTAGACCTCGGTGAAGAAACCGACGCGCATGGCTTTGCTCTTTATGCCCGGCGAACGGCCGCCCCTCGAAGCAGGGCCTGCCCCGCTCGCAGGACGGGCCTCCCTCTTCGTGTGACTTTTGGCATATACCGGGAAACGTAAAGCCGTGGTATAGTGCCCGGGTCAACTTACCGGTGGGACCGGTAAGCATCTCAGCCGGATTCTCGGGTTCCGGCACCGACACTTTGGCGTTTCCTACTCATCAGGATCCGTCAACCAAATAACCGCCTCTCAAAGACCTGCATAGCCGCTTGAAGATGCCTGGTAAGGCCGTCTTAGCCCCGCCGTGCGGTCGTCGTCAGGAAAGGAGTTGGGTTGATAGGACGCAGTTTGAACCGCGCATTTCACCTCTCGGCAGTGGGCTTGCTCACGCTGTGTCTGGTGGCCGCGGGCTTCGTCACCCACCCCGTCTCGGCCGTCGCAGCAGCGCTCGACGTCCAAACCGCTACGCACGTCGTGCTCTTCGAATCGCAAGGCACGCAGACGCAGCACATCACCTCCGCGCAGACGGTCGGCGCGTTTCTGCGGGAACGGGGTATTACACCCGGACCGCGCGACTACGTCCACCCCGCCGCGGACACGCCGCTGACGGACAACGTACTCGTCGAGTATTCACCGGCCGTTCCGGTCCGGCTCATCACCGCATCGGGAACTAAAACAATCGTAACAACAGCCGACGACGTCGGCGCGCTGCTCGAAGAGCAGGGCATTCGCTTAGGCAAACACGACGTCGTTCGTCCGTCGCTTGCGGATCCGATCGTCGCATACGCAACGATTCGCATCGCACGCGTCGTGAAGTGGGTTGCGGCCGAAAAACGGCGCGTCGCAGAACGCACGATTCACGAGATCGATTTTTCGCTTCCTCCGGGTGAAGTAAAGATCGTGCGTCATGGCCGGCCGGGCGTTGCGCTCACGATGGTCGACTACACGCAAACGGATGGAAAGCTTCACAAGCACGTGATGAACACGCGCATCGTGCGCAAACCGCAAACGCGCGTCATCGCCGAAGGCGTCGGCACGTCGAACGCAATCGCCGATTTCGCACGCCACGGTTTGGAAAAAACGTCGTACATCGCATCGGGCGCGCTCGAAATGGTTGCCACGGCCTACACGGCCCGATGCGAGGGCTGCAGCGGTTATACCGCAACCGGATATCGCGCCGGACACGGCATCGTCGCCGTCGATCCGAACGTGATTCCGCTCGGCACGCGTTTGTATATTCCGGGCTACGGATTCGCAATTGCCGGCGACACCGGCGGCGCGATTCGCGGCAACCGCATCGATCTCGGATTCGACTCGCTCAGCGACGCGATCCAATTCGGGAGACGCCCGGTGAAGGTTTACACGCTGCACTAGGGTAAGGGCCTTTGGTGCACCCGAAGGCTTTGCTCGATCGATTCGGCTACAGACCGAAAAAGCGGTTCGGGCAGAACTTCTTGATGGACGCGGGCGCGGCGTCGCGCATCGCGCAGATCGTGACGGAAGGCTCGCCGGAAAGCGAGCCTTTCCGCGTTATCGAGATCGGTCCGGGCACCGGCGCGTTAACCGAAGCGCTGCTGCTCGCGCACGCCGACGTCACGGCGCTCGACGTCGATCCCGACATGATTCGCATTTTGCGCTCGCGCGAGGAACTGGCTGGCGCGCACATCATCGAAGCCGACGCTCTATCGTTCGATTACACGGAATTCGCCGGCGGCAAACCCTGGCGCGTGACGGGAAATCTTCCCTACAACATCGCCACGCCGCTGATCATGCGGTTCATCGAGATGCAAAACGGACCGCAGATGCTGGTGGTCATGGTGCAAAAGGAAGTCGCGGATCGTTTTGCGGCAAAGCCCGCAAGCGCCGCATACGGCAGCCTGAGCGTCGCGGTTCAGTACGCGATGAACGTCGAGAAAACGCTCACGCTCAAGCCCGGCGCATTTTATCCCCGCCCGAAAATCGATTCGACGGTCGTCCGCCTTACGCGGCGAACGCAACCGGCGGTCGGCGTCGGCGACGAGCACCGCTTTCTGCAGGTCGTGCGCGCGGCGTTCGCGTACCGCCGAAAAACATTGGCCAATAGCCTCTCGCTGGCGCTGGGCGTTCAGCGGGCGGCCGTAGCGCAGGCGCTGCAACAACTTGGCTTGGATACGGAGATACGTGGAGAACAGCTCGGTCTCGCCGACTTTGCAAGACTCGCCGATCGTCTTCCCGCCTAACGGGTTCCGCTGGTACGCCGCGGTCCCGTTCCTGCTCGGAGCGATAGTGCTCTTTCTCGCCGTCGTTTTCGCAGGCACTATGGTATTGATGTTCTCGCATCAGCTCACGGTCGCCGAAACGGCGCGTGCGATGAGCAGCATGCCGGGCGTCATCATCCAAAGCATCGCGGAAGCCTTGGTCATCGGCTACATCGTGCTGCTGCTGCCTTCGATTGCGCACAGGACGCTCGCGGGAATCGGATTCCGCAAACTCTCCGCAGCACAGGCCTGGGCCATCGTAGCCGGCGCGGTACTCATGTTCGTGGTCGTCACGCCGCTTGCCACGGTCTTGCAGAATCTTCTGCATTTCAAGACGCCGGAGTCGGCGATCGCGGTCTTCACGCAAACCGCGGGATGGCGAAGAGCCGCCTTCATCTTCTTCGGTGTGGTGCTGGCGCCGGCATTCGAAGAAGCCGTTTTCCGTCTCGTGCTTTTCAA
>DASSZL010000308.1:0-10416 GCA_035713505.1 Vulcanimicrobiaceae bacterium | reverse complement strand
ATTTTTGCGTGCGCGCAGATCCCGGATGCTGTTGCGCAGATTGCTCACGAGGCGCGCAAGGCGCGAAGTTCCAGCAGCGCCCAGGCGAACAGCGCCGCCGTCAGGCTGCTCGAGGTGATGATGTAGCCTGCGGCGCGGGCAGTCAACATCGCCGACGCAGGCGCCGCCAGCAGTGCGAGTGCGGCGAGTACCGCCGTGCAGAAGCCGGCGGCAAGCGCTATTTGACGATGCGCCTGGGTCACTTCATCGTTCATCAGCGCTCGTATGCGCTTTTCCTTGAGGAACGCACCGCCGGTTACGACCAGGATGAAGGCAACCGCGGCATAGATCGACCACAACAGAAGGAGCGCGTGATTTTCTTCACCCCCCGCCAAGCACGCGCGCCCGAACAGCGCGCTCTGCGAGCTGAAGAGCAAGGCGGTGGCAGCCAATAACATCGCGCGCTTTCGCGAGCAGCGATCGGCGATGTCGATAGAATGTTGTTCTGTCAGCATATGTAACCTATGGGTGACAATATAACCTATAGGTTACACCTTGTCAACTGGGCCCCTCGTCACTCTATTGGAAGATCTGCAGAGAATCGAACATCAGATGGAATCCTGACGCGATGGCAATATTTCCGGTCTTTATCGTCACGTAGCCGGCCGCCACGCCGAAAAGTGCCGCTCACGTCGGCGTTCCAGTGCCAAAGTCCGAAGAGCAGCGCTTGCAGGACGATCGCATTGGGGACGCTCATCACCGTGCGCAGCCTCCCGAGAATCGCGTCGCGCCTTCCCTTTCGGAATCGACCCAAGCCCTGTTGATTCAGCGGAACGCGCAGAAGCAGGAGCACGATTGCAATCGGAAGGCAGTAGGATACGAAGTTGGCAATCCCGAGGGCGAAATCCGATGGCGCCAGCGGCGCGGCAGCGTTATAGATGGGCTCGCGAAGCGCACGCCATCCCGGCACGTCAAACAGCGAGGCGAAGAAAACTATCGCGCACGCCGCCAGTTGAAGGGGCACAAGCGATCTGCGCTCAACGGGCCGCGCTTCGGGCGCTTCGCTCCGCGTGAAATGTGCCGTCAAACGGCAAGCAACGGCGAATATGACGGCGAGTGCTGCGTCGACAGCCGCCACCAACGTATCGCCGCGCGTTATCTTTACTGCCTGCGCCAAGACAAACAGAATCGCAAACACAACGAGCGGCCGCCGGATAGCCGAAAACCGCGAGGTCGTTAACGTCGCCTCCACGCGCGAAACATATCGCTATTAGCGTTGGTTTCCTTGGCCCCGTTCCTCGACACAACGTGGAAAATATGAGATAATAAGATTTTTCACGTTCAGAAGGGCCGGTGGCCGCATGGCCGATTCTCTCTCGCTTCTCCCGTCGGACAAAATCGCATTGCAGAATGCCTGCAGGCGTATGCGCCTGCTCATCAAGTCCTGCTCCGATGCAGACGTAGAGGCGATGCGCGGGCCCTTCAACGCTTTGGGAGCACTGGAGCAAATTGCGCTGCACGCGCCGGAGAATAGCGGCCGCTTGCGCACTCTTCAGCTCGAATTGCGAGAGTCGCTTGCCCAGTTCAGCGCAAGTGCGGGCGCAACGTCAATCGGGATGCAGATACAGGCCACGCTGCACGATATCGTCGATCTTCTGCACAAACCGCGCGGCATCATCGCGGGCGAGCAGCAAGCCATGAGGCCGACGGACGTGTCCGCGCGCTTCGCGATGGATTTCCCGGTCCGGCGCCGCGCGATCTAATACGTTAGAGAACCGCAGTCCTCACTTCGACTCGTCCATCGCGCGTACCGTAGGCGTCGAGTGCGAACGTACACGGATCGTACCAGAGTATCGCGGAGCGCCGGGTGCGCATCGAGGTCACAATCAGTGCTTTGTCGTGTGCGGGCACATTAGCGGGGTAGGGAGCTGCAGCCGTTTGTTGGACGCGCAGGTAGCCGGTCATTATCGGGCTGAAGTCGACCTGGAGGATTTCGGCGGCTTGCGTGGCGTGATACATGAACGGTAAGAAGAAGAGGCCGCCGATGTTTATCGGTTCATTTGCCGCAACATGCATACGCGTCCGGCTTTCTTTGTAAACGTCCTCACCGCTGGTCATCTGCGCTTCGACATCATAAGAGCCGTCGGCGTTGCGTGTCACGCTCGAGTTCCAATAACTGCCGCAGCAGCTCGCGCGAAGCTTGGATGAGAGCAGCGTGAGCGTTTTCGCATCGTACCTCGTGGTGATGACGGTGAACATGCGATCGCCCATAGCCTGATCTACCGTCACGACGTTGCCGTCGGAGGTTACGTTCTCAGACGGCGCCGGTCCGAAGCCGCCGCCCAGGTAGCCATAGCTGCCCGCAGAGGAGCGAACAGCCGTGCCGCACGGACCCGTTGCGCCCATGAGGAGCAATGCGAGCAGCGGATAAAGCGCCTTCATTGCCTAAGGCTTCTTCGATGGGCAAGGTTAGTCCGGCGTCGGGTCGCCGCTTGCGCGCCTATGCGTTTACGCTCGTCACCACGGCGGTCGTGCTGGTCTTTGCCTTGGCCGAATGGGCTGCGGAGAAATTCGTTGCAGACCGGTCGCGGACCGCCGGCGTCGCGCTCGAAGTGTCGATCGTGCTGATCGCCGCGGTCGTTTTTCGGCCGGTTCACCAACGCGTCGAAGCGGCCGTCGAACAGGCATTTTACCGGCGCAAGCACGATGCGCTAGCGGCTCTGGCGAAGTTTCGGCGTGAACTGAGCTCGTTCAACGACGTGCAGCAACTGCTGCGCCGCGTCATCGAAGCCGTAGAGCAGTATCTCGAGGCTCACGCGTGCGCGGTCTATTTGCGCCGCGACCAGTATCATGCGGAGGCATCGTCGTTCGAAGTCGCGGCGGGAGATATCGACCTAAACGATCCTCTCGTCGTCCGTTTGCGCTCGAGCAGCGCTCCCGTGCAGCCGACGCTGCTGAACTCGTCGGTTCAGGGGACGCATGCGTTTCCCATGACGGCGGCGGGCGATCTCGTCGGCATTTTGCTGGTGCATTGCCGGCACGGCGACTACGACGTTGAGGAAGCGCAAATGCTTACGGGTCTGGCGCAAGACCTTGCAGTCGCGGTGGCGGCTCTGGATCCGCGGCTGCGAGCCCCCAAAACGCATCCCAACAACATTCCGGCCGATCTGCCGCTTCTGATTGGGCGCGAGCGTGAGATGGGCGAGGTAAAGGCGGCGCTCTCACAGTCGCGTCTGGTGACGCTCACCGGCTCGGGCGGTGTAGGCAAAACCTGTATTGCGCTGCACTGCGCAGCCGGCGCCGTAGCACAACACAGTGACGGGGCGTGGTTCGTCAATCTCGCGCCGATTTTGGACGGCAACCTCATCGCCGGAACGATGCTTTCCGCGCTGCGGGCGGGCGCCGCTGAACAAGGCGGCGGTCTGGACGGATTGCTGGAGCACCTGCGTTCGCGAAACGTCCTGCTCGTGATCGACAACTGCGAACAGATTGTGGGCGATGTCGCCTCGGTTATCGGAAAAATCCGTGCAACGTGCCCCGAAGTGACGATCTTGGCGACGAGCCGAGAGACGTTTCATTTGGACGGCGAACAGGTTTACCGGCTAGGGCCGCTGCGGACGGAAGCGGGGGCGGAACTTTTCTGTCGCCGCGCGGCGGCGGTTTTACCGGAATTCGATCCCCGCGCGAGTGCGGTTGACGTGAGTCGTATTTGCGAACGTCTCGACGGCATACCGCTGGCGATAGAACTTGCCGCGGCGCGGGTGCGCACGCTGAGTGCGGGCGAGATCCTGGAGCACCTGGATGCGCGTTTCCGTCTGCTTACAACCGGCGCGCGCGGCGCAATGCCGCGCCAACAAACGCTTGCCGCGACGATCGAGTGGAGCTACGGCCTGCTCACGCCGCAGGAGCAGTCGCTCTTTCTGCGGCTGGCGGCATTCCGGGGAAGTTTTGCGCTTGCGGCGGCCGCGGCGGTCTGCGCGCAAGGCGGGACATGTGACGAGTTTCACGTGCTGGACGTGCTTACGTCTCTCGCAGATAAGTCGCTCGTAATCGTAACGCTCGGGCTCACCACCCGCTATCGCCTGCTTGAAACCATACGCGAATTCGCTGCGCAGAAAGCGCTCGAGCAGCGAGCCGCGGCGATAGCACAGCAGCAGCACGCCGCATATTTCGCGGCGCTTGCCGCGCAGGCATATCATGAGTTCGATACGCGCTTACCGCAAGGATGGCTCGACCGGCTCGCGCCCGACCTCGACAATTTACGGGCGGCGCTGGTGTTCACGCTCGAAGATCGGGGGGACCGGCACGTGGGGGCGCAACTCGCCGCGGACTGCGGACCGATGTTCCTGCGCCTGGGGCTGCTGGCGGAGGGACTGCGCTGGTGCGATGCTGCGCGTAACGTTGGTGACTTGTCGCGGGGGACTGCCGGGCGGATCGAATACGTAGCGGCGATGATGCATCACAACCTCGGTTCGTCCGCGCTTGCGCTAGCTTGCGCGCAGCGCGCGGCTGATTATTATGCTTCATCCTCCGACGAACGGGGTTCGGTTCGAGCGCTTTCGCAGGTCGCGCAGCAACTCGCCGACGCCAAACGATTCGAGGAGGCTGCCGTTCCCGCGGAACGAGCGATCCGGCGAGCTCGCGAGCTCGGCGATCCCCGCATCCTGATTTCCGTCTTGCGGCGGTGCGCGTCGTCATTACCGCCGCAGGAGATCGAACGCGCCCGCGCCTTGTTCGGTGAAGCTTTGGACGCAGCGCGCCGATCGAGTGATCAGGAGGAGTCGCATCTGCTTTTGGTTGGGTGTGCTCGTAGCGAAGCCGCCGCCGGCTTCCTAGCTCGGGCTGTCGAGCTGACGACCGAAGCACTCGGTTCTGCGGACCGCACCAGCCGGCTGTACCTGGAAACCAATATTGCTTTGTGGTGCCTAGCATTGGGTCGCAGCCGCGAAGCAGGGCCCCATGCGCGCGAGGCGCTCAAATCAGCCGTGGAAATGCAACATCCGCTCGGCATTGCTTTCGGAATCACGTACCTTGCTCCGTTTCATGCCGCACGTAATGCCGAGGAAGCCGCTATGCTGCTCGGCTATGGGAAGACGCGGCTCCGCGAATTGAATTGGAACGTCGAGCGCGACGAAAAGGTAGCGCTCGAAAACGTCTCGATCATAATTAAAACCGAGCTGCACGGCGCTGACTTTGCGGATCTTATCTTCCGCGGAGGAACCTTAACTCAGGAACAAGCGTTAGGAATGCTTGAACCCACGCTAACAGGGGGCTGGGAAAGCCATGACGCGGCGATCGGCGCTGGTGACCGTGTCGGTACACTGCTGAGTTAGCGTGTACGTGCCGGTATCTCCGGCGCAATTTGTGACTGCCGCATACGAGCCGTTGAGTACTGCGGTAGTGCCGTTGTTCGTGTAGGTTCCGGTCGTGCTGAACGTGCAGGTCGTGCCGTTTGCGTAGTTGACGACCATGGCGCCGCTGACGGCGTTCGAGGTATTTATCGCGAGCGACATTTGCGCGGTGACCGTGGTGCTGGATTGTTTGATCGTCATGGCCCCGCCCGCGCTCGACCCGTTTTGCGCCAGCGTCGCGCTCGCTGTTCCGGAGCCTCCCTGGGAATCTTGCGCGGTGCCGGTATAGTCGCCCGAGACGTTCGATACGGACGGCGTGGACGTGGGGTTTGGCGAAGGCGTCGTCGACTTGTTGCAGCCGGAAAGCACGATGGCCGCCGCAAGCATAAAAAAAGTCGCGGCATTCTTGCTATTAAGCATTAGGCTACTCACCTCTATAGCGTGTTCTAGGCAGCGTACTAGGCACGGCTTCGCGGCGCAAGTCCCCACTGGGCCCAAAATGTCCGATCGAGGACCGGCGGTGCTCTCCCGTCGCATCGGTATAAGCCGTAGGATGAGCCCATGCTTGACCCTTCAACGGTATCAATTCGGGAATCAGCGCTGCTCGTCATCGACGCGCAAGATTCGTTCAAGGCCCTTCCCCGCTGGGAGCGCCGCAACAATCCCGATTTCGAACGCAACCTCGCCGCGCTGATCGAAGCGTATCGCAGCTCGGGTCTCCCCGTCGTGTTCTTTTTGCATACTGATCCCGATCCGTTCTTCGAACCCGGCAGCCCATGTCTCAAACTCATGGATTTCATCACGCGCCGGCCTGACGAGTTGCTGATCGTTAAAAACACGCGCAATTGCTTCACGAGCACCGGCCTGAGCGCGCATCTCCTGGGCAAAGGCGTACGGCGCATCCCGCCATTCATGCCGTTCAGGATTGGATTACCCCACATCCGTCGGAAAATGGGGCCTCACGGAACCGGCGGTGGTTGCAAGTATGAGCGTTCGCAACTTACGCGCGCCTTTCAAAAGGCCACTGAAGCCGTTGCCGAACGTTCCGGATTCGCCGACGCGCGGCAACTTCGCCGTTTATGGCGGCAGGGTCCACGGCGTCTCGCCGCCCACGTCACGTTTATGAACGTTCCGCTGTTATGCGGATATGAGCGCAGTATCGAATGGACGGGTTCTTCGCATCGCGCTAGCCGGTTCGCTCGCGGTGCATCTTATCATTGCGGCGATTGTGTATGCGCGTCCGGTCACGGCCGCGCCGGAACAACAGCCGCAGAAAACGCACCTGTATAAATTTCTGCTTCCGCCGCCGACGCCAAAACCGCCGCCGCGCAAACCCGTGCTCCCGCATCCGCAGCGTCACGCACGCGCTGTGCGGCCGGCGATCCATAACCCGGTTCACATCGCCGTGACAAAACCTGACGGGCCGCCTTTGGGTCCGCCCGTAGAGCCGACCGGTAATCCGGTGCCCGTGGATACTTCCGGTCCCGGCATCGTACCGACGGATGCGCCAAGCGCGCCGACCCCGACGCCCAAGCCCGCCTGCAGCGCGCCGGACATTCCGGCAAAAACACTCGTCACGCAATCACCGATCGTTCCGGAGGACCAGAGCGACGGCTTTACGGGAACGGCGAAAGTGAAGGTGGACTTGGATACGGCGGGACAGGTCGTCGGGACGAGTATCTATGAATCGACCGGTAACATGCAGCTCGATCGGGCGGCCTTGAGCGCTGCGCGCGAGAGTCGCTACGCGCCCGAGGAACGCGATTGTAAAAATGTCGCGGGCTCCTACCTCTTCACGATAGATTTTCAGTAGAATAGGGGTGCGAGGAGAATACATGTACGGAGAAGACCCGCGCGACCTCGGTAAGGGGCCGCAATGGTTGGACGAACCGCGCGATACTCGTGCGAAAAGCGACGAGGAAGACGCGACGGACACGAATCGTCCACGTGCCACGCTGTATAACGAAGGCTTCAACGAGGAGTAAGCCCTTGCACTAAGATGACCATCCGGAGCCGCCGCGAATTCGCCGGCGGCTTCCGCTTTTAGTACAGGCGCGCTCCGTCGGGGACCCGGTGATCGGGCGCGACCAGCACCACGGCATCATCGCCGTCCGGCACGCCCAGGACGAGCACCTCGCTGGAGAATCCGCCGATGCGGCGAGGCGGAAAGTTGACCACCGCTAGAACTTGCTTGCCTGGAAGCGTTTCCGGCTGATAGTGCGCCGTGATCTGCGCGCTGGAACGCTTGATGCCCAGCTCCGGGCCGAAGTCGATTGTCAGTTTGTACGCCGGCTTGCGTGCCTCCGGGAACGCCTGGGCTGCGACAATTGTCCCAGCGCGAATATCGAGCGCGGCAAATGCTTCGAGTGTTGCCTGGTTCACGCATCGTGCTGTTGGATCGACAAGGGGACGAGGCCTGCGCAGCGAACCCAAGGCGGTCGTCCGTGCCAAGGTAGCTCAGTCGGTAGAGCACGCGCCTGAAAAGTGCGGTGTCGCCAGTTCGATTCTGGCCCTTGGCAAATTTGGAGCCCGCTGAAGATACAGCGGGCTTTTTTGTTTGGCGTGCCGCCCATATGTCCCAGGGAACGACTACTCTGCGGACATGTCCCCACGGAAGTTGGCTTTGCCGGAAGTGCGGCACACGCTGCATTGCCTGCCATAACCGCTGGGGTGTGCGATCTGCGCGAAGCCTTGGCAACAGTGTGTACCGTGTGCAACGCGTGCAACACCGCTATCGGTGTGCTGGAAGGGGACCCACTGCGCTTGGCATCCGCGATCGAGGGTCTTGCCCGACATTCCGGCTGAAAGGCAGAGCCCCGCGCTATGCGGAGCTCGTCGTTTTTTCGCCGATCGTTTCGGTGATTGTCGAGGGACGATCGAATTGGCGCTGCGAGAGGATGGCCGCCGCAGCACCAATCGCGCCGCCGGTCGCAAGCCATGCGAAAAGCGGCCGGTTCTTTGCGGAAACGCCGATTGCTTCATCGAGCGAGAGCGATCCGTACCCGTGGTTCGCGAGCAGCAATGCGATCGCGAGATACATCACGTTCATTTCGTAGCCGCCGTTCGCAGCCCAATAGCCTTTCGGACGATGAACCGTTTCGATCGCGACCAGCATGATTGACGTAAGCATTGCCGGGCCGATGGGACCGCCCAAGCCCAGCGAAATCAGCGCTCCCGAAGCCATCTCGGCCGCCGAGGCCATGGTTGCATGGCGTTCGCCGGGACGAAGGCCCAGTGAATGCATCATCTGAGCGGCTTTTTCCGGGCCCGGGCCGCCGAAAGCGCCGAACAACTTTTGTGCGCCGTGCGCGGCGATCGTGCCGCCCAGCGCCAGCCGTGCGCCTAAAAGCGCGAGGTCACGGAGCGTTTTATCAACATCCATGCCCGCATTGTTCCCAGCGCGAACGAAGTTACTGTCTGCCGGCTACTCCCTTCACCGAATCAATGAGTCTTTTCGCGTCATAACCCACGCCGTCTTTGAATACCGTCACGACGTTTTCTATGTCGTCGATACGTGCGGCCGGATCGCCGTGAATCAACACGAGATCGGCATTCTTGCCGGCTGCGATGCTGCCGATGGTCTTGCCTCGTCCGAGCGATTTCGCGCCGTTGAGCGTTGCGACCTGAATCGCCTGCTCCGGTTTCAGACCGCCTTGCACGAGCAGCTCGATGTCGCGCTGATCGCCGAAGCCCGCAATCGTGGCACCGTATCCCGTGGGATCGGGTCCCTGCGTGAGCAGACCGCCGGCATGGTAAAAAGCGACTTCGAATTTCACGTCGTTATCAAATGCTTTGCGCGCAAGGGCACGTGAACTAGCCGGGCGCGCGAGAATCATCTTGCGCACCGCCATCACGTCCGAGACCGAAACGGGATCGAGGACGTTGAACATGCGCTGCTCCACGCGCATGGGCGGCGGATTGCGTCCTTCAAAATTCGCCAGTGTCGAGCTGAGGGCAACGTGGTGCGAGATCAGCGTGCGAATCAGCGCTTGTGCTTTGGGGCCGTTGACGTCGAGATCGGCGATGGCCTGCGTTTGCGCGGGGCTCTTCACGTCGCATTCATCATCCGTTTTGCCAGGCGTGAACTCCGTGTCGACGAAGATGCCGTGCTCCAAACTGTCGACGCCCATGCGCGCGGCCTGTTCGAAGCCGATCGAACACAAGTGCGCGAGGACCTTGAGGTGCCGCGCATGCGCCTGGTCGATGACCGCCTGAGCGACGGCTCGCGGAATGTTCATGTACAACTTGAACGATGTGACGCCGCGATCGGCCCAGAAGTCGACCGTGCGCCGTGCGTCGGCGGGACTGCGCAGCGTTCCCATCTGCACGAAAAACGGCTCGTAGCCCGTCATGTACGGGCTCGTGACGTCCATGTGCGGCCCTGCGAGTTCCCCGGAATCCACCGCGCGCTTCACGCGCAAATCCGTATACGGTTCCACGCTTCCCGTCGTGCGTATCGTCGTCACGCCGCCCGCAAGATAGAGCCGCGGAAAACTGTACGGCATTTCGCGCATAATGAAGAGCGGTCCGCCGCTCACGTAGTACAAATGATCGTGCGTGCCGACGAAACCGGGCGTGAGCGTGAACCCGCGCCCGTCGATGACTTTGGCGTCGGATGGTACCCGTACGGTCGCAGCGCGGCCGGCAGCGGTGATCTTCCCGTTCGAGACGACGATCGTTTGGTCGCGGCGTTCCGGCGCGCCGGTGCCGTCGATCACGCCGACGTGCTCGATGGCGATGACCGGCTGGTGGTAGGAAATGACCGCGCTAACGGGCGGTGCCCCGAGATCGGGTGGCGTCTGCCCTGTCAAACAGAGCGCTAATAAAGCGGCGAACAGTCGCTTCTGCATGAGCGCGACCGTTCGCCGCCTGCGCGTGAGTTCTTACTTGCTAGCGGCCGGCTTGGCGGCGCACCGAGCGCAGCGTTACGCGCACGGCCGAGCCTTGCGGAACGGTCAAATTCTCTTTGTTGTTCTTGGCAGCGAGATAGCCGCCCGCGGCACCGAGGAACCCGCCCATGCCGTTGCCGGCATGGAAGATCGTCTTGCCGATGATGTTGCCGACGATCATGCCGGCGACCGCTCCG
>DASSZL010000307.1:0-4137 GCA_035713505.1 Vulcanimicrobiaceae bacterium | reverse complement strand
GGCCGCCGCGTCGGGTATGGCTACGCCGTACGACGCCGAAGTGGCGCGCGCGATTGCCCGCGTGATGACGGGCGGCCCCGGCCCCGCGCGGCGCGTATCCCATGAGGAACTGCTCGATCTGGAAACGCAGTATTTCGAGACACTGGTTTTCAATAACAAAACAAAAGAACGCATGGAACACATGCTCGAGCACGGCGCGCCGCTTCGAAACTGACAAGTTTTCTGCCGATAGTACGAATACGATGATCGCAGCGCTCCCAGGACGCTCGTCGCGGGGTGTGGATGCGCAGGCACGAGTCGAACGAATCCGGCTGTTGTACCGGCAGGCCGCCGCAACGATTACGGCAGGCGTTGCCGTCGCCGCGCTGCTTGTCGGACTGATGTGGACGCGCGTTCCAGCCCGCAACGCCGTCGCTTGGACGGCCGTCTTTACCGTCGTAACGCTGTTCCGGTTCGGCTTGGTCGTGACGCATTCGCGTTTTCGAGAACGGTATTCCGCCGAACGCTGGGAAGAACTGTTCACCGTCGGCGCGCTGCTCGCGGGCATTGCCTGGGGGCTCGATGCGCTCTGGATGTTTCCGGCCCACCAGCTCGACTACCAGTTCTTCGTCGTCATCGTCGGCATGGGACTGGCGGCGGGTGCGGCGAGTTCGCTCTCCGCATCACCCCTCGCGTATCTTTGTTTTCTATTTCCAACCGTGCTGCCGGCCGCGCTGCGCCTGCTCATCCTGGAGCCGGGTACGCTACCGCTCGTGGGCGGTATTTCCGCGCTCGTATTTTGTTTGGCGATGGTCGCCATCGGTCTGAACAACGCACGCATGATGACGACGGCGCTGCGCCTTCGCTTCATGAACCTGGAACTCGCGCATGAACTCGAAGTGCTCGCGACGCGTGATTCGCTCACGGGATTGCCGAACCGCCTCATCTTGGTCGAGCGTCTGGCCACTGCCCTCAAACGCGCCGATCGCGGCGAGCACGAGGTGGCGATCGCGTTCGTCGATTGCGACGGCTTCAAGAAAATCAATGATACGTACGGGCACCAGGCCGGTGATGAGTATTTGAAGCACGTGGCGCAAACGCTTCAAGGTTCCGTTCGAGAAGTGGACACCGTTGCACGGCTGGGCGGTGATGAGTTCATCGTTCTGCTGGAACGGTGCGGCGACAAGGAAACGGTGGAGCGGATCGTGCGCCGCATCGTCGGATCGACAGCGCAGGAACTGCGGCTGGGCTCGGTCACCCTCACGCCCCGCCTCAGCGTCGGCGTCAGCTGCTATCCGCGCGACGGCACGAACCCCGAGACGCTGATACAGCAGGCCGATGAGGCCATGTACGCCGCCAAGCGCGCGGGCGGCAACGGCTTCCGGTTCTTCATTCCGCCGATTCCCGCTCAGGCATAACGCTTACTTGCCCGCCTTTACGGGCACAAGTGCAGCATGGACCGCTCCTTTGACGTTGCGGTCGTCGGCACTGGAAGCGCCGGGACGCAAGCGGCGCTTCTGGCTCGTGCGGGCGGCCGTTCAGTTGCCATTATCGACGAGCGCCCCTTCGGAGGAACCTGCGCGCTGCGCGGATGCGATCCCAAGAAGGTGCTCGTCTATGCCGCGTCCGTCGTCGACGACACGCAGCGTTTAGCCGGGCGCGGCATCATCGAAGCGCCGGCCAAACTCGATTGGACCGCTCTCATGCGTTTCAAACGCACGTTCACGGACCCGGTGCCCGCGCAACGCGCGCAAACGTACGAGAAGGCCGGTATCCTCGCGATGCGCGGCCGCGCACGCTTCACGGATCCGCAAACGCTCTGGGTCGGCGCCGATCGCGTGCGCGCGCAGCACATCGTGATCGCCAGCGGCGCGCAAGAAACGCACGTGGCGCAAGGAGACGACGCGCTGCTCACGAGCGAGCAATTCCTGGAACTCGAAGAAATGCCGGAATCGCTGCTCTTCGCAGGCGGCGGGTACATCGCGTTCGAGTTTGCCCACCTCGCCGCGCGCGCCGGTGCGCGCGTCACGATCTTGCACAACGATGCGCATCCGCTTGGGGGCTTCGATCCGGACCTGGTCGATCGGCTCGTCGCGGAAAGCCGCGCGATCGGTATCGACGTCGCGCTGAACGCGCCGGTCACTCGCGTCGAGCGCACCGCGAGCGCCGTTACCGCGTTCGTCAAACACGATGACGGTGAGCGCGCGTACTCCGCGGCCGGCGGTGTACTCGCCGCGGGGCGCAAACCCAGACTCGACGATCTCGCGCTCGAGCTCGCGGGCGTGGAACGAACGAAAAAGGGCGTGAAGGTCAACGAGTTTCTGCAAAGCGTCAGCAACCCGCACGTGTACGCCGCCGGCGATGCCGCGGATGCCGGCGCGCTGCCGCTCACGCCCGTCGCGGGCGACACCGGCGAAATCGCCGCGCACAACGTGGTTCACGGCAACACGCGCAAAGGCGATTTTCGCGGACTGGCGAGCATGGTGTACACGATCCCGCCGCTCGGGAGCGTAGGCCTGACCGAAGCCCAGGCGCACGAGCGCGGCATCGCAGTCGACGTACACGCCGGCGACATGACGGATTGGTACTCCACGCGGCACGTTGCGGGCCGGTCGGCGTTTTACAAACTGCTTCTGGAGAAAAACACCGGCAAATTGCTCGGCGCGACGATCTTCGGACCCCACGCCGAGCAGCAAATCAACGTTTTGGCGCTGGCGATACGGCACGCGCTGGACGCGCGTGCCATATCCGGTGCCTTGTTCGCCTATCCGACCGGCGCCTCGGATCTGCAATACTTGGTGGAGTAACTACGCGGGCGAAACGTCGTATCCGGCGATTTTGCCGCCTTGGTCCAACGTCATCGTCACGTCGGCTTTGACGCCGCTGCTGAACGTCACCAGGTACTCATAGACGGTGAGGCCGGCGCTGCTCTTTTTGCCCTTGTACACCCACGTCTGCGCAGCAAGAGGAGCGAACAGCAGAGCCGCCAGCGCGGACGCCGCGGCCCGGTTTATCATGTTCATGCCCATCATACGGGTTAGGAACTTGGGAGTTTCAGGCGCCGCGACTCTATGCGCCGCGCAGCTCGGCCGTTTTAGGCGCGCAAGTCCGGGGCGTCGAACGAGGCGAGTGCTTCTTCCGGCGTCCGATAGATCGCCCAGTTTCGTTCGAAACCAACGGCACTGAGCGCATTACGCACGTATTGCGAATCCACGATGAGCCGTCCAAGCGGCAAGCCGAGGTCGCGCCGGTGCAAACGCAGCTGCCCCAGTTCGGTCAGAAATGCCACGCCGAGCAAATCGATGCTCCGCAAGTCTAAGATGATTTGCGGATGGTCGTAAAGTTCGAGAAACTGCTCGTGAAGGTCGCCGTTCGAGGGAACGCGCTCGTCCCGTCCGAACGCGAAAATTCTCGGCTGTTCTTGCAGCATGTGCGACAATGGTAGCCGCCGATTTCGAAAAAGCGGGGAAGGCCGCAACATTGCGGCCTTCCCCGTCAGCTGTGTATAGCGAGTATAACGCGTATAACTAGGCTACTTCGAATAAGCCCGCGGCACCCATGCCGCCGCCGATGCACATCGTAACGACGACATGTTTCGCACCGCGTTTTTTGCCTTCGATCAGCGCGTGCATCGCCATGCGCGTGCCGGAGAGGCCGTACGGATGGCCGATTGAGATGGCGCCTCCGCTGACGTTGAAACGGTCATCTGGAATACCGAGCGTGTCGCGAATGTACACGGTCTGCACGGCGAACGCTTCGTTCAGTTCCCACAGGCCGATATCGTCGATGGTCAGGTTGTGGCGCTTGAGCAGCTTCGGAATCGCGTACACCGGAGCGATACCCATCTCGCCCGGCTCGTTGCCGACGATCACCAAGCCGCGGTAAAAGCCCAACGGACGCAGACCGCGCTGCTCGGCCAGCTTGGAATCCATCACGACGACGGCACCGGCGCCGTCCGAGAGCTGCGATGAGTTTCCGGCCGTAATCGAAGATTGCGGGTCGAGCACGCCCTTGAGTTTGGCCAAGCCCTCGAGCGTGGTGTCCGGACGATTGCCTTCGTCCTTGCTCAGCGTGACTTGCTCTTCGCGCACTTCGCCCGTCTCTTTGTCTTCGGTGTATTTCCAACTGGTGAGCGGAACGATTTCATCGTTGAACGCG